>NZ_JALQDD010000038.1:0-392166 GCF_023631405.1 Caballeronia sp. GAWG2-1
CGGGTGGTTTACAGCGAGCCAAAACACACGACGCCTATCGCTGTAACCCGGTTTGCGCGGCGGGTCCCAATCCCCCCCCCGCCCATCGCCGGCATGCAACGCGCGGATGGCGAGATTCTCGCGGCGCGCGCGGCCGCGCGCTTCGGTGTGCCGTTCACGTTATCGACGGTCAGCATCTGCTCGATCGAGGACGTCGCCGCGCATACGCAGAAGCCTTTTTGGTTTCAGCTCTACATGATGAAGGACCGCGGTTTCATTGCGGACCTGATTTATCGCGCGAAAATTGCCGGGTGTTCCGCGCTCGTCCTCACGCTCGACTTGCAGATTCAAGGCCAGCGCCATAAGGACAAACGTAACGGTCTGTCCGCGCCGCCAAAGCTCACGCTGCGCAACCTCGCGCATCTGTCGCGCTATCCGCGCTGGTGTGCGGGCATGCTGGGCACGCCGCGCCGCACCTTCGGCAATATCGTCGGACATGCGCCGGGCGTGACGGGCATCGCGTCGATGGCCGACTGGGCCGCGCGGCAGTTCGACCCGACGCTCACGTGGCAGGACATCGACTGGGTGCGCAAGCAGTGGGGCGGCACGATCATCCTGAAGGGCATCCTCGACGAGGAAGACGCGCGCATTGCCCGCGATATCGGCGCGGACGCGCTCATCGTTTCGAATCATGGCGGGCGTCAACTGGACGGCGCGCCTTCGAGCATTTCCATGCTGCCGCGTATCGCAGAAGCCGTGCATGGCGATATCGAACTGCACATGGACGGTGGCATCCGCTCGGGACAAGACGTGTTGAAAGCGCTCGCTTGCGGCGCGCGCGGCGTGTACATAGGCCGCGCATTTCTGTATGGACTCGGCGCGGAAGGTGAAGCGGGCGTGACACGTGCGCTCGAAATCATCCGCGATGAACTCGATATGACGATGGCCCTCGCAGGCGTCACTGATGCACGCGCGATAGACGGCCGCGTATTGCGCTCAGGCGGCTTTACCTCCGGGCGCGGCGCGCTGGAAACACCGGTGCGCATGCAGGTTGCTTGAATCACGGAAAAAAGGAGACTCGCATCATGCTGAAGGCATTGACCCCGCAACAGGTTGAACATTTCCAGCGACACGGCTATGTCGCGCCCATTCGCGTGATGTCCGAAGAGACCGCGCTCGAACTGCGCAAGCGCCTGGAGGACTTCGAGCACGAGAAAAGTTCGTTCGCGAAGAAGGCGCTCAACGTAAAGAGCCATCTGCTGTTTCCGTGGCTCAACGATCTCGTGCGCAACGACAAGGTAGTCGATGCAATCGACGATCTCTACGGCGAGAATCTGCTGGTCTGGGCAAGCAGCTTCTTCATCAAGAACGCGCGCGACCCGGCTTACGTGTCGTGGCATCAGGACTCGACGTATTGGGGTTTGTCCAAGCCCGATGTCGTGACCGCGTGGGTCGCGCTTTCGGAGAGCAACCGTTCGAACGGTGCGATGCAGGTCGTGCCGGGCACGCATCTGCTCGACCAGATGCCGCATCGCGATACCTTCAACGAGCACAATCTGCTCACACGCGGGCAGGAAGTCGCGGTGGAAGTGGATGAAGCGCAGGCGGTATCGATCGAACTCGCGCCGGGCGAGATGTCGCTTCATCATGTGCGAATCGTGCATGGCTCGCCGCCCAACCATTCGGACAAGCGGCGCATCGGCTATGCCATCCGCTATATCCCGACTTACGTGCGCCAGCTCGAAGGCGAGGACAGCGCCACGCTCGTGCGCGGCATCGATACGTACAACACCTTCGAGCACGAGCCGCGTCCGACCGAGGAACTGGACCCGGCGTTCGTCGCGCTGCATCAGCAGATCGGCGAGCGCAACCTGAACATTCTCTACAAGGGCGCGGGACAAACCGCAACCGGACGACGCTAGACGCATGACGAACACGAAATTCGAAGCAGCGGTCTTGGAGCGTAAAGGCGAGCCCTTGCAGATCAGGCGCGTCACGCTCGGCAATCTGGCCGACACGGATGTGATCGTGCGCGTGAAGGCGACGAGCCTGTGCCATACCGATCTCGAAGCGGTGCGCGGCGACTTGCGCACGCCGCTTCCGTTCGTGCCGGGACACGAAGCGGCGGGTATCGTCGAATGGGCGGGCAACGCAGTGCGCGGCGTGAAGGTGGGCGACCATGTCGTCACGTCGTGGAATCCTCATTGCGGCGCGTGCTTTTACTGTGCGCGCAAGCTTTCGATTCTCTGCCAGGCGTATCGCGATCACGCGGCGCAGTCGTTCCATTTCGATGGCACGCCTCGCCTCTTTCTCGACGATGGCGCGCCCGTGCATCAGTTGATGTATTCGGGCAGCTTCGCGGAGTTGTGCGTGGTGTCGGAAGAGTGTGCGGTGAAGGTGCCCCACGAGATGCCGTTCGACCGCGCGTGTCTCATCGGCTGTGGCGTGATGACGGGCGTGGGCGCGGCGCTGAATGTCGCGAAGGTCGAGCCGGGCAGTACCGTGACGGTAATCGGCTGCGGCGCGGTCGGCTTGTCGGCGGTGCAGGGCGCGCGGCTCGCGGGCGCGGCGCGCATCATCGCGGTGGATCGCTCGTCGGACAAGCTCGATCTCGCGCGCGCGGTCGGCGCCACTCACGCGCTTTCAGCCGACGACAACCTCGCTGCCGCGCATGCCGATCTGACCCAGGGACGCGGCGCGGATTACGTATTCGAGGCTGCGGGCAATCGCGCATCGCTGCGGACAAGCGTGGAGCTTGCAAGGCCCGGCGCGCATGTCGTGTGGCTCGGCAAGCTGCCGGCGGAAGAAGAGGCATCGTTTCGTTGGGCGAGCCTCATGGGCGAGAAACAGATCGTACGTTCGAGCTACGGCGGCGCGAACCCGGCCAGCGACTTTCCGATGCTCGCCAAAGCGTATCTCGACGGCTCGCTGAAACTCGACGAGTACGTGACGTCGCATATCGCGCTTGCCGATATCAACGACGGCTTGCAAAGGCTCGCCACCGGCGCGGAGCTGCGCGCGGTCATCGAATTCTGAGCGAACGTCATGCGTCATCCCGACATGCAACCCGGCTGGATCGACGCGCCGCATCGCAGCGCGACGCTCGGGCGCTTCGCGCTGGAATCGGGCGAACATATAGACGATCTGCTCGTGTCCTACGTCGTGCACGGCGATATCGGCGACCGCGCACGGCCCGTGGTATTGGGCTTGTGCGCGATCGGCAGCACGCATCATCGGCTGGACTTTCTGATCGGCGAGGCGCGTGCCTTCGACCCGCAAAGGGTGAACATCATCGTCGTGGATGCGCTCGGCAATGGCTTGTCGACTTCGCCTTCCAATGCGTTGAGCCAGGGCGGCGAGCGCTTTCCGCGCTTCACCATCCGCGACATGGTGAAGAGCCAGAAGGCGCTGCTCGATCATCTCGGCATCGATGAAGTGGCCGCCGTGGTCGGCGCGTCGATGGGCGGCATGCAGGCGTTGCAGTGGGGCGTGACGTTTCCGCGCTTCATGCGCAAGCTCGTCGCGCTAACGCCGATGGCGAAGACCACGCCCTGGTCGCAGGCGATCAATCATGCGGGACGCAGCGCGCTTTCTAAGTCGAACGGAGACTGGAGCGCGTGGCTCGCGGTGATGCAGATCATCGCCATGCGTACGCCCGAACGCTTCGCCGATGACGCCGCGAAAGCGGGCGGCACATACGCCTGGCTCGATGCGCGCGCCGCATGGTGGGCGACGCAGCGCGCCGATCCGCTCGACTGGATTGCGCAGTCGCATGCCTACGATACCCACGATGTCGGCACCACCCCCGGCTTCGATGGCGACACCGCAAAGGCGCTGGCCGCGATCGCGGCACCCACGCTCGTCTGCGTGCCCGCGCTCGATCTCTACAATCCCGTTGAAGCGGGCGTCTGGGCCGCGGAGCACATTCCGCAAGCGACCTTGCTGCGGCTGCCCTGCACGAGCGGGCACATGATGGCCTCGGAAGCGGACCCTCAGGCGGCGGCGCAGCTGAACGACGCCATCGCCGAATTCATGCGGTGACGGCGCATACGTGCTGGGGTATGGTTGAGCATTGATCGAATCTGCACGAAGAACACATGAGCCAGTTGAACACCTACGCGACGAATGCCGCCGATACCCCGCCGCTCGATGCAGGCGGCTCCATCCAGCATCGCACTTACCGGCTGTTACGCGAGATGATCGAGGACGGACGTATCGCACCTGGAGAAAAGCTGCTCGAAGCGCAGGTCGCGAAGTCTTTTTGCATCAGCCGCTCGCCTGCGCGTATTGCGCTTGCGGCGTTGTGTGCTGACAAGATCATCGTCGAGAGCGAAGGGCGCGGGTATCGCGTGGCGGGAACGGCATCGGCGGAACGCGCGGGCAAGGCGGCCGTGCTCGACAAGGTCGAACTCACTAACGAGCCCCAATGGCAGCGCATGTATGCCGATCTGGAGCGCGAACTCTGTACGCGCGTGCTGTTCGGCTCGGTGCGTATCACCGAGGAAGCGCTGGCGCAGTACTTCGACGTGAGCCGCACCGTGGCGCGCGGCGTCATGGCGCGCATGCATAGCGTGGGCGCGCTGTCGCAGGACCGCAATGGACACTGGATTGCCGAACAGGTGACCGAGGCGCGTATTGGGCATCTCTTCGAAATGCGCCGTTTGCTCGAACCGACCGCGCTGGTGCATGCCGCGCCGCTTGTTTCGCGCGAATTTCTCGAAGGCGTGCGCGAGCGGCTCATCGGCGCGATCGAGGCCACGCATCGCGGCGGCGCCGAAATGGACATGGCGGAAACAGACCTGCATATCGACCTGCTCGCACATTGCCCGAACAAGGAGATCGTGTTTGCGCTGCAGCGTACGCATGTGCTGTTCGTGCCGACGCGCTATTTGAGCGACCCGTATCTGCAGATTCCCGATCAGCTCATCAGCGATGCCTTCACGGAGCATCTGCGCATCATCGACGACATTCTCGCCGGCAAGCCCGAACGCGCGGCGCAGACCTTACAGGAGCACATCGGCGAAGCGGATACACGGTGGATGCTGCGCTTCGAGATCATCCGGCGCTTGAGGCAGCCCGATCTTCCGCCGTATCTTTCGTCGCTCGGCAGCGTCTGATTCCTGTTCACGCGCGGCCGGCTTCTTCGATCGCCTGCATCAAAAGACGCACGCCGGGAGACAGAGGCGCGTCGCGCCGCGTGACCAGTTCGTAAGGCTCGCTACGCGACGACAATGCAAGCGGCAAGGTGCAGACGATGCCATGCGCCGTGCAAAAGCGCGCGACATCCACGGACACCAGCGCCACTAGCGACGGGTTTTTCTGTAGCAGAGAAAGCGTCGCGAACGCAGATGTGGTTTCGAGCAGATGCGCGGGAAAACGCAGGCCTGCATCGTGAAACTCGCGTTCGAGCAAGAGGCGCATGGGCATGTTCGCGCGATACACGACCCACCGGTGCTTCGCCAGATCCTTCAAGGCCACGCGCTTTCTCTTCGCCAAGGGATGCTCCGTATTGGCGATGACCGCGAGCGTCTCGTCCTGCACGATCGCGCTGTCGTAGAGATACGGCGTCTGACTCACGCTCGTGCGGCACACGGCGAGATCGAGCCGGCCGGCATCGATCAGACTCAGCAACGTCGCGCTCGTATCTTCCACGATTTCCACCGACATCTCCGGCTGACGCGTGGCGACTTCGGTGATCGCATCGGTCACGAGCGGCACCGCGCCCATGATGACGCCGACCGCCACGCGCCCGCCGTATCCACGCATGATGCCGACGATCTCTTCACGCAAATGCGCCAGGTCCGTATGAATGAGCCGCGCATAGCGGATCACGCAATGGCCGATCGCGTTGGGTTCGAGCCCGCGATTGGTCCGCACGAATAGCGGCGCGCCGAAGGTGGTTTCGATTTCATGGAGCGCCTTGCTCGCGCCCGGTTGCGTGAGCGCGAGTTGCCTTGCCGCGCCGAGCAGCGAGCCGCGTTCTTCGAGCGCGATGAGAAGCCGCAACTGTTTGACATGCAGGCGGGAGATGATCGAGTCGATGCTGGGCGTCATGGCCGCGAGGGTTGAGTAAAAGTTATAGCGGTATCAATTGTCGTCAGTATCGCCGCGAAGTTCTCCGACGTATACTCGACCACCACCGCGGCGCGCTTCGCTCCATATAACCTTTCCTCAGTCACCATGTCCCTCATCAACTACATCACGCAGATTCAGTTCGACTTCGGCGCGTTGCGCCTGCTTGCGGGAGAGTGCGAACGCTTCGGCATCAAACGCCCGCTGATCGTGTCCGATGCAGGCATTCGCGCAGCCGGTCTGCTCGATAAAGTCGTCGATGCGCTGGGCGCGCAAACGCCCGCGCCGGTATTCGACGCGACGCCGCCGAATCCGAACGAAGCGGCCGTGCGCGCGGCGGTGGCGATGTATCGCGAGAACGATTGCGACGGCGTGATCGCGGCAGGCGGCGGTTCGTCCATCGATCTGGCGAAGGGCGTGGCCGTTTGCGCAACCCACGAAGGTCCGCTGCAAAGTTTCGCGGTGATCGAAGGCGGCCTTGCGCGCATCACGGCGGCGACCGCGCCGGTCATCGCCATTCCGACGACGGCGGGCACCGGCAGCGAAGTGGGTCGCGGCGCGATCCTGATTCTCGACGATGGCCGCAAGGTCGGCGTGATCTCGCCTTATGTCGTGCCAAAAGTCGCCATCTGCGACCCCGAACTCACGCTCGGCCTGCCGCCGCTAATGACCGCCGCCACCGGCATGGACGCCGTGGCGCACTGTCTCGAAACCTTCATGGCGCCGGTGTTCAACGCACCCGCCGACGGCATCGCGCTCGACGGCTTGTGGCGCGCGTGGCGGCATATCGAACGCGCGACGCGCAATCCCGCCGACCGCGTGGCGCGCTGGAACATGATGAGCGCGTCGATGCAGGGCGCGCTTGCTTTCCAGAAGGGTCTCGGCTGTGTGCACAGCTTGTCGCACTCGCTCGGCGGCATCAACCCGAAGCTGCATCACGGCACGCTAAACGCCATTTTCTTGCCGGCGGTCATCGCGTTCAACAGCAGCGCGCCGACCATGCAGGAAGAGGGCAAGCTTTCGCGCATCGCGCAGGCAATGGGCCTCGCATCCGGCGATGAAGTCGGCGAGGCCATCCGCGCGATGACCGCGACGCTCGGACTGCCGCGCGGTTTGTCCGATCTCGGCGTGACGCGCGAATTGTTCCCGCGCATCATCGCGGGCGCGCTGAAGGACCACAGTCATAAGACGAATCCGCGCGAGGCATCGACGGAAGACTACACGGCGATTCTCGAGGCATCCCTGTAATCGGGCCGGAAGGCAAGACGAGCGACGGCGGCCGATTTGCGGCATTGCAACACGACCCTTACGGGAAAACCCTAGGTTCTGTTACAATGATTGGTAAATTTTGGGGAACTTGCCATGGGCCGCCGCTTCGTTGTCGTAGAAAAGATCGCTTTTACCCTTCTCACCATGTCCGCCGTGCTGGACGCGAGCTATATCACATGGGAAAGCCACCCTAATTTCCGTGAGAACGTCACGGAAATCGTCAAGATGAGTTCAGACCTCTCGTTGGCGAACCCCGGTGGCGACGCCACGCCGCTCGTTCCCATGGCGTTCAATTAAGTTTCACGTCGCCGCGCTCGCCTTCTTCGAGCGCGGCAGTCGCATACCCGCTATACGGCCCGCCGTCGCACGGCGCGCGCACCTTGTCTTATGCTGGCGGCTCCTCAAGCCGTTTCCGCCGCCACGCATGTCCGCCGCCATCCAAACCAACGCCAGTTTCGGCGATCAAATCACGAGCTTTGCCCGCAGCATCGGGCAAATCGTCCTGCAGCGCAATGCCGCGACGGGCGTCTGCATCTTCGTCGCGCTGCTGTGCGCAAATCCCCGGCTCGCGTGCGGTCTGCTTATCGGCGCGTTGACGGGCAACGTCATTACCGTCATCACGCAAGACGCGGATTCACCCGCCATGCGCGACGATCTCTACGGTTTCAACGGCGCATTGGCCGCGCTCGCGGCGTTCACGTTTATCGGCGATGCATCGCAGGCGGCGGCTGTGGCCATTGTCGCGGCGATGGCCGCGACGCTCATCGCCCCCACGCTCGCCGGCAGACTCATGCGCTTTGGCTTGCCGATCTTCTCCAGCCCGGCGATCATCGTGACCTGGTGCTGGCTTCCGTTTCTGGCCGGGCGCGGCGATACAGGCGCGATTCCGCCCGTCGCGACGGGCTTCGTTTCCATGCTGGAGGCGGCTTTCGCGGGCCTCGCGCCGATTGTCTTCGCGACCGGCGCGCTGGCCGGTGCGCTCATCGCAATCGGGCTGTTTGCCGCCGGGCCGTCGCGTGCGGCGTGGGCGCTCGCGGGCAGCGGACTCGGCGCGTTTCTGCACGCACTCGGCGGCGCAAGCGATGCCGTCGCGCTCTCCGGTGCATGCGGTTTCAATGCGGCGCTCGCGGCGCTGGCCGCCGCGCCGCTCGGCGGCCGCTATGCGCTGCTGGCGATCGTTGCATCGGTGTTGTTCGAGCGCGTGATCGATTGCCTGGGCGTCGCCGCGTTGACCGCGCCTTTCGTGCTGGCGTCGTGGACGGTGCTTTGCATGGCGCGCCGTCTCGAGGCGCATACGGACAAGTCGCATCGCATGCAGGCAGCGCCCGCTCTCGTCGATAAAGGAGACTCACATGTCGTTCACCCACACGCCTGAGCGCCGCATCGCGGAAAGCGGACCGCGTTCGGCGGCCGAAGCGGCGACGCGCGCCGATCTGGCGGCGGCGTATCGGCTCGTCGCGCTCAACGGCTGGGACGATGTCGTCTATACGCACATCTCGGCAAGCGTTCCCGGCGAGCCCGGCCGCTTCCTGATCAACCCGTTTGGGCTTTCCTTCGACGAAGTCACGGCGTCGAATCTCGTCAAGATCGATATCGATGGCAACGTGATCGGCGCGAGCGCGCATCCCGTGAACGCGACCGGCTTCGCGCTGCATGGCGCGGTGCACGCCGCCCGTGCCGATGCCGTTTGCGTGATGCATCTTCACGTGCGCGAAGCGATCGCCGTCTCCGCGCAACCGCACGGCTTGCTGCCCGGCTCGCAACATGCCATGCGCTTTCACGGGCACCTGGCGTACCACGATTACGAAGGCCTCGCGTTTTCGCCGGCGGAAGGCGAGCGGCTGGTTGCGAGTCTCGGCGCGCATCGCGCCATGCTCTTGCGCAATCACGGGCCGCTTACGCTTGGGCGCACCATCGCCGAGGCTTACGTGCTGATGGATATGCTCGTGAAGGCGTGCGATATTCAGCTGCGCGCGCTGGCGGGCGTGGGCAAGATGATCGTGCCGAATCCGGATGTCGTCGCGCGCACGGCCGCACAATTGCACGATGACGATGCGATCGAAGGCGCACTCGAATGGCCTGCGCTGCTGCGCAAGCTCGAGCGCATCGACCCGTCGTATCGGGAATGAAGGTTCAACTCAAAGGAGATCAACGGCATGCCGACATTCAATATTCAACTGTTCGAAGGCCGCACGGCGGAAGAGAAGCGCAAGTTCGTCGAGGCGATCACGCGTACGACTTGCGAGACGCTCGGCTGCGAGCCGGGCTCCGTGGATATCATTCTGACGGATGTGAAGCGCGAGAATTGGGCGACGGCAGGGAAGCTCTGGTCGGAGCAGTAGTTGTGGGTTTATGTGGCTGACGTTTCGGCTGTCTGCCGCTTTTGGATGGATCGCCGGATCTCAATTCTTTCACCGGATCCGAGCGCGATGCGCGCGTCATACGACGGGCGACGCCCCTTCAGCGGCAAGCGCGGCCTTCACCGCAGGGCGTGCGCCGATCCGGTCCACAAAGCGTGCGAGCGACTTCCAGCGCTCGATGTCTATTGAGAAGTGCGGCAGCCACGACAGTATCGTGTAAAGGTAGGCGTCCGCCACACCGAAGTCGCCGACCTGTGCGGCGGCCTTCGAGACAGATCGCGCATCCGCCACGGCCACCAGCAAACGCCAATGCATCAAGTTCATCATGATCGGATGGGCTTAAGGGGAAATCGCGGGCGAGCGCTTCGGGGCGCCATGCGTCGATAGCGTCGACCGCTTTTGAACAAGGTCTGACGCCGATGAATGCAACCTAAGTACCTTCAGCCGAACTCTCGTTGCGTAAGTGACTAATCGACGAAGGACCGCCAAGCGGCCCTTCATCCAAAGCAACTCAAGCCGTCTGCTTGGCTGCCAGCCGGAACTTATGCAACAACGGTTCCGTATACCCACTAGGCTGCGTACGACCCTCGAACACCAGCGCGCACGCCGCCTTGAACGCATACGAACTGTCGAATGCCGGCGCCATAGGACGATAATGCGGGTCTGCTTCGTTCTGCTGGTCCACCACGGCGGCCATGCGTTCCAGCGTTTGTCTCACCTGCTCTTCCGTGACGATGCCATGCCGCAGCCAATTCGCAATGTGCTGGCTCGAAATGCGCAGGGTGGCGCGGTCTTCCATCAGGCCGACATCGTGAATGTCCGGCACCTTCGAACAGCCCACGCCCTGATCGACCCAGCGCACCACATAACCGAGAATGCCCTGTGCGTTGTTCTCGATCTCGCTCTTGATGTCGTCTTCCGACCAGCTCGGCTTGTCGACCACCGGAATGGTCAGCAGGCCATCCAGCAGTTCGTTCTTCACGCCGTCGTAGTCGATGCTCTCCATGTCCTGCTGAACGTGCTGCACATCGACTTGATGATAATGCAGCGCATGCAGCGTGGCCGCCGTGGGCGAAGGCACCCACGCCGTGTTCGCGCCCGCCTTCGGGTGCGCGATTTTCTGCTGCAGCATGGCGTGCATGAGATCGGGCATCGCCCACATGCCCTTGCCGATCTGAGCGCGGCCGCGCAAGCCGGTGTTCAGCCCGACGAGCACGTTGTTACGCTCGTATGCGCCAATCCAAGCGGACGACTTCATGTCGCCCTTGCGCATCATCGGGCCGGCTTCCATCGACGAATGCATTTCGTCGCCGGTGCGATCCAGAAAGCCCGTGTTGATGAACGCGACGCGCGCGCCCGCCGCCGCGATACATGCCTTGAGGTTCACGCTGGTGCGGCGTTCCTCGTCCATGATCCCCATCTTGATGGTATGACGCGGCAAGCCAAGCAGGTCCTCGACGCGCGTGAAAAGCTCGTCCGAAAACGCCACTTCGGCGGGACCGTGCATCTTCGGCTTGACGATATAGATGGAGCCCGTGCGCGAGTTGATCTTGTTCTTGAGGTCGTGCAGCGCGCCGAGCGTGGTCATCACCGCGTCGAGAATGCCTTCGGGAATCTCGTTGCCGTCGCGATCGAGCACGGCGGGGTTGGTCATCAAATGCCCGACGTTGCGGATGAAGAGGAGCGAGCGGCCATGCAGCTTGAGCGTCGAGCCGTCGGGCGCGGTGTATTCGCGGTCGGGGTTCAGGCTGCGCGTGAAGCTCTTGCCGTTCTTCGTCACCTGCTCGGCGAGATTGCCCTGCATGAGACCGAGCCAGTTGCGATAGAGCGCGGTCTTGTCCGCGGCATCGACGGCGGCCACCGAATCTTCGCAATCGATGATCGTGCTCACCGCCGCTTCCATCAGCAGGTCCTTGACATGCGCGCCATCCGTCTTGCCGATGGGATGATCGGCGTCGATCTGAATTTCGACATGCAGGTCGTTATGCTTGAGGAGGATGGCGTGGGGCGCGCTGGCATCGCCCTGAAAGCCCGCGAACTGTTCGGGGTTCGCGAGGCGGCTCTTGCCGTCCTTCAGCGTGACGACGAGCTTGCCCTGTTCGATGCTGTACTTCGTGGCGTCGGCATGGGAGCCGTGCGCGAGGGGCGCATTGTCGTCGAGAAAGGCGCGTGCATACGCGATTACTTTCGCGCCGCGCTTAGGATTGAACTCGGCCGTGCGCTCGGCGCCGTCGCTTTCGTCGATGGCATCGGTGCCATACAGCGCGTCATACAGACTGCCCCAGCGTGCGTTCGCGGCGTTGAGCGCATAGCGCAGATTCGACAGCGGCACGACGAGTTGCGGACCGGCCTGTTCGGCGATTTCGCGATCGACATTGGCGGTCGTTGCGCGCACGCTGGCAGGCGCGGGCACGATATAGCCGATCTCTTCCAGAAACTTGCGATACGCGCGCAGGTCGCGCACCGGGCCAGGATTGCCGCGATGCCAGTTGTCGAGTTCGGTCTGCAGGCGGTCGCGCTCGGCGAGCAACGCGCGGTTCTTCGGTGCGAGATCGTGCACCAGGGCGTCGAAGCCTTTCCAGAAGGAAGCAGTATCGACGTCCGTGCCGGGAATGGCTTCTTCTTCGACGAACTTGGCGAGACTCGTGGCGACCTTGAGGCCGTGTTGTTGGGTCATGTCGGTCATGGGCACTCCGGCTGAACGATGCTTCAGGGGTTTTTGGGCGGGCTGGGCAATATGGTAGCGCGGATTGACGGCGGGTCGCTGTTCGAAACGGCAAGCGTGGGCGCTGCGGGCTTCATACGGAACGCCTTCCGGTGCGTACGCAACGGCGCCGGAAGACGATTGGCCCGCGCATCAATGCAGCGTCGGAAGATTGCCGCCGCAGCACTGCTTGTACTTGCGGCCGCTGCCGCACGGGCACGGGTCGTTGCGTCCGACTTTCGGCTCCAGCCGCTTCAATGGCATGGGAGAGAGACCGGCTGCCCGCGCCTTTCGCTGCGGCTCGAAGAACCGGTAGATCGTGCTCAGGTTCTCGCACATCTGGCCGATTAGTCCATCGCGCGTTTCGTTTTCGATGGAAAGCGACTGCAAGGTGCGGTTGTCGTCGTGTTCGTGATGCAAGGCCAGCACGGGAGCCAGCAAACGCGCGCGCGTGTCGTCCCTGAGCAGGCTGCTCCAGCTTTCGGCACGCATGCCGACGCCACGGATGAAGCCATGCGCCCAGTCGTTCGCGTTCGCCACGCCGCTCTCGTCTTCTTCGAGCACAGGCTCGTAATGATGCGAACTATCGAGCGTGCGCGCCAGTTCGCCCACGACGACATTCCAGTGGCGTATCAGCAATCCGGTGATCTCGGTTGCCTGCCGTTCGCTATCGAACTCGAAATCGGTGTTCCAGATTTCAGGAAACCATTCGCTGGACTTGATGAGGTCGGGGCAACACGCCAGGGCAGCGAAGAAGCCATCGACCATCTCGACGTTCATCGCGTTCGGACCAACGGATGCGAGGAAGTCGTCGAGCTGGTTGAGTTCGTCGTCGGAAAGATTGTCGGGGCGGATCGAGGGCACGTTTGAAGATTGGACGTTTAGAGTTTTCGGGCAGGAGTCACTTCATCGATTGTACGGCCTGCTTGTTTTCCTCCGATCGAAGGCCAAGGAAAAGGCCCGGTCTCGAAAGACCGGGCCTCACCGTGCATCGACTCACACAGCCGCTTCCAGCAAGTCCTCGATCATCACCGGCAGCTTTCTCACCCGCACGCCGGTTGCGTGATAGACCGCGCCCGTGATCGCCGCCGCGATCCCGGCAAGCCCGATCTCCGCGATCCCGCGTGCGCCGAGTTCGTTGAAGATGGTGTCCGGATGATCGAGGAAGGTGACGTCGAGCTTCGGCGTATCCGCGTTGGTGGCGACGACGTAATCCGCGAAATTGCTGTTGATCGGCGCGCCGCTGCGCTCGTCGTAGATCGTATGCTCGAAGAGCGCCATGCCGACGCCCATCACCACCGCGCCTTCCACCTGATTGCGTCCCGCGCGCGGATTGAGAATCTTGCCGCCGTCGATCACCGTCACCACGCGGCTCACGCGCAAGCGCGCCGTCGCCGCGTCCCAGGTCACTTCGGCGAAATGCGCGCCGTACGAGTGAATCGACCACTTCTTCTTGAGTGGATCGTCGAAGCCGCCTTTTGCGCTGCCGCTCCCCGATGCCGCATGCATGTTCGACAACTCGAGAATCCGCGTATAAGGCACGCCGCTTTCCGCCGATTCGTTCTTGCGATGCACGCGTGCGCCACTCAACGCGAGATCGTCCGGCTTCGCGCCCGCGAACGGCGATCCTTCCGCCTGCGATGCACGTGTGAGCACGATCTTCACCGCCGCGCGCACGGCATCCGACACCGCCGGAATCACGGATGCCGTCGCCGCCGAGCCGCCGGAAATGGGGCCGATGGGCAAGGCCGTATCGCCGAGACCGACTTCGATCTTGCGTAGCGCAATGCCCGTGTGCTCGGCCACCAGCTGCGCGAGGATCGTGTACGTGCCGGTGCCGATATCCTGCGTGCCGCACGCAACCCGCGCCGTGCCGTCCGCGCGCAGATCGACCGCCGCTTCCGCCGAGAAGCGCAAGCCAGGCCAACTGCATGCGCCGACGCCCCAACCGAGCGTCAAGCCATCGCGCTTCATGGACCCGACCTCGGGCGTGCGCTTCGCCCAGCCGAATTTCTCCGCGCCAGTCTTGAGACATTCGACGAGATGCCGTGACGAGAACGGCAAGCCGCTGCTTTCATCGACGGTGGGTTCGTTACGCAGCCGCAATTCCACCGGATCGATCTTCAAGGCGACCGCCAGTTCATCCATCGCCGATTCGAGTGCGTAGAGACCGGGCACCGCGCCTGGACCGCGCATCGACGTGGGCGAACCGACGTTGCGCTTCGCGACGCCGCCTGTCACGCGCAGATTGGCCGTGCTGTACATCTGCGGCGTGGCTTCGCCGCAGTCTTCGGCATATTCGTCGGCGAGCGCGGCGTGGTTCAGAAAATCATGCCGCAGCGACACGAGCTTGCCGTCTTGCGTGGCCGCGAGCCGCACGCGCTGTTGCGTCGTCGGCCGATGTCCCACGTTCTGGAACATCATCTTGCGGCTCAGCACGAGCTTGACCGGATGCCCGGTCTGCTTCGTCGCGACCGCCGCGAGCAGGGAATGCGGCCACATCCACAGCTTGCCGCCGAAACCCGAGCCGAGGTAGCGCGAGATCACGCGCACTTTCTCTTTCGGCACGCCGAGCATCTGCACGAGCGTGCCGCGATGGTTCGACACCGCCTGGCTCGTCTCGTAGAACGTGTAGCTGTCGCCGTTCCAGTGCGCGATGGTCGAATGCAGTTCGATCGGATTGTGCGTTTCGACGGGCGTCACGTAGGTCTCGTCGATTTTCACGGGCGCTTCGTCGAAAGCACTCGCGGCATCGCCGCGCTCGCTCGCGACCTTCGGCTCTTCGGCGGCGGTCAGGGCCGAGCTGACGTCGTGCGGCGTGACGTCGTAGCTCACCTTGATCGCGGCCGCCGCCGCGCTCGCTGTTTCGAAGGTTTCGGCAATCACGCACGCGACGTACTGGCCGTAATAGCGGATCACGTCGTCTTCGAAGGGCGGACGTTGTTCATCGGTATAACCGTCTTCGAACGAATTGCCGGGAATGCGATACAACTTGCCGATATTGCCGCGATGCAGAATCAGCTTCACGCCGGGCATGGCCTGCGCGGCCGCGAATTCGAGCGATGTGATCCTGCCGCTCGCGATGGTGCTGCCAACCGGCACGGCAACCAGCATGCCGGGCAGATCGACGTCTGAAGTGTAAGTCGCGCGGCCGCAAACCTTCAGCGGTCCGTCTATACGCGACTGGGGTCGTCCAATGAAGGACGACGTGGTGTCGGGTGCGGTGGACATGGGCGGGTTCCTCGGTCGGTGTCAGGATGCCTGGGTGGCAAGTTTCAACGCCTGCACGATGCAGCGCTTCGCCAGTTCCACCTTGAAGCCGTTTTCGCTTTGCGGCTTCGCATCGGCGAGGGCGGCATCGGCGGCGCGGCCAAAACTCGCTTCGTCGGGCGTGGCGTCTTGCAGAACCTGTTCGGCTTCGCGCGAGCGCCACGGTTTCGTCGCCACGCCGCCGAGTCCCACGCGCACATGCGCGATACGCCCGTCCTTCACACCGACGACAATCGCCGCCGACGCCAGCGCGAATTCATACGACGCCCGGTCGCGCAACTTCAGGTACACCGAACGCGCGCCTGCCACCGGCGCGGGCAGGCTGACGTGCGTGACGAGATCGCCGGCTTCGAGCACGTTCTCGCGCTCGGGCGTGTCGCCGGGCAGGACGTAGAACGCGTCGATGGGAATCGCGCGCTGGCCCTTCGCGCCTTCGACGTGGATGGTCGCTTCGAGCGCGGCGAGCGCCACGTTCATGTCCGACGGATTGCTCGCAATGCACGTGTCGCTCGTGCCGAGAATCGCCTGCGTGCGATTGAAGCCATGAATCGCGGAACAGCCGCTGCCAGGCTCGCGCTTGTTGCAGGGCGAAGCCGTATCGCGGAAATAGACGCAGCGCGTGCGTTGCAGCAGATTGCCGGCCGTCGTCGCCATGTTGCGCAACTGGACGGACGCGCCCGCGAGCACCGCCTGCGACAACACCGGATAGCGCTCCTTGATGAGCGGATGGTGCGCGAGGTCCGAATTACGCGCGGTCGCGCCGATGCGCATGCCGCCGTCATCAGTGGCATCGATATGATCGAGCGGCAGACGGCTGATATCGATAATCCGCAAGGGCTTTTCGACATTGAGCTTCATCAGGTCGAGCAGCGTCGTGCCGCCCGCGAGAAAGCGCACTTCCGCGCCTTGCTGCGCGGTATGCGCCGACGCGCCCGCCGCAATCGCGTCGCGCACGTCGCGCGCGCGGGAAAGCGTGAACATTTCCATGGCGTTCTCCTTAAGCCTTGTTGCCGCGCACGGACTGGATCGCCATGACGATGTTCTGATACGCGCCGCAGCGGCACAGGTTGCCGCTCATTGCTTCGCGCACGTCGTCGTCGCTCGTGCCGACGGGTTCGTCGAGCAGCGCCACCGCCGACATCAGTTGACCGGCCGTACAGTAGCCGCACTGATAGCCGTCGCATTCGACGAACGCGGCCTGCAGCGGATGCATGTCCTCGACTTCGCCGATGCCTTCGATGGTCGTCACGGCGTCGCCGTCGTGCGCGGCGGCAAGACACAAGCACGCGTTCACGCGGCGGCCGTTCACATGCACCGTGCATGCGCCGCACTGACCGTGATCGCAGCCCTTCTTCGTGCCGGTGAGATGCAGATGTTCGCGCAACGCATCGAGCAGCGTCGTGCGCGGATCGAGCGAAAGCGCGTGGCTCTGGCCGTTGACGGTGAGATTGAAGCTGACGCTAGCGTCGCCGGTTCTTGCTGGCGGCGGCGCGAGCACGTCGGCGGTGGCTTGCGCGGCCTGCATTTGCATTTGCGGCTGCGAGGCGACGTCGGCGCCAGGGACGCGCGTCGCGGCGCGCTTGGCCCTGTCTCGTTCGTTCGTGGATTGGGGGACTGGATGTTGCATCGAGCGTTCTCCTGGGTATGACAGCAGTGCCTGGAAGTGCAACGGGATGCGGCGAGAGTGTGTCGATGCGCTCGTGAAAGCGGCGCAAGATGGCGGCGCGGCGAGGGTCTGCGCGATGCGGCAGGACGTTCGAACAGCGCGTACGCGAGCGGCGAAGCAGGAACGATGACGCCAGGACGACACTCAGCCAGTATAGGCAGCGGTCCGGTCATTACAGAAGGAGTACGTGAAGGCCGGCCGCGCTTGAGTTTCGAAAGCGTTGGCCGCACGAAGCGTGCCCGAAGGCACACGCGTGCTATTCGGTTGAACGATTCTGCGAAAGGCCCGGCGCTGGCTGGCGTCGGCGACAGCAAAACGCGGTGAACTGGCTCGAATCGAATTGCCCGATTCGATGCGCGCCGGCTTCAATGAGGCATGAAGATACGCGCGATCACGGAGAGGCCGAATGCGCCGGCCGTGCAAAACACAACCAGCAGTACGACGATCACGAGCAGGCGCACGATCAATTGCATTGCGTCGGTCCAAAAAAATTGGCCGCTTACGCGGCCAGAAGGAGGGGTGGATCGGTCAGATTTGAGCTTAGGGGCGCATTCTTAAGCCTGACTTAAGCGGCTCTAGTGGCCTCGCGCGGCCTTGAGCGGCTTGAGGCGTGCGCCGGTCTGGCTGCGATCCGCATGCGTGGACGTCTCCGGCAAGTGCGTCCGCGTGGCGTGCCATGAAGATACCCGAAATGAGCGGGCGCTGATCGGGTTCGTGGCCGCGCTTGGCACTGAGCACCGGCACTTAGCGCAGCGCGTCGCTGTAGCGGTCGCGCAGCGGCAGGATGGTCGCAAGCGCGACCGCGCTGCCGAACATCACGTAATAGCAGATGGAGAGCGCGTCGCCGGTGGTCATCGTCAGCCATTGCACGATGGCGGGTGCAAAGCCGCCGAAGATCATTACCGCGACGTTGTAGCTCACCGAAATGCCCGTCGAACGCACGCTCGATGGCAGCAACTCCGAGATGAATGCCGGATAGCAGCCCTGGTAGATGCCGAGATACATCATGAGCACCGCCTGGCAGGCGATCAGCATCGGCAGGCTCGGATGCGCGGTCAGCACCGCGAAGATCGGATACGCCGTGACGAGCGACAGCACGAGCGCGCCCGTCATCAGCTTCTTGCGGCCCACGCGGTCGGACAGCTTGCCGGAAATTGGGCAGCAGACGAGATACACCAGCGCGCCGATGCTCGAACTGATGAGACCGTCGGTGAGCGCGAGATGCAGTACGCGCGTTGCATGCGTCGGCAGATACAGCAGAAAGATGTATGTGCCGATGGTGCCGAAAACCGTCAGCCCGAAGCCCGCGAGCACGGGCATCCAGTGCTTGGTGGCGGTATCGCGGATAGGCCGCGCCGAGAGCTCGTTCTTTTGCGCTTTTTCGACGAACACCGGCGATTCATCGAGCTTCGAACGCAAATAGAGCCCCACGGGCACGATCATCAGCCCGAGCACGAACGGCACGCGCCAGCCCCAGCTAGTGAGATGTTCCGGCGAAAGCGTGCGTGTAAGCACCGCGCCGAAGAGCGAGCCGCACAGACTCGCAGCCGCTTGCGCGACCATCTGGAAACTGCCGAAATAACCGCGCCGGTTCGAGGGCGCGTATTCGACGAGAAACGCCGTCGCGCAGCCGACTTCGCCGCCGGCGGAAAAGCCTTGTATCAGGCGGCCGAGCAGCATGAGCAGGGGCGCGGCCACGCCGATTGCCGCATAAGTCGGCGCGAAGGCGATGATCGCGATACCGACCGCCATCAACGAAATGGTCAGCGTGAGCGCGGACTTGCGCCCGACGCGATCGGCAACGGCGCCAAGCACGATGCCGCCGAGCGGCCGCGTAAGAAAACCCACGCCGAACGTCGCCCAAGTGGCAAGCAGCGAGATGGTCGGATTGGTTGCCGGAAAATACAGCTTCGCGATGATGACGGCAAAAAAGCCGTAGACCATGAAGTCGAACCATTCGAGCGCGTTGCCGATGGTCGAGACGACGATGGCGCGCCGGCCCGACATATTGGACGTGGCGCTTTGTTCGGCCGCATGTGAAGCGGGAAAGGCGGTACTCATCGAGTGTGCTCCGATGGTGGGTCTTCGGGTGCGCACGGGAGAACGCCTGCGCGCCTCTGCAACAACAGAACATTACGCCTTGACGGACTAAGAAAATAAATAATTTACGACGGGTTTTCGTAAGCTTTGAGAAAGGAAGGGGCGCGCCGAATTATTTTTGCGTGATGTGTTTGCGGTCCGGCAGCCATCGACCATCTCTTTTCATACGCACTTCTACCAAATGTTTCACACCTGCTTAAAGATGAGGCGATTCCCGCTTGATTAGCAACCCTCATGACTTTAAATTCAAAGCATGCGATTTTGTCGCGCGATCACTTGAAGCGCGCGCGCCTTTTGTCGGAAACGACGATACGGTTTTGTTCGGGTCATGGTGGCCTGGATTTTTGTCTGGAGCAAAGCATGCAACAACGCAGTTCTTGTTTCGTTCGACTCGTTTCCACATCCATCGCGATGAGCGCGCTTCTTCTTGGCGCGCCTTTCGCTCATGCCAACGACAAGGCTCAGTCAGGCGCGGCTGCGGCAGTGAACGCCAGCCCGGCTATTGGCGATGCGGCTGTCGTCGAGGCAACGGCCAAGATCACACATGTCTTCGCCGATACCAACAGCGTGGAGATTCAGGGCGCGCGAGGTGACAAAGAGGTCATCGCTGTCGATCCGTCGATTGCGGATGTGAAGAAGCTGAAAGTAGGCGATGAGTTGCACATCCAGTACCGTGGCGCGGTGTTGATGTCCGCGGACAAGGTCGACCCGAAAGGCGTGCGTTCGCGGGTGAGCGCGAGCCAGACATCGCCGGCATCGGATGGCGTGGTGGTGTCGACGTCGGGCGTGCAGGTGGTGGCCGTTGTGCAGAAGATCGATCCGCAGACGCGTGAAGTCACGCTTGCGGGTCCGAAGCGGGTGGTGACCATGAAGGTATCGCCGGATGTCTCGCTCGACAAGCTCAAGGTTGGCGACAGCGTGCTTGCTACGTACATGGCCGCAACCGCGGTGGACGTGACGCGCAACGGAGAGATTGTGAAGTAACCAGCGTCGTCGCAGATCCAGGGTGACTCGAGTTTCAGTCACCCTCCTTTTGTTTGCGTGCGGGTTTGAAATTTAGAAACTCAGTATCTCTTACTATCGTGACGAAATCGCGCGATACAATCTCTTCCATGAAACACGCACCACGGCCCGCTCGATGAAAGCAAGCTTCAAACTTTTTCTCTTCGTTGTTTCGCTGATATCGTTTGCCGGGGCGTGCCAGGCGCAACAGGCACAACAAGCACCGCAGACCGCTCAAGCGCCGCACGCGCTTACCCGCGAGCAGCAGGCGCAACTCGACAAGCAAGATCAGGATATCGCGCAAGTGGCGTCGACTATCGTGAAGATGGTCGATGAAAACAAGGCGGGCGATATCTGGGATCTTTCCTCGCCGCTGGCCCGGAAAGTCATTACGCGCGACGACTTCGTGAAGAAGGTTACGAATGATCGCGCCGCGCTCGGTGCGGCCGGCATGCGTATGCCGATGGGTGTCAGGCACCTTCATTTCGATGGCACGGGCAACATGCCTGCGGGCTCGTACATCACCGTCACGTTCGATACGCAATTCAGTCAGGCGCAGAAGTCGTCACGCGAGATCGTCACTTTCATTCTCGATCCGGACAATAGCTGGCGCTTCGCGGGGTATTCGGTACGTTGACCGGGCGGCTGGCTCACATATTCGTGTAGGAGGCGCACCAGCCTTTGCCTGCCACGAGTTTGTCGCCGAAGAGCGTGCAGCCGCCCCATGCATCGGTGGATTTGCCTTGAAAGAGCGAGCAGTTGCCGCACGACTGCTCGGCTGCGAAGTTGGGGTACTTCGTCCTATCCACTTTCGCGGCGTCTTCCCTGTAGCCGACTGCCGCGGCGGCGGGATCGGTCTCGTTTAGATGCGCGGCTGCGGCATCGGCGCGAATGAGCCAGAGAGAGGCGCTTGCTCCAGCGCTCATCACGACGAATTTTCGGCGGGTCAGTTTCATTTTGTTCGAGATGGACGCGGCACACGTAAGGATTTTCAGAACGATACCCCTAATGCGTTGCAGGCAGCTTTCAACGCGACTGCAATTCGAACGACCGGTCGGATCACAGGCTCATTTTCTTTGCATTTTCTCTTAACGCGAGCGCAACGACAGGTATTCACTCGACGCTAAACCTTTGCGCGTTCGTGCCGTAAATCAGGCCAGAAGGGTTCGCAAACGTATCAATGCGCGGTTGCAAACGCCGCGATTTTTTGCAAGGAGAACGACTGTGAGTGAAGCTGAATGGATGATGGCCGGTTTTTACGTTGCCGCACTCGTTTGCGGAAGCTTGTTCATGAGCACGCTGGCGCGGCGCGGTTTGAAACGGCTTGAGGCGCGGGGGCATTGAGGGAACGAAGCCACGACAAAAGGCGACGCGCCCGACGTAACCAAGCGTCCGGCGCCGCCTCAATCAACTCAATCAATGAAACAACTTCCCCGCCTGCGTCAACGTGTTCGTCACCCCCCACGCGAGCGGAATCAGCACATACAGCCAGAACACGAGCATCAAGCCCTTGTTCGCGGGCGCACCTGCTTGTCGATCATCCATCGTCTCTCTCCTCTTAGCCGGCAGTTCTCATGTGATGGCTTTCATCCACCCGCTTCACGAGCAGGTTACAGATAAAGCCGATCACGAGCAGCACTGCCATGATGTGCAGCGTCATCGTGTAGGCATCCGCTTTCGCGACGCCATGCGCCACTTCGTACGCGCGGATGTAGTTGACGAGCACCGGTCCCGCGATGCCCGCCGCCGCCCACGCGGTCAAGAGCCGTCCGTGAATGCCGCCGACAAAGGCCGTGCCGAACATGTCCGCGAGATACGCCGGAATGGTCGCGAATCCGCCGCCGTACATCGACAGGATCACGCCGTAAGCCGCGACGAAAAGCGCGATGTTCCCTGACTGCGCGAACTGCGGCACGAGAAAGTACAGCACGGCGCCGAGCGCGAAGAACACGAAGTACGTGTTCTTGCGCCCGAGCCAGTCCGACGCCGACGCCCACACGAAACGCCCGCCCATGTTGAAGAGCGACAGCAAGCCGACGAAGCCCGCCGCAGCGCCCGCCGTGATCGATGTCTTGAAGCTTTCCTGAATCATCACCGAAGCCTGCCCGAGCACGCCGATGCCCGCCGTCACGTTCAGGAACAGCACGAGCCACAGCAGATAAAACTGCGGCGTCTTGAGCGCTTGATCGATATGCACGTGGCTCTTCGTGATCATCTTGTTCGACGTCGCGGGCGGGGTCCAGCCTGCCGGTTTCCAGTCGGCGGGCGGGACGCGAATCGCGAGCGCGCCAATGGTCATCGAGATGAAATACAGCACGCCGAGCACGACGAAGGTCTCGGTCACGCCGACACTCGTCGCGCTCTTGAAGTAGTTCATCAAGGCGACCGAGCCGGGGGCCGCGATCATCGCGCCGCCGCCGAAGCCCATGATCGCCATGCCCGTTGCCATGCCGCGCCGGTCCGGAAACCAGCGGATCAACGTCGATACCGGCGATACATAACCCAACCCCAGCCCGATTCCGCCGATCACGCCATAGCCGAGATACAGCAGCCAGATCTGATGCAGCGACACGCCGAGCGCAGACACGAGAAAACCGCCGCCGAAGCAGCAAGCGGCCGTGAACATGGTGCGGCGCGGACCGACCTTTTCGAGCCACTTGCCCGCGAATGCCGCCGACAGTCCCAGGAACACGATGGCTAGTGAAAATATCCAGCCGAGTGTCGTGAGCGACCAGTCATCGGGCGCGGTCTGCGTAATGCCGATCACACGCGTGAGCGGCGCGTTGAACACCGAGAACGCGTAAGCCTGGCCAATACACAAGTGGACCGCGAGCGCGGCGGGCGGCACCATCCAGCGTGAGAAGCCGGGCCGCGCGATGGTCGCTTCCTTCGAAAAAAAACCATGTGGGCCGTGCGGCGCAGGCCCTGGATTGATCGTACTGTTCATTGTGGTCTCCTTTGCACGTATCGATAAGCCATGTACGCGCTTCTGCTTTTACTTAAATTCACCCCACGCAAAATGTGCTCCAAGCCTTATGGAAACATTCAGTAAGGATGGACGTGACGTTAGACAAGCGCGATGCGCTTGGCAATATGAATGCCCGTGCCATAAGCGTTTGTCCTGACTCGGGTTGTGCCGCATCGCTACAGGGCACGACAAGTGTTCCGAAAATGGACAACGCGCCTCGCGGTCCGCCACGCGCTTCATCAAGCGCCATAAGCGTCGTTCCGCGTATACCCCGAATGGCACGGAACTCGCAGATGTAAGCCGCCGGCGACAGCTATCGACATTGCGCCGGCCAACCATGTCGACATGCGAGGAGCACACAGATGAACCATGCGGAGATGCAGTTCCTGAGTACCGATTACCCGTACAAGAAGCAGTATGGAAACTTCATCGGCGGCAAGTGGACGCCGCCCGCGGGGGGAGAGTATTTCGACAATATTTCGCCGATCACGGGTGAGGCCTTCACCTCGATTCCCCGATCGCGCGAAGCCGATATCGAAGCAGCTCTCGACGCCGCCCATGCCGCCAAGACCGCATGGGGCAAGACTTCGGCGACCGAGCGCGCGAACCTGCTCCTGAAGATCGCGGATCGCATGGAAGCGAATCTGCAGCGTATCGCGGTGGCGGAAAGCATCGATAACGGCAAGCCGTTGCGTGAGACCATGGCGGCCGACATCCCGCTCGCCATCGATCACTTCCGCTATTTCGCGAGCGCCGTGCGCGCGCAGGAAGGCTCGATCTCGCAGATCGACGACGACACAGTCGCCTATCACTTCCACGAGCCGCTAGGCGTGGTCGGGCAGATCATTCCGTGGAACTTCCCCATTCTGATGGCCGTGTGGAAGCTCGCGCCCGCGCTCGCAGCGGGCAATTGCGTCGTGCTCAAGCCCGCCGAGCAGACGCCGGCATCTATCCTCGTTCTGCTCGAACTGATCGAAGACCTGCTGCCGCCGGGCATCGTCAACGTGGTGAACGGCTTCGGGCTGGAAGCGGGCAAGCCGCTCGCATCGAACAAGCGCATCTCGAAGATTGCGTTCACGGGCGAGACGACCACGGGCCGGCTCATCATGCAATACGCGAGTCAGAATCTGATTCCGGTGACGCTGGAACTGGGCGGCAAGAGCCCGAACATTTTCTTCGCCGATGTCCTCAACGCCGACGACAGTTTCTTCGACAAGGCGCTCGAAGGCTTCGCCATGTTCGCGCTGAATCAGGGCGAAGTGTGTACGTGCCCGTCGCGCGTGTTGATCGAGGAATCGATCTACGACCGCTTCATCGAACGTGCCCTCAAGCGCGTGGAAGCGATCACGCAAGGCCATCCGCTCGACAGCAAGACGATGATCGGCGCGCAGGCATCGCAGGAACAGCTCGAAAAGATTCTCTCGTATATCGATCTGGGCAAGCAGGAAGGCGCCGAATGCCTGACTGGCGGCGAGCGTAACGCGCTGGGCGGCGAGCTCGAAAAAGGCTACTACATCAAGCCGACCGTGTTCCGTGGTCACAACAAAATGCGCATCTTCCAGGAGGAAATCTTCGGGCCGGTGGTCTCGGTGACGACCTTCAAGAACGAAGAGGAAGCGCTCGAAATCGCCAACGACACGTTGTACGGTCTCGGCGCGGGCGTGTGGACGCGCGATGGCACGCGTGCGTATCGCTTTGGCCGTGGCATACAGGCGGGACGCGTGTGGACCAACTGCTATCACGCGTATCCGGCGCACGCGGCGTTCGGCGGCTACAAGCAATCGGGTATCGGACGTGAGAATCACAAGATGATGCTCGATCACTATCAGCAGACGAAGAACCTGCTCGTCAGCTATAGCGACAAGCCCCTCGGCTTCTTCTGATCCATCGGCTGTAAAGCGGGGCCGCCGCTCACGCGGCGGTTCCGCTTCGAACGAATAACGGGGACATCATGAGCGAACAGGTAATAGAGCGCGTGATCGCGACGCCCGCGGCCATCGAACTGATCGGCAAGCTCAAGGCGGAACACGGCAAGATTCTGTTTCATCAGTCCGGCGGATGCTGCGACGGCAGCGCACCGATGTGCTTTCCCACCAACGAGTTCATGGTCGGCGGCTCGGACGTAAAGCTCGGCGAGATTGGCGGCGTGCCGTTCTACATGAGCGAATCGCAGTTCGAGTACTGGCAGCACACCCAGTTGATCATCGATTGCGTGCCGGGCAACGGCGGCATGTTTTCGCTGGAACGGCCGTCGGGTCTGCGCTTTCTCACGCGCTCCCGGCTTTACGACGATGCGGAAAACGCGTGGCTCGAACAGCACCCCGTGGAGCACGCGGGATGAGTATTACTCGTTGCTCCAGCGCGCCGGACGTTTTTCGATAAACGCCTGCGTGCCTTCGAGCGCGTCGCCATCCATCATGTTGCAGGCCATCGTCTCGGATGCAAGCGCGTACGCGTCTTCGATACCCGTCTCGATCTGCCGGTAAAACAGCCGCTTGCCCGCCGCAACCGCCGCGCGTGGCTTCGTCGCGATGCTCTTTACAAGCGCGCCTACCGCTTCATCGAGCGCGTCCGGTGAGGCAACCCGATTCACGAGCCCGCGTTCCAGAGCCGTGTGCGCGTCGATGAAATCGCCCGTCACGAGCATTTCGAACGCTTCCTTGCGCGACACGTTGCGCGACAACGCCACGCTCGGCGTCGCGCAGAATAGCCCGAGATTCACGCCCGATACCGCGAAGCGCGCCTCGCTCGATGCCACCGCGAGATCGCACATTGCAACGAGCTGACAACCCGCCGCCGTTGCAATGCCGTGCACGCGCGCGATTACCGGCTGCGGCATTTGCTGAATGGTCAGCATCATGCGCGAGCAGCGCTCGAAAAGCGCTCGGTAGTAATCGAGCGACGGCGCCGCGCGCATCTCCTTCAAGTCGTGCCCGGCGCAGAACGCACGGCCCGCGCCGCCAAGCACGACCACGCGCGCCTGCGATTGCGCGATGTCCTGCAACTCGCGTTCGAGTGCATCGAGCATGGCTTCGGAAAGCGCGTTGAACGCTTCGGGCCGGTTCAGCGTGAGCCTGACCGCACCTTCGACGCCGTAGGCATCGGGTTCGGAAGTCACGAGCGCTTCGTTCATGGCGTTGTCTCCATCAAACGTCGATTGCCGCAACCGAGCCCGCGCGCTTGCGCAACTCGAACTTCTGTATCTTGCCGGTCGATGTCTTCGGCAACTCGCAGAATTCGATGGCGCGCGGCACCTTGAAGCCCGCCAGATGCTTCCTGCAATGCGCGATCAGTTCTTCCGCGCCGACCTCGGCGCCCGCCTTCAATTCGACGAACGCGCAAGGCGTTTCACCCCAGCGCGCATCCGGTTTGGCAACGACCGCGACCGCCAGCACCGCCGGATGCCGGTACAGCACGTCTTCCACTTCGATGCTCGATATGTTCTCGCCGCCCGAGATGATGATGTCCTTGCTGCGGTCCTTGATACGCACGTAGCCATCTGGATAAGCGACCGCCAGATCGCCCGTATGGAACCAGCCGCCGCGAAACGCTTCCTCGGTGGCGGGCACGTTCTTCAGATAACCCTTCATCGCGATGTTGCCGCGAAACATGATCTCGCCGATGGTCTCGCCATCCGCGGGAACGGGCTCCATGGTGAGGGAATCGCGCACGCTCACCGCATCCTGCAAGTGGTAGCGCACGCCTTGCCGTGCATTGAGCCGCGCACGCTCGCCGATGTCGAGTTCGCTCCACTCAGCCTGCCGCGCGCAGACGGTCGCGGGACCGTAGACTTCGGTGAGCCCGTAGACATGCGTGAGTTCGAAGCCCAGGCGCTCCATGCCTTCGATCATCGCGGCGGGCGGCGCGGCCCCCGCGACCATGGCGTGGACCTTGTGCGCGATGCCCGTCTTCAGTTCGTCGGGCGCATTCACGAGCAGGTTCTGCACGATCGGCGCGCCGCAATAATGCGTGACGCCTTCGCGGCGAATCAAATCGAACACTGTCTTTGCATCGATACGGCGCAGACACACGTTCACGCCCGCCCGCGCCGCGACCGTCCACGGAAAACACCAGCCGTTGCAATGGAACATGGGCAGCGTCCACAAGTACACCGCGTGCTTCGGCATGTCCCATTCGAGGATATTGCTGAGCGCGTTGGTGTAGGCGCCGCGATGGTGATAGACCACGCCCTTCGGATTGCCCGTCGTGCCCGAGGTGTAATTCAGGCAGATGGCGTTCCATTCGTCCGATGGCGGCGACCATTCGCAGGCGGGGTCGCCGCTTGCCAGCAGGCTTTCGTAATCGATCTCGCCGATGCTTTCTCCCGCGCCGGTGTACTGCGGATCGTTCACGTCGATGACGAGCACGGGTTGCGGCACGCTCTTCAGCGCCTCGCGCATCACGCCGGAAAACTCGCGATCGACGATCACTGCTTTTGCCTCGCCATGCGTGAGCATGAAGGCAAGCGTCGCTGCATCGAGCCGCGTGTTCAGCGTGTTGAGCACGGCGCCCGTCATTGGCACGCCAAAGTGCGCTTCGACCATTTCGGGCGTGTTCGGCAGCATGGCGGCGACCGTATCGCCCAAGCCGATGCCACGCGAACTCAGCGCCGATGCAAGCCGCCGCGTGCGCGCGTAAGTCTCGCTCCAGTTGCGGCGCACGTCGCCATGCACGACGGCCGGCCGCGTCGGATACACCGTCGCGGCGCGCTCGATGAACATCAGCGGCGTGAGCACCGCGTAGTTGGCGGCGGTCTTGGGAAGCCCTTCGTCGTATTGGCCGGCTGTCATGGTCGTCTCCTCCGTGGCGGCGTGCTGTTTTATTCTGCTCGAGGCTCCCAATATTACATGTGCCTTAATTGTCGTCGAGCTTGATCTCGAAGCCGCGCTTCACGCCTTCGCGCGCGAATAGCGTGTCGTACCAGCGCTTGACGTTCGGATAGTCGTCGAGGGAAACCTGATGACGCTCGTGCCGCCACGCCCAGCCAAGAATGGCGAAATCCGCCACCGACAACGCGCCCGCGACGAATCCCACTTGCGCGAGCCGTCTGTCGAGCACGCCGTAGAGCCGGCGCGTTTCGTCCGAATAGCGTTTGAGGCCATAGCGCCGGTCGGCTTCCGCTTCCACGGCGCGAAAATGATGCACTTGTCCCGGCATGGGTCCGAAGCCGCCCATTTGCCACATGAGCCATTCGAGCACCGGCACGCGATCGCGCAGACTCGCGGGCAAGAACTGGCCCGTTTTCTCGCCGAGATAAAGCAGAATCGCGCCCGATTCGAACACGCTGATCGGCTGTCCGTCCGGGCCGTCGGGATCGATAATCGCCGGAATCCGGTTGTTCGGGCTGATGCGCAAAAAATCCGGCGCGTGTTGCTCGCCCTTCGAGATGTTCACCGTTTTCACGGAGTAGGGCAGTTGCATTTCTTCCAGCGCGACGCTGATCTTGCGTCCGTTGGGCGTATTCCAGGTATGCAGTTCGATAGTCATGTCGATGCTTCAATGCCAGGTGGAAGTTCAGGTCAGCGGCGCCGAGACATGGCGCCGGAAGCCGTCGCGCGAAGCCTGTTGCCCATACCAGCGTTCGAGCTCCGGCAGCGTCGGGCGCGCAAGTTCCGCGATTCCGAACCAGCGCCGCGCATACGCCGCGATGACGATATCCGCGAGTGTGAAGGTACTGCCTTCGAAATACTCGCGCCCTTCGAGATGCGCGTCGACCATGCGCCAGAGTTTCTCGACTTCGCGCGCGGCGCTATCGAGTTGAGCGGGGTCGCGCTCGGCTGCGGGCGTACGCACATAGCCCCAGAACACGGGCCGTTCGGCGGGTTGCAGCGTGGAAAGCGCCCAGTCCAGCCAGCGGTCCACGCTTGCTCGCACCTTCGGGTCCGCCGGATAGAGCGCCTGATTCTGCCCGTACTGCATCGCGAGATAGCGAATGATGGAATTCGATTCCCACAACACGAAGTCGTCGTCGACCAGCGTGGGGACGCGGCCGGTCGGATTCATCGCGAGATAGTCGGGTTCGTTGTTGCGCCCGAATTGCAGCCCCGCGTCGATGCGCTCGTAAGCGAGCCCGAGTTCGTCGCAGCACCAGAGCACTTTGTGTACGTTGACCGAGTTGGCCCGGCCCCAGATTGTCAGCATGAGATGTCGTCCTCCGTTGTCACTGCGTTCTTTTTTGCAAGCATAACGGTTAAGCGACGCGCCCGCGCTGTGCCGGCGCAAGCCGCGTGACGACGGCTTGTAGGTTACCCATGCGCGCGGGCCGCTGGCCGCGTCGCTTAGAATCGATGTCTTGTCGCCGTCGAACTCTTCACGGAGCCTTTTTTGAAGCCGAATTCGCTGTCGCCGGGGCTCATGCTCATCCACGGCAACCGCTCCGAGCGGCTGCGCGATCTGCTCGTCGAGTGGATGAAGCGCTATCCGCTCGCCCCGCTGGAAAACGAGATCATCCTCGTGCAAAGCAACGGTATCGCGCAGTGGCTCAAGCTGGCGCTCGCCGCGCATGTGGATGCCGCGAGCGGCGAGGGCGGTTGCGGTATCGCCGCCGCGCTCGATATCAGCCTGCCTTCTCGCTTCATTTGGCAAGCGTATCGCGCGGTGCTGGGCGCGGACGCGGTCGCGGAAGTCTCGCCGTTCGACAAGGCGCGCGTCGTCTGGCGGCTCATGCGCGTGGTGCCCGCGCTCGTCGGGCGCGAGGAATTCGAACCGCTGCGGCGCTTCATCCGTCATGACGACGATCGCCGCAAGCGCTTTCAACTGGCCGAGCGCATTGCCGATCTGTTCGATCAGTATCAGATGTATCGCGCGGACTGGCTCGCGAAGTGGGCCTCGGGCGAGGATGTCGTGATCGACGCGCGCGGGCAGGCGCATGCGCTACCCGCCGAACAGCGCTGGCAGGCGGCGCTCTGGCGCGCGCTGCTGGCCGATGTCGAACAAAGTCCGCACGACAATCCCAACGAAATCTCGTCGCTCGGCGGCCGCGCGGCGGTCCACGAAGCCTTCATGCAGCGCGCAGCGAGCTGGCCGGAAGGCAAGCGGCCGGCGGGCTTGCCGCGCCGCATCGTGGTGTTCGGCATATCGAGTCTGCCGCGTCAGTCCTTGGAAGCGCTGGCGGCGTTGTCGCGCTGGTCGCAGGTGCTCATGTGCGTGCCGAATCCGTGCGCGCATTACTGGGCCGACATCGTGCCCGACAAGGAATTGCTGCGTGCCTCGCACGCGCGGCAGACGCGTCGCGAAGGCGCGCCCGCCGAATTGCAGCCGGAACAGTTGCATCTGCATGCGCATCCGCTGCTTGCGTCGTGGGGCAAGCAAGGACGCGACTTCATCGGCTTGCTGGACGAATTCGACAGCGCCGAGGCGCGCGAGAGCTATAGCCCGCAATTCGCGAGTATCGGGCAGCGTATCGATCTCTTCGAAGAGCGCGAAGCCGACACCATGCTGCAGCAGTTGCAGGACGATATCCGCGACCTTCGGCCGGTGCGGGAAAGCCGCGACCACTGGCCCGAAGTAGACCCGGAGTTCGATACGTCGATACGCTTTCATATCGCGCATAGCCCGCAGCGCGAGGTCGAGATCCTGCACGATCAGTTGCTCGCCGCGTTCAATGCGGACCCGCAATTGAGGCCGCGCGACATCATCGTGATGGTGCCGGATATCGAAACCTACGCGCCGCATATTCAGGCGGTATTCGGTCTCTTCGAGCGCAGCGATCCGCGCTACATTCCATTCAGCGTGGCCGATCGCGGACAGCGCGCCGCCGATCCGCTGCTCGGCGCGCTCGAGGCGTTGCTCGGCCTGCCGCAATCGCGCTTCGCGGTGAGCGATCTGCTCGATCTGCTCGACGTGCCCGCGTTGCGCCGCCGGTTCGGCATGGAGGAAAGCGATTTGCCGCGTCTGCGTTCGTGGATTCGCGGCGCCAACGTGCGCTGGGGTCTACATGCCGAACAGCGCGCGAGTCTCGGCTTGCCGCGCGATCAGGCAAGCGCCGCGCCGCATACGTGGGCGTTCGGGTTGCGCCGCATGCTGCTCGGCTACGCCGTCGGTAGCGATGCGCAAGCGTGGAACGACATCGAACCGTTCGGCGAAGTCGGCGGGCTTGATGCCGCGTTGCTCGGGCCGCTCGTGCGCCTTCTGGATGCGCTCGATCACACCTGGCGCAGTCTGCGCGAGCCGGCCACCGTGCCTGTCTGGTGCGAACGCCTGCGCGCGCTGCGCGTCGCGTTCTTCGAGAGCGACGACGCCGAAGACGCCTACACGTTCGCGCGTCTCGACAACGTGCTGCAGGACTGGCTCGACACCTGCAACGAAGCGGGCCTCGACGATGAATTGCCGCTTTCCGTCGTCGGCGACTACTGGCTTTCGCAACTCGACCAGGGCGCGCTGTCGCAGCGCTTCTTCGCGGGTGCGGTGACCTTCGCGACCCTCATGCCGATGCGCGCCATTCCGTTCCGTCACGTCTGCCTGCTCGGCATGAACGACGGCGACTATCCGCGCGCGCGCGTGCCGATGGACTTCGACCTGATGCGCGGCTACTACCGGCCGGGCGACCGCTCGCGTCGCGAGGACGACCGTTATCTGCTGCTCGAAGCGGTGTTGTCGGCGCGCGACCATCTGTATGTTTCGTGGGTCGGGCGCAGCATCAACGACAACAGCGAGCGGCCGCCTTCGGTGCTGATCGGGCAACTGCGCGATCATTTGTCGCAAGGCTGGCGTCTCTTCGACGAAGACGCATCGCTCGTGAATGCGCTGACCGTGGAGCATCGCCTGCAACCGTTCAGCGCGGATTACTTCAACGCGGACGACGAGGCATCGCCGCTCTTTACCTATGCGGCCGAATGGCGGGCATCGAGCCGACCGGGGCACGCCCAATCCGATGACACGCCGCTTGCAACGCTCGCGCCGCTCGTGCGCGAAGAGCCGCTCACGCTGCGCGAACTCGCCGACTTTCTGAAGAATCCGGTGCGCCAGTTCTTCCGGCAACGTCTGCGCGTGTCGTTCGAAGTGGAGCAGATGGCGAGCGAGGACGACGAGCCTTTCGAGCTCGATGCGCTCGCCATCTGGAAGCTTCAGGACGAACTGATCCGCGCGCAGGCATCGATATTGAACGAAACGGGCGCGTTGCAAGAAGGCGCGCTGGAAGAAGCCCGCGAAACCCGCATGGCGATGATCCGCCGCCGTGGCGACCTGGCGACGGGCGGCTTCGGCGACATCGCGAGCGGCAAGCTGCTCGAACCGATGGACAAGCTCTTCGAAGCGTGGCGCGAGGAGGTCGAGCGCTGGCCGGTGGCTAGGGAGCGCGATCGCGAAGTGCGCTTCACGATCGAAGGCGCGACGCAGACGCTCGCGCTCGCGGATTGGCTCGGCAACTGGCGCGCCGACGCCGATGGCCGCGAGGCACGCCTCATCATGGAAACGCGCGAACTCGTTTCGGGCAAGGCGTATCGGTATGCAAGGCTCACGGGCGCATGGGTGGAACACCTCGCGGCGAATCTCGACGGACGCGAGGTAACGACCGTGATCGTCAGCAAGAAGGGCGTCGTCGAATTCGCGCCGCTCGAAGCGAGCGTGGCGCGGCGGCATATGACCACGCTTCTGCAGGTCTGGGAGCGCGGCATGACGCGGCCGCTGCCGTTCGCGCTGGAATCCGCGCTCGAGTGGCTTTTCAAACATCGCATCGAGCCCGCCGAAGCGCACGGCGCCGCGCGCCGCAAGTACGAAGGCGACGACTACAACAAGGGCGAAGTGCAGAAAAATGCCTCGCTGCTGCGTGCGTATCCCCACTTCGCCGCGCTCGCGGCAAGCGGCGAATTCGTGGAACTGGCGGAGCATCTGCTCGACCCGCTCGTCTCCACCGTGGTCAAGAAAGAGAAGGCTGCCAAGGCATGAACGCATTCGATTCGCAGACCGTCCAGCCGCTCGATCCACTGCGTTTTCCGCTTGCGGGGCGCAGTCTGATCGAGGCGAGCGCGGGCACGGGCAAGACTTTCACCATCGCCATGCTGTATGTGCGGCTCGTGCTCGGCCACGATCCCGGCAACGGCGCGGCGCGCCCGCTCACGCCGCCCGAGATCCTCGTCGTCACCTTCACCGATGCCGCGACCAAGGAACTGCGCGACCGTATCCGCGCGCGTCTGACCGAAGCGGCGCGCTACTTCCAGCAAGACGCAAGCGAAATCGAAGCGCTCGACCCTGGCGACGAAGACCTGCTGCAGGCCTTGCGCGAAGAATACGAGCCTGAAGCGTGGCCTGCCTGCGCGCGCCGGCTCCAACTCGCGGCCGAATGGATGGACGAGGCGGCGGTGTCGACCATTCACGCGTGGTGCAACCGCATGCTGCGCGAGCATGCGTTCGATAGCGACAGCCTCTTCGACCAGACGCTCGAAACCGATCAAAGCGATCTGCTGGCGCAAGTCGTACGCGATTACTGGCGCACGTTTTTAGCGCCGCTCGACGAACGCCGCGCGGAAACGGTGGCCACGTGGGTATCCGGTCCGCGCGAGTTGCAAAAGACGCTGCGCAATCTCATTGACCTAGCCGAGCGTTTGCCCGATGCGCAAGCTCCCGCCGATGTGCTCGATGCGCGCGCCTTGCGTCTCGCGCAGATCAAGGAGCCGTGGAAGACGTGGCCCGAGATCATGGGCGAGTTGATCGATCAGGCGCGGCTTGCCAAGCGGTTCAAGCCGCGCAGTTACGGCAAAAGCGATTGCGACCGCTGGCTCAGGACGCTCGTCGAATGGGCGCACGACCCGCACGCGCTCATGCCCGATCTGACGAGCACCGCGTGGTCACGGCTGACGCCCACCGCGCTCGCGGAGCATTGCGAAGGCGAGCCGCCGTCGCATGAAGCCTTCGAAGCCATGCTGACCTTGCAGGCCGATCTCATCGCACTCGAAGCGAGCCGCACCGAGATTCTCACGCACGCGGCGCGTTGGGTCGCGGAACGCTTTGCGGGCGAACAGGCACGGCGCGCGCAAATGGGCTTCGACGATCTGCTCGCGCGGCTCGATGCCGCGTTGCATGGCGCGAACGGCGCGCGTCTAGCCGAAGTCATTCGTCATCAGTTTCCGGTCGCGCTGATCGACGAGTTCCAGGATACCGATCCCGTCCAGTACCGTATCTTCGATGCCGTCTATCACGCGCAAGACGCGGGACAGGCGCTCATCATGATCGGCGACCCGAAGCAGGCCATCTACGCTTTTCGCGGCGCGGACATCTACACGTATCTCGCCGCGCGCCGCGCGCCGGGCACGCAACTCTTTACGCTCGCGAAGAACTTCCGCTCGACGGCCGCCATGGTCGATGCCGCCAACCATTGCTTCGACATGGCCGAAGCGCGCGCGGATGGCGAAGGCGCGTTCCTGTTTCGCAGCGGCGACGACAACCCGGTGCCGTTCATCAACGTGAGCGCGCAAGGCCGCGACGATGCGTTCGTCATCGATGGCGAAACGCCACGCGCGCTCACCGTCTGGTGCCTGCCGCCCAGCGACGACGGCAAGCCGACGAGCAAGACCGCCTACATTCAGCGGATGGCGCCGGGCTGCGCAAGCGAAATCGTGCGTTTGCTCAACCTTGGGCAGCGCGGCGAAGCGGGCTTCGAGGGATCGCGTGGCCGCCGTTCGCTCTCTCCCGCCGATCTCGCCGTGCTCGTCAACAACCGCACCGAAGCCGAAGCCATCCGGCGGGAGTTGCGCGCGCGCGGCGTGCGTTCGGTGTATCTGTCGGACAAAGACTCGGTATTCGCGAGTGACCAGGCGGGCGAACTCGTGCATTGGCTTGCCGCCTGCGCGGAACCGGAAGACGGACGGCTCGTGCGCGCCGCGCTTTCCACGCCGACGCTCGGACTCGACTTCGGCGAACTCGACGCGCTCTTCAGCAACGAAACGCAATGGGAAGCGTGCGTGCTGCAATTTCGCGGCTATCGCGAAAGCTGGCGGCGTCAGGGCGTCTTGCCGATGCTGCGGCGCCTTCTCAACGACTTCGACGTGCCCGCGCGTCTTTTCGAACTGCAAGCCGGCAACGGCGAGCGCGTGCTGACCGACCTGCTGCATCTGGCCGAACTGCTGCAACAGGCAAGCGTGCTGATCGAAGGCGAGCACGGGTTGATCCGGCATCTGGTGGAAGAACACGAGGCGGCGCTCGAAGGCAGCGGCGGCGATGCGCGCCAGATGCGTCTGGAAAGCGACGGCGATCTCGTCAAGGTGGTGACCATCCACAAATCGAAGGGGCTGGAGTATCCGCTCGTGTTTCTGCCTTTTGCGTGCGCGCATCGTGCGGTGACGCCGAAGGATCTACCCTTGAAATGGCACGATGAAACCGGCGAGCTCAACGTTACGCTCGACGGCGACGAAGACATCCTCGTCAAGGCCGACGACGAACGCCTCGGGGAAGACCTGCGCAAGTTATACGTGGCGCTGACGCGCGCGCGCTATGCGACGTGGATCGGCATGGCGCCGCTCGAAGCGCTCGAACGCAGCGCCATCGGTTATTTGACGGGCGGGCGGGAGCCTGTCGTCCCGGCCGAATTATTCGACCGGCTGAGCGATGTGTTCGGGGCATCGGCGAATATCGCGGTTTTGCCCGCACCCGAGGCTCGCGCCGAGCGCCTTGCCGCGCGTGCCGAAACCGCGCTCGCCAGCGACGCCCGCAAGTCGGTGCGCGTGGTGCGCGAAGCCTGGTGGATAGCGAGCTATTCGAGTCTCAAGACGTCGGGCGGCACGCATGCCGCGCCGGATACGCCGGTCGAAGACGTCTTCATCGAAACGCGCGATGCGCAAAGCGAAGCGTCGCAGGAAGAAGACGCCGATGCACCGCGCGCGGTGTCATCGTCCGGACGCACGCTGCATGACTTTCCGCGTGGCTCGGAGCAAGGCAGCTTTTTGCACGACTTGCTGGAATGGGCCGCGCAACAAGGCTTCCAACACACCGCCGACGACCCCGCCGCGTTACGCGAACTCGTCGCGCGGCGCTGCGCCGTGCGTGGCTGGGAGCGCTGGATCGCGCCGCTCACCGCGTGGATTCTGAAGATCGTATCGACGCGTTTCGTCGTGAAGGCCGCGCACGGCATGCGCGCGACTGCCATTGCGCTGGCGGACCTCGACACGTCGCTCGCCGAAATGGAGTTCTGGTTCGAGGCGCGGCACGTCGACACGACCGCCGTCGACCGGCTCGTGTGCGCGCATACGGCCGGCGGCGCCGCGCGGCCCACGCTCGAACACGCGCAACTCAACGGCATGCTGAAGGGCTTCATGGACCTCGTGTTCGAGCACGAAGGGCGCTATTACGTGGCGGACTATAAGTCGAACTGGCTCGGTTCGGACGATTCGGCCTACACGACCGAGCGCATTCGCGCGCAGATGCTGCGCTCGCGGTACGACCTGCAGTTCGTGCTTTACACGCTTGCGTTGCATCGGCTGCTCAAGGCGCGTCAGCCGGATTACGACTACGACGAGCATATCGGCGGCGCGGTTTATCTCTTCGTGCGCGGCCTCGACGCCCCGACTCAAGGTCTCTACGCCGAACGTCCGCCACGCGCGCTGATCGAGCAACTCGACGCGTTGTTCATGGGCGAGGCCCGCGCTGTCATCGCAGAAACGGAGTGGGAATGAGCCTTTTGCCGTCCGGCACGCAAGCCGAATTTTCCTTCGAAGAGAGCGAACCCACGCAATCCGTCTTCGATACGACCGAAGACACCGCGCATCTGCTCGATGCCTGGGTAAAGCGTGGATGGCTGCGTGAAGTCGATGCCGCATTCGCCCGTTTCCTCGCCCGCGAAGCCGCCGACGCGCACGGTCTGCTGATCCTCGCGGCGGCTTTGGCGAGCCATCAACTCGGACGCGGACACGCCTGCCTCGATCTCGCCGCGACGCTGGCCGATCCCGGCTTCGTGCTCTCGTTGCCGCCCGATGGCCATCTCGACCCGGACGCGAGCGACGACGAGGAAAAAGACCTGCTGCCATCCAAAGTGCTCGAAGGCCTGACACTCGCGCGCTGGCAGGAAGCGCTGGCGCATGCCGCGCTCGTCGGCCATGGCGCGGGTGCGACGCCGCTCGTGTTCACCGGCACGCGGCTTTATCTGCGGCGCTACTGGCGCTACGAACAGGACGTGTGCCGCGCCATTCGCGAACGGCTCGATGCCTCCGCGAACGCGCCCGATGCAGCCGCGTTGCGTGCCGCGCTCGACACGCTGTTTTCCTCCGCATCGGCGGCGACCGACTGGCAGAAGATCGCCTGCGCGCTCGCCGCCAAAAGCGCCTTCAGCATCGTGACGGGCGGGCCGGGCACGGGCAAGACCACGACCGTCGTCAAGCTACTGGCGTTATTGCAGGCACAGGCGCTTGCCACGGGCGGCGACGCGCGCGCGTTGCGCATTCGCCTCGCCGCGCCAACGGGGAAGGCCGCCGCGCGTCTGAACGAATCGATCGCGGGCGCGGTCGCGCGACTGCCGCTCGATGCCTTCGCGAACGGCGCCGACATCCGCGCGGCGATCCCCGTCGCCGTGACCACGTTGCATCGCTTGCTCGGAACGGTGCCGGATTCGCGGCGCTTTCGGCATCATGCGGAGAATTTGCTGTCGCTCGATGTCCTCGTGATCGACGAAGCCTCCATGGTCGATCTGGAGATGATGAACGCCGTGCTCGCCGCGCTGCCGCCGGACGCGCGCCTGATCCTGCTCGGCGACAAGGACCAGCTTGCGTCCGTCGAAGCGGGCGCGGTACTCGGCGAATTGTGCAGACGCGCATCGAAGGCGCATTACACGCCCGCAACGCAAGCGTGGATCGAAGCGGCGACGGGCGAGCATTTAGACGGCGAATACATCGATGCGAACGGCAGCGCGCTCGACCAGTCCATCGCGATGCTGCGGGTGAGTCATCGCTTCTCGGCGGCGAGCGGTATCGGGCAACTCGCCGATGCGGTCAACAAGGGCGATGCGCTCGAAGTCCAGAAAGTCTGGTCGCATGGCCACGACGATCTCGCCTTCGTCGAATGTCCGCCGGATAGCGACGCGGTACTGAAGGCGCTCGCCGTGGAAGGCACGGCGGGGCACGCCAGCGAAGTACCGGAGCGCCAGGGTTATCGTCACTATCTGCAAACGATGCGCGAGCGGCAGCCCGCCCACGACGCCGACGCCGCCGCCTTCGACACGTGGGCGCGCGCGGTGCTTCACGCTCACGACGCATTTCAGTTGCTGTGCGCGCTGCGTCGCGGCGCGTGGGGCGTGGAAGGGCTGAACAAGCGCATTGCACGCATGCTGCACGAGGAAGGCTTGATTGCCGCGAACGCGGAGTGGTATCTCGGCCGCCCGGTGCTCGTGACGCGCAACGATTACGAGCTTGGGCTCATGAACGGCGATATCGGCATCACGCTTGCCTTGCCGGTGCACGATGGCACCTGGAGCCTGCGCGTAGCCTTCGCCGCGGGCGATGGCAGCGAACGCATTCGCTGGGTGCTGCCAAGCCGTCTGCAAGCCGTGGAGACCGTCTTCGCGCTCACGGTGCACAAGTCGCAAGGCTCCGAGTTCACGCATGCGGCGCTCGTGCTGCCCGAGCGCTTGAGCCCCGTGCTGACGCGCGAGCTGGTCTATACCGGCATTACTCGGGCGCGGCGTTTTCTCACGATCGCGAGCGCGGGCGGCAAGAGTGTCGTCGAGCGCGCGGTGCAGGCGCGCGTGCTGCGGGCGAGCGGCTTGTCGGCGGGCTTCGGGACGCAGGCATCGGATTAGGCGGCCGCTGCTTTCGCTATGCGCACAGGCACCGACTTGTACGAAGGCGTGCCGCTTTCCTTGTCGATGTAGTCGAGCGGCACCAGCACGTTCGCCTCGGGATAATAAGCCCCGATGGAGCCGCGAGCGATCTTGTACGCGATGACCGTGAAGCCCGCGAGCTTCTGCGTGCCATCGTTGGCATGGCCAGGCAGGGCCGTTTCGACATCGACGACATCTCCATGTTCGAGCTGCTGCACGGCCATGTCCGCTTCGTTCATGAAGATCACATCGCGACGGCCGAACACGCCGCGATAGCGGTCGTCGAGTCCGTAGATCGTCGTGTTGTATTGGTCGTGGCTGCGCAAGGTCGTGAGCTTGAGCACGTCGTCGGCTTCGAGCGCATTCTCTTCGTTCAGTCCGCCAAACGTGATGAACTCCGCTTTGCCCGATGGCGTCGTCCACACGCGTTCGGTCGGCGGCAAGGGCAGGCGGAAACCGCCCGGTATGCGAATCCGCTCGTTGAAGCGCTCGAAGCCTGAGAATACGGCTTCGATGCCATCGCGGATGCGGTCGTAGTCGGCAATCATGTCGAGCCAGCGCACTTTGCTATGCAAGAGCGTCGCCTGCGCAATGCCCGCGATGATCGCAGGCTCCGAGCGCAACGAAGGCGACGCGGGCGGCAGCTTGCCGCGCGAGGCATGCACCATCGACATCGAATCCTCGACGGTCACGGCTTGCGCGCCGCTCGCCTGCTCGTCCATCTCCGTGCGCCCGAGACAAGGGAAGATGAACGATTCCTTGCCCGTGAGAAGGTGATTGCGATTGAGCTTGGTGTTGATGTGCACGGCAAGATCGAGCTTGCGCATGGCGGCGAAGCATTTGGTCGAGTCGGGCAGGGCGACCGAGAAATTGCCGCCCAGACAAAACAGCGCCTTAGATTTGCCATCGAGAATGGCCTGAATCGCGCGCACGGCGTCGTGCCCATGCGCCTTGGGCGGCACGAAGCCGTAAGTCGCTTCCATGCGCGTGAGCATGTCGGCGGGCGGCTTTTCGGTGATGCCGACCGTGCGATTGCCCTGCACGTTCGAATGTCCGCGCAACGGACAGATGCCCGCGCCCGGCTTGCCGAAGTTGCCGCGCATGAACAGCAGATTGGCGATCTGATGCACGTTGGCCGTGCCCTTGCTGTGCTGCGTAATTCCCATGCCATACGTGACGATGGTCGCGTTCGACTTCACGTAGGCGCGCGCGACGAGTTCGAGTTCGTCGCGCGTGAGGCCGCTGGCTTTCTCGATATCGGCCCATTCGGTGGCGTGCAGATCGGCGACGAAGGCTTCGTAGCCGTTCGTGTGGCCTCGGATGAACTCATGGTCGATGACGGTGCCGTCGGCATCGACGGCGTCGTCGAGCGCGATGATCGCCTTCTGAATGCCCTTGAGCGCCGCCGCATCTCCGCCCACTTTCACCTGATAGTACGAAGAGGCGATGTCCGTCGAGCGCATGGTGGCCATTTCGACGGCGTCTTGAGGATCGGCGAAACGTTCCAGCGCGCGCTCGCGCAACGGATTGAACACGATGATGGGCACGCCGCGCCGCGCCATTTCCCACAGCGTGCCCATCATGCGAGGATGGTTCGTGCCGGGATTGTGTCCCATCGCGATGAGCAGTTCGCAATGATCGAAGTCTTCGAGCGAGACCGTTCCCTTGCCGATGCCGATCGATTGCGGCAAGCCGACGCTCGTCGCTTCGTGGCACATGTTCGAGCAGTCGGGGAAGTTGTTGCTGCCGTATTCGCGTGCGAAAAGCTGGTACAGGAAGGCGGCTTCGTTCGATGCGCGCCCCGACGTGTAGAACTCGGCTTCATCCGGCGAGGCGAGCGAACGCATGACTTCGCCGATGCGCCTGAACGCGGCGTCCCATTCGATGGCCTCGTATTTGTCCGTGGTCTTGTTGTAGGCCATCGGATGCGTCAGGCGGCCTTCGTTTTCGAGGTCGTAGTCGGACCATTCGAGCAAAGACGTGACGGTGTGTCTGGCGAAGAATTCAGGCGGGACGCGCTTCTTGGTGGCTTCCCAAGTCACGGCCTTGGCGCCGTTCTCGCAGAACTGGAATGTCGAGCGATGCTCTTTATCCGGCCACGCGCAGCCGGGGCAGTCGAAGCCGTCGGGCTGATTGGTGCGCAAGAGCGTGAGCGGCGCCTTGAAGGCGTCCATTTGCTGCCGCACGGCGCGCGCGGTGGCGTTGAGCGCGCCCCAGCCGCCTGCCGGGCTGTCGTAGAGCTCGATGCCTTGCACTTTCCGATGATCTGCCATGACGACTCCCGGACGTTGATAGCGTTGCTGCCATGACGTGAGCGTCGCATCTGAAGCGGGGGAGGTCGTGCAGGATCGAACGGTTTTAGCGGATAGGCACGGCGCCGTTATCGCCAGCGCGGGTCGTCCAGCACCAGGCGTACTTCGCGTGCAAGATCGGCCTGACGATAAGGCTTGTGGATGACCTTGAAGCGCACGCCATTTGCATCGGCGATATCCTCGATGGTTTCGGCGTAGCCCGTCGCCACCAGTACACGCAGTTCGGGCTTCAGACGCTTGGCTTCGCGCGCGAGCCCCGCGCCGGTCAACGCACCCGGCATCACGAAGTCCGTGAAGAGCAAATCGAATGCTTCGTCGGATGCGAGAATGGCGAGCGCGTCCGCTGCGTTGAGCGCGAGCTTCGTCGAATAGCCCATTTCGTCGAGCATGGCTTGCGCGACTTCGCCCACGTCGCGCCGGTCATCCACGATCAGTACTTTCTCGGTTCCCCTTTGGCTGATCACGTGCGAGGTATCTTGCGACGCCTCCTCGGCCACATCCACCGAGGGGAAATAGAACGTGAGCGTCGAGCCGACGCCGTAATCGGACGATATGGTGAGCGCGCCGCCTGTCTGACGCGCGAACGAAGCCACCATGCTCAAGCCAAGCCCCGTGCCCTTGCCACGGCCCTTGGTGGTAAAGAACGGCGTCAGCACCTTGCCGGCGACTTCCGGCGTCATGCCCGTGCCGTTGTCGGTGATGGATAGCGTGACGTAGCGTCCTTCGGGTAGATCGACGAGGCCTGTTGAATTGGCCTTCGTCAGTTCGAAGTTATCCGTGCGCAGGAGCACTTGCGCGTCGGTTTGGCCGCTCAATGCGTCGCGCGCATTCAGGATGATATTGAGCATGGCCATTTCGAGTTGCCCGACGTCCAGTTGGCAATTGCGCAAGTCACTGGCAAATTCCGTGCGGATTGAAATGGTGTCGCCGAGCGTGTGACGCGCGAGTTCCAACAAGTCGTCGCAGATGCCGTTCAGGTTCACCGTGCGCCCGACCAGCACCTGCTTGCGCGCGAACAACAGCATTTGCTGTGTGAGCGACGACGCCGTTTTGACCGCGCCGCGAATCTTGGCGATGTTCTTCAGGATGGTTTCGTCGCGTGCATCGGTCTTGACGCTGAGGTCGAGCAGATCGACATAACCGACCATGACTTGCAGCAGGTTATTGAAATCGTGCGCCACGCCGCCGGCCAGTTGACCGAGCGCTTCCATTTTCCGCGCCTGATGCAGACCTTCTTCGGCTTCGTGCCTGCGGCTCACATCGACCTGGGACGCGAAGAAGTACACGAGTTCGTTCTCTTCGGTGAAGATGGGCGCAATGAAAAGCTCGTTCCAAAATGTCGTCTTGTCCTTTCGATAATTCAGGATTTCGGCGGCAAACTCTCTGCCTTCTTTCAGCGCGACGCGGAGATCGGCAAGCGCCGTCAGGTCGGTGTCCGGACCTTGCAGAAACCTGCAATTGCGGCCGTAGATCTCGGCGTCGGTGTAACCCGTGAGCTTGCGAAAGGCATCGTTGGCAAAAATGATCGGGTAGTCGGGAAGGCGCGCGTCCGCCACCAGCATGGGCGTGCGCGTGGTGGTGGCGGCCGCGAAGAACAGATCGTCCCGGCGCGGGTCGAGTCCCCGGTTCTGTTCGACGAAAGGTCGTGGGCCATGTATGGGTGAGTGCATGATCGCTGCTCGCAGAACGTTTCCGCAGACACGCAGTTTGCGCGCTCTGCGCCGGCTGCGAGGGATTATTTGCACGAGCTGGTTGAGCACCGGGGGCGAATGATGGTTCGATACGCCATCGAAGCCTCACCGCCACGAAGACAAAGCTGCCGCCAAGCGGTTTGCGCTCGCTTTTCGGCTTGGTCCGTGCTTTACCCTCGGCAACGCTCAAGCGCCGCGCGATTCGCGACATCGAGTGCCCGCGTTTCAATGAGCGCCTCTCGTGCTCTACGACGTCGTATTTTAGGTAGCCGGCTTGTCTGCCTGATCCTTGTGCTCCGGGCTGTCCGTGACATCCAGATCGTCGAGCACCGAGTCGATCTTCTCACTGTCGCCGTTATCCAGTTTTTCCTGGACTTCGTCGTCAGTCAGCGAATCGGTTTTATCGGCGGGGTGCTGCTCTGCATTACCCGAAGGCATGGGTTTGTAGTTCATGTCGTCCCTTGATTCCAGTTGAAGGTCTGTTGCAAGCGCAATGGCAAGGCGCCCGAGGTATTCGGCAAAAGCCAAAAAGCACCCGCGACGGGCCTGCCACGGGCGGCGCGCAATGGCGGGTCTGTCGACTCTCTGCCCGGCGAAATCACCGCGTCAGGAGACATCCCCTGACCACGACCCTCGGTGATCCTTAACAATCAGCATGAATCGTTCCGAATGTCAAAAAAGGCGGTTTCGATGGGGAACGCGTAGGACTTGCGGTAGGGCTTGCGTGGCTTGCAGGCCAAGCGGTAGACGAGCGGGGGAGGTTCGTTCGATTGCCAGCACGGACTGCGACAGCACCCGTGGAGACGCGCACAGGAAGTATCGGTAGACGGAAGATGGTTGCCTGGGAAGGCGTTTGGAACTGGCAAACGACTCAGGTGTCGAGTCATGCGCCCCGCGACTTGCACGCAGAAGCAAAGCGAAAGTGAAATAATCCTACCGGCCCAGCGTCACATGCACCAGACACGGCAGATACTTTTCGCTGCCCGGATGCATGCGGATCAAGTTGTCCGCGAGCCTCGGCCAGCCACGCGGCGCGCGGTATTCGAGCAAGCTCACCGATTCGATGCCCGGTGACCACGCGCGCAGACAAGCTTCGATGTCGTTGGTATCGATGCCCCACGGCATTGGCGGTAAGCGATAGTACGGCGTTTTCATCACACCCCACATGGTCAGCGACGAAAACCATTGCGGTATGACATCGAAGATCATCTGGGCTTTGGGAAAGCGCGCGGCGATATCGTTGAACAGGCGCTTCACCGCCGCCGGGTCGAGGTACATCAGCAAGCCTTGAGCGACGACCAGCACATCGCCGTCCGAATCGATCTCTTTTGCCCACAGCGGATCGAGCGCGCTCGCCGAAATGTGACGAAAGCGCTTCGATGGCTGCAAAAAATTCTCCCGAAACGCGATGGCAGCGGGAAGGTCGACGGTGAGCCACTTCATGCGGCCGTTATCGACACGGTGTGCCTGAGTTTCAAGGCCTTCGCCCAGCGAAGCGACAACGCCATTCGGATGATCTTCGAGCCAGCGCAAGACCAGATGATCGATTTCGGCGGCGCGTGCCGCGAACGAGCCGTCCGGGACACCGAAGCGTCCCGCGAAGTCGTAATCGATCGCAGCGCAGATTCTGGAACTCTCGGGATCGGACAACACGGGGTTCGGCCGTCTGGCCTCGCACGCGCGGTCATACAGCGTCCACAGCATCGTTTCCGATACGCCCTGAAGGTTCACCACGATATCTGCCTTCGCTTCGCCGCTTTTCGACTGGCGCGCGGCGGCACGTCGGCGCCGTAGCGGGACAGTCGCGGTGCTCACAAGGCACCTAGCCGTTTGGCATTGGCTGTCGCGCGGTCGTGAATGGGAGCAAGCGTTTCCTGGATCACGTGCGTGGCCGAATTGGCCAGACGCAGCGGATTGATCGGCGCATTATTGACGACGCCAAGCAAAACGGCCTGCCGCTCCAGCCATTGTGACGCAGTCTGGCTGGATGCCAGCGCGATAGTCGCGGAAGAGGCTTCCCAGATGAGCCGCGTCGTGTCGGCGGCGAGCGTGATGGCGAGGCTGAGACAGCCGGAGCCGAGCGCTTGCAACGCTTCCGTCGCGGCTTCTTTCTTTTCGGTGCTCATCAAACTGAATTCGGTTTGATCGCGCTCGCTCGGCAACGGTCCCGCCATTGCCATGCGGACCGTGCGATGTCCCACCACCTGCGAGGTCGCGCGGAACATCTCGCTTGCGTCGGAGAGCGTTTCGAGCCAGCTGGTCGAGAGGTCGCGAAGGGGGGAAGCGGACGTAGATGCGGCCATGTAGGCGCTCCTTTGATAGTGGAAACTAGGCGGATGGCCTACTGACGATTGTCGATTGTCGACTGCAACTTGACGATGCGAGCGCGGCTAGTGGAACCGCGAGCAATGCACAGGCCCATGATAGGCCGATAAATGTTGCGACGCAACATAAAAGCACATGTCGCTGCTATTAGTCGAGCAATGCGATGCCTGCATGAAAAGAACGGTCATTCACAAGCGACGATCAGCTAGTTTTCAACGCAGTTCGCTGCGTGCGTTCCTGCGCAGCACATCGGCGGGTACGCCAAAGGTCCGCAAGAACGCGCGACGCATGCGTTCGCGGTCGGCGAAGCCGGTTTCATCGGCGACCACGTTGATCGTGTGACGCCCTTGCTCGATCATGAATCTCGCGGCTTCCAGCCGAATCTGTTCAACGGCCTTGGCCGGCGACTGACCCGTTTCGGCCATGAACGCTCGGCTGAATTGCCTCGGGCTAAGGTTCGCCACCGCCGCGAGTTCCTCGACCGTGAGTGGATTGCGCAGATTGCGGCGAATGTGCGCGACGACCAACTCGATACGATCGGACCTAGGCGTCATCTCAAGCAACGCGGAATGCTGCTTCTGCCCGCCGAGCCGACGCTGATGCATCACGAGAAGCCGGGCGACGAGCTTCGCGGCATCCGGGCCGAGGTCATTGTCGATCAGCGCCAGAATGAGATCGATGCCGGCGGTCATGCCGGCCGAGGTCCAGACCGGGCCATCGTTGATGAAGATCCGGTCCTCGTCCGTCGTCACGTCCGGAAAACGCGCCCTGAATTCGGGTGCATGCGCCCAGTGCATGGTCGCGCGCCGTCCGTCCAACAGTCCTGCTTCGGCGAGCACGAAAGCGCCGCTGCAAATGGAAGCAATCCGTCTCGATGCCTTGGCCGCCGCTTGCACGAACGCGATCAGATTCGCATCGAATGAAGGCATTTTGAGTTCGGTGATCGACCCGACGATGACAGTGTCGAAAGCCGGGTCGTCGAAAGCCTCCGTCGAAAGCGTCATGCCACCCGACGACTCGATCAAGCCACCGTGTTCGGACAACAGACGAATGTCGTAGTACGGGCCGGTCGGCGGAAGGTTCGCCAGTTCGAACGCCGTCAAGGCCGCAAGACTCATCATCTGAAACCTTTGCGGCACGATGAAACCGATCCGATGCATGGTTAGTCCCGCCGTGTGATGTCCTGAATGGTGGCAACTACGACATGGATCGTAACGGCGCGGAACGTTAAGGTACAAGCGATTTCCGCATCCGCTCGCATCGAGTGAGACGACGAACATTGCGTCGCAAATCGCCCGGGCCGCAGCCGAGCAGATAGTGGCGGTCCTTTAAAGCCGCGAAGGCTTGGTCTAAAAGTATGTCTCGAGCGGGCGCCGCGCACCGAATACAACCATCGGGCTATTTGCCCTGATCGCCAGGAGAAAGGACATGGACTTCAACCATCTCATCGCGGAACGTAACGCGCACTTCGTTCAAACGCGGTTCGAGCCTGAACTGAAGATGCTGCCGTCGCTGGGGACGATTGTCGTTGGCTGTGTGGATCCGCGTGTCGATCCTGCCGCCGTGCTTGGGCTGGAACAAGGCGAAGCGGCGGTGATTCGCAACGTGGGCGGGCGTCTCAATCGATCATTGCTCGAAACGCTGGCCGTGCTGAGCGTCGTGGCGCGTGCGGCCGGACGCCCGAATGGCGGGCGCAACCTCGTGGTGCTTCAGCATACGGATTGCGGAATCATCGGATGCCATCGGCATGCGCCTGCGCTGCTTGCGCAGTATCTCGATGTCGAGCCTTCCGCGCTCGATGCCCTTGCCATTACCGAGCCCTACCAGGCAGTCGCGCTGGACGTCGCGGCGCTCAAGGCCAATACGACGCTGCCGGATGATCTTGTGGTGTCGGGTTTGGTCTATGACGTAAAGACCGGTCGTGTCGAAACGGTTGTTCCGCCGGCGCCGTTGCGTGAAGCGGCTGCCTGATTGACCGGTGCGGCGAGCGCCCTTGCATGCTGCCTTGCCGGACAACTTCCGGGCAAGGCAGCATGCCTTTGAGCGATCCTGGTAACGGCTTACTTTCCGATGCCAAGCAACTCGATCTCGAACGTGAGATCGCTGTTCGGCGGAATCGAGCCTATACCGCGTTCGCCGTAAGCGGTCGCTGCCGGGCACGTCAGCTTGGCCTTGCCGCCGACTTTCATCTTCTGCACGCCTTGCGTCCAGCAGGGAATCACGCGACCGAGCGGGAAGCTGGCCGGGCCGCCGTGCTTGTCCGACGCGTCGAATTCGGTGCCGTTCGCGAGCGTGCCGCGATAGTTCACGCGCACGACGTCGTCGGCGGTAGGTTGCGGTCCCGTTCCTTGCTTGATGTGTTCGACGACGACACCCGACGGCAACTTGTCGACCGGGTTTGCAGCGAATGCAGTCGATGCAAGAGTCGAAGCAGCAAGCAAAGCAATGACGAATTTCATGCGAGATCCTCGTTTGTCAAAACCTGATTATATCGGGCGCGTTCCCTCGTCCCGAGTCGGCACGCGGCGCTTCAGCTTGGCGGCATCGACTGACATTCCACCTGATACCAACGATCCACCTGACGTTGCGCCGCTTGCAGATCGTCGGGGTAATACGGATCGAAAAACATGGACGGGTGATAGCCCGCTGTTTCCAGCGCCGCCAATTCGCTGCGATTACGCTCGGATGTGATCGGCGCATTGTTCTTGAGCGCGGTCAGATCGCGGCACTGTGCAGGGCTAAGATGCGTCGTGCCGTTCTGCATGCTGGTGGCGCAACCGGTGAGCAGGATGGCCGTCGCGCAAATCAGAGGCCGGAATCTCGGCAAGTGCTTCATGTCATGTCTCCAGTGAAGTCCAGTTCTCAAGCGCTGCGTGCCAGCCAACGTTACACCGTGCGGGCCATCATAGCGAATCCAGATTCGCCTTCAGCGCACGCGCTTTCGTGGCTATGGCCGCGCGTTCTTCATCGGGCATCCGGCTCAACTGCTTGTAGATCATCGTAAGCCGATGATTACGCCCGAGCGTCGCCTCGTTGCGCGCGAGAAAGTCCCAGTAGAGCGCGTTGAAGGGACAAGCGTCTTCTCCGTTGCGGCCTTTTCTGTCGTATGCGCAGCCTTTACAGTAGTCGCTCATGCGGTCGATGTACGCGGCGCTCGAAACATAAGGTTTGCTCGCCATCAAGCCGCCGTCGGCAAACTGGCTCATGCCTAGCGTGTTGGGTAACTCGACCCATTCGAAGGCATCGATATAAACGCCGAGATACCACGCACAGACTTCGGGGACGGAGAGACCCGCGAGCAACGCAAAATTGCCGATGATCATCAGCCGTTGAATATGATGCGCGTGCGCCTCTTCGAGCGACTGGCCGACCGCATGCTTCAGGCAACGCATGCGAGTGTCGCCGGACCAGAACCACTGCGGCAGCGCGCGCTTGTGACGGAACACGTTCTTGCTTGCGTAGCGCGGCATCTGCGCCCAGTACACGCCGCGAATGTATTCGCGCCAGCCGATGATCTGCCGAATGAAGCCTTCCACCGAAGGCAATTCGGCACGGTGCGCGCGATACGCCTCTTCAGCCGCTTCGACCACTTCGCGCGGGTTGAGCATCTTCGTGTTGAGCGCGAACGAAAGCTGCGAGTGGAAGAGACGCGGCTCGTGCGTGCTCATTGCGTCCTGCCATGCGCCGAAGTTAGGCAAGGCTTCCTCGATGAAGCGCGCGAGATGCTGGAGCGCTTCTGCACGATCGAGCGGCCAGCGAATACGCGCGGCCTGCGGATTGCCGAAGCTGTTCACGCCTGCGGCGACGATATCGCGCCATAGCTTCGAATGGTCATGTACCGGCCGAGGGTCTTCGGGCGGCGGCGGTTCGCCATGCCATGCGCGGCGATTGTCGTGATCGTAATTCCACTGGCCGCCTGCTGGCCGATGCTCCGTTTCCATCAGCACGCCATGCTGGGTACGCATATGCCGATAGAACCGCTCCATCAGCCATTGTCCTTTGCCGTGGATGTCGAAGAACTGCTTCGTTTCGTGGCGCCCGGTGAAGAAGTGTTCGCTGTCGGCCATTTGCGTGGCGATCGGCAGCGCCTTCGCATAAGCGTCGAGCTGATGATCGAGCCGCCATTCGTCGGGTGCCTGATACTCGAAGCGATCGATTCCCTGCGACGCAATCAACGCGTCCAGATTCGCGGGAACGGAGTGCTCGTTGGCCGTATCGTCGATCTTCAGATAGTGAACGCGATGTCCAGCCTCACGCAAACCGTCCGCGAAACGGCGCATCGCCGCGAAGATGGCGATGATCTTCTGCGCGTGATGCAGCACGTAATCCGTCTCCTGCCGCACCTCCATCATGACGTAATGCACGGTGGCGTCGGGCTCGACGAACCAGCTATGCGCGGTGTTCAACTGGTCGCCGAGAATCAGGCGCAAGGTAGTCATGGCGATGGCGTGGAGATTTTGGCGGCAATCTCCTCATGCCAGCAATCCAGACGCCCGGCATGCATCGCAACCCGGATCGCCGCTTTGGCAACGCGAATACGCCTGCGTGTGGACGTTTTGTCGATGCTCTTTGCGCGAGAACGTCGCCTCGGTCAATGCCCCATCGCCTTGACGGCCAGATAGTGGAACGGGTAAGTAATGAGCGCGGTACCCGCCACACCCACGCACCAGAGCAGCACGAACCAGAGAAAGCGGCGGAGTGCCGGGCTCGGTTTCATAAGCGTCATCCTCCGCGCGAGATTAGTGATAAGCCGAGCCGGGCTTCACTTTGCCCCGGAACACCCAGTAGCCCACCGTCGTATAAGCCAGAATGATCGGGATGATGATGACCGCACCCACGAGCGTGAACGCCTGACTCGTTTCCGGCGATGCCGCCTCCCATAAGGTCACGCTGCCGGGCAACGCATAAGGCCACACGCTCAAGAGCAGCCCGATATATCCCAGGAACACGAGCAGCAGCGCGATAGCGAGCGGACCGGCCTCTGACTCGCGTTTGATCGCGAAGTACATGGCGACCGCCGTCAGCACCACCGCGACCGGCACCAAATACAGCCAAAGATGAAACGACGAATGAAACCAGCGTTCGGCGATGCGCGCATCGGTGAGCGGCGTCCACACGGATACGACCGCGATGAACGCAAGCAGCACGGCCGTGAGCGGAAGGATGAGCGCGCGCATGCGTCGTTGCAGATCGCCATCCGTCTTGAGGACGAGATAACCCGCGCCCAGCAGCGCATAAGTGCATGTGAGACCAAGCCCTGTGAGAAACGGAAAAGGTGCGATCCAGAAGAACGGGTCGCCCGAGAATGCGTTCTGGCTCACGGGTATGCCGTGCAGATAGGCACCGAGAATCACGCCCTGAAAAAAGCTCGCGCCAGCCGAGCCGCAGATGAAGAACAGGTTCCAGATATTTTTCGTGCGCGTTGCCTTGGCGCGCACTTCGAAGCTCACGCCCCGAAAGATCAGACATACCAGCATGAAGATGATCGGCAGGTAAAGCCCCGACAGCGCGATCGAATACGCAAGCGGAAAGGCCGCGAACAACGCGGCGCCGCCGAGCACGAGCCAGGTTTCGTTGCCATCCCATATCGGCGCGATGCTGTGCATCATCAGGTCGCGTTCGGCATCGTCGGGAAAGAACGGGAAGATCATGCCGACGCCGAGGTCGAAGCCATCGAGCGCCACGTAGATGAAGATGCCTGCGGCGATGATCGCCGCCCAAACGATTGTCAGATCCATGTCGTCACCTCACGTGATTTGGCGTGCCGCACGGTTAGCGCGAGACGGCGGAGAAGGGGCGGCGGCCCGTGGCTTCGGTGGGATCGCGCGTGGCGTCGGCAGGCAGCGGCGGCGTTCCTTGCGGTCCCTGGCCGATCATGCGGAAGATGTAGTAGAGCCCGATGCCGAAGACGAGGCAATACACCAGCACGAACAGCAGCAGGGAAAGCCCGGCGGAAGCCTGTGTGATGGGCGAGACTGCATCGGAGGTGCGCAACACGCCATAGACCACCCAGGGCTGGCGGCCCGCTTCCGTCGTGATCCATCCGGCGAGCAGCGAGATGAAACCAGTCGGGCCCATCAGGACGGCGGTCCACTGGAACCAGCGCGCTTCGAATAAGCGTCCGCCGCGCCTGAGCAGATTACCCGTCACGGCGACGAGAATCATCAGCATGCCGAGACCGGCCATCACGCGGAAGGTCCAGAAGATCAGCGACGAATTCGGCCGGTCCGCTTTGGGAAAGTCCTTGAGCCCGCGAATCTCGCCGTCCCAGCTATGCGTGAGAATCAAGCTGCCGAGATGCGGGATCTGGATCGCGTGACGCGTGACTTCCGCGTTCATATCGGGAAAGCCGATGAGATTGAGCGCCGTGCCGCCTTTCTCGGTTTGCCAAAGGCCTTCTATCGCCGCGATCTTCGCAGGCTGATAGCGCCGCGTGTTGAGACCGTGCTGGTCGCCCACGAGCGCCTGAACCGGCGCGAGCACGAGCAGCAGCCAGAGCGCCATCGACACCATGGTTCGCGTTTCCGCGTCGCGCCTGCCGCGCAGCAGATGCCATGCGCCCGTTGCCAGAACCACGAGCGCGGCGACGATGAACGCCGCAAGCGTCATATGCGCGAGCCGATACGGGAACGACGGGTTGAACACGATGGCGAACCAGTCGACCGGAACCACGTGTCCGTTCTCGATCCTGAAGCCTTGCGGCGTCTGCATCCAGCTATTGGACGAGAGAATCCAGAACGTGGAGATCAGCGTGCCGATCGCCACCATGATCGTCGCGCCGAAATGCGCTTTCGGGCCGACCTTCTCCCAGCCGAACAGCATGATGCCGAGAAAGCCCGCTTCGAGAAAGAAGGCGGTCATGACTTCGTAGGTGAGCAAGGGACCGGTGATGGGTCCGGCAAAGCGTGCGAAGCCCGACCAGTTAGTGCCGAACTCATAGGCCATGACCACGCCCGACACCACGCCCATGCCGAAGCCCACGGCAAAGATGCGCGACCAGTAGAGACAAAGCACCTTGTAATGCGGCTTGCCGGTCTTGAGATAGCAGCCTTCGAGCACGGCGATGAAACTCGCAAGCCCGATGCTCAATGCCGGAAAGATGATGTGAAACGAGACCGTGAAGGCGAACTGAAGGCGCGAAAGGTCGAGAGCGTCGAGATTCATCGGAGCATCCACCAAGGCTGCGCGCTAGCCCGGCGGACCTTGGCGCGGTTGATCGAACCGTGATCCGCGCATGGCGAATCACGGGCCACGTCATCGGGCCGGGGCGTTCGCTTCTTGGAAACGCCTGACGGGCCGGTGTCAATCTGACGACATCATGGCTTCTGCAAACACCTTCGGCATTTATACGTATGTATAGCGAAAGGGCGACATGCCGCTGGCGCGCGGGCGGGAAGACAAATAGCGTGCGAATCTGAAATGCGCGGGTTCGTCGGAGCAAGACGGCGCGCCAGCCTCATGGATGCCGCTTATAGATGCATCCACGCTTTGCATATTCTTCCGACGGTAATAAGCGCATGACGATACGGCCTTTCTCCAAGCGCGATCAAATGACTAGACTCGAGGGTTTTCACGCGTCCAGCCAAGTCGATTATGCCTCGCCAGATCCGGTTCAATGCCTTCATGATGAATTGCGTGGGGCATCTCGCGCCCGGTCAGTGGACAGCGCCTGCAGACGATTCAATCGGCTATCTCGACACCCGCTATTGGGTCGAGCTTGCAAAGGTGCTGGAAGAGGGCTTTTTCGACGGCCTCTTTCTCGGCGATGTCACCGGCATCTACGATGTCTACGGCGACAGTCCCGCCGCCGCGTTGCGCACCGCCGCCCAGGTGCCGATGAACGACCCCGTGCCGCTGATTCCCTTGATGGCGCACGCGACCAAGCACCTGGGCTTCGGCGTGACGGTATCGGTGGCTTATGAAGCGCCGTATCTGCTGGCGCGGCGCTTCACCACGCTCGATCAGTTGAGCCGGGGACGCGTCGCATGGAACGTGGTGACGTCGTATCTGCAAAGCGGCGCGTTGAGTCTCGGGCAGACGGAACTGCGCGCCCATGACGAACGCTACGATCGCGCCGATGAGTTTCTCGAAGTCTGCTACAAACTTTGGGAAGGAAGCTGGCAAGAAGGCGCATTGCTGCGCGATGCCGAACGCGGCATCTACGCCGACCCCGCGCGCGTGCGCAAGATCACACACAAGGGCCGCTACTTCGAAAGCGAAGGTATTTTCCAGTGCGAGCCTTCGCCGCAGCGCACGCCGCTTCTGTTCCAGGCGGGCGGATCGACGCGCGGCACGGCATTCGCGGCCAAGCATGCGGAATGCATCTTTCTTGGCGCGCCCACGCGCAATGGCTTGCGCAAGTCGGCGCAGTCCATCCGCACCGCGCTCGCGGAGGCGGGCCGCGCACCGGACAGCGCATTGCTGTTCGCCATGCTGACCGTGATCGTCGATGAAACCGCCGAACGCGCGCAGGCACGCTATGCCGCGTATCAGGCGCGCGCGAGTTACGAAGGTGCCCTGGCGTTGTTATCCGGCTGGACGGGCATCGATCTTTCGCGCTATAAGCCCGACGATACCCTCGCTTACGTCGATACCGATGCCGGCCAGTCCGCACTTGCATCGTTCAGCAAGCTGGACCCGGAACGCGTGTGGACCGTGCGCGATGCGGTGGAATTCGTGACGATCGGCGGACGCGGCGCGGTCGTGGTCGGCGATGCGGCTCAGGTTGCCGACGAATTGCAGGCGCTCGTGGAAGAAACGGATATCGACGGCTTCAATCTCGCGTGGGTAGAGTCGCCGCGCACGTTCCACGATATCGTCCAATATCTCGTGCCCGAGCTGCAAAGGCGCGGTGCATACAAGACCGAATATGCAGAAGGCACCCTGCGCGAGAAGCTGTTTGGCAACGGCGCCTATCTGCAAGCGCCGCACGTCGGCGCGAGCTATCGATAAATGCCGCTAGTCCCTTAGCGCCCCAGCGAATATGAATCCACGAAATCGTTCGTGGCGCGGCACCCGGTTCGCATCGGACAATCGAAGGTCCGACTTTTCCCGGAGTGTCACCCATGAGCGGCGAAGCCCCGCGCCAGTTGCATCTGAACATCAATGCGCTTCATTCCGGCTTCGTGCCTTCCGCATGGCGTCTGGCCGACGCCGATCCGCACGCCTTCATCGATATCGATCATTACGTGAGTCTCGCGCAGATCGCGGAGCGTGGCTGTCTCGACGCGATCTTCCTCGCCGATAGCGCCGCGATCACCGACCAACTCGACATGCGCCCGATCACGGCGCTCGAACCCACGCTGCTGCTCGCGAGCGTCGCGGCCGCGACGAAGCATATCGGGCTGATCGCGACGGCATCCACGAGTTACAACGAGCCGTTCAACCTTGCGCGGCGCTTCGCCACGCTCGATCTGATCAGCGGCGGCCGCGCGGGCTGGAACATGGTAACGACGGCCGATCTGCCTTCGGCACGCAACTTCGGGCTGGAAGCCGTCCCGGATCACGCCGAACGCTATGCGCGCGCGGAAGAGTTCGCCACGCTCGTGAAGACGTTGTGGAATAGCTGGGAGGACGATGCGCTCGTTGCCGACAAAGCGACCGGCCAGTTCGTCGATCTCGGCAAGCTGCATCCCGCCGCGCATCGCGGACGCTTCTTCGCGGTGCAAGGCGCGCTCAATCTGCCGCGCTCGAAGCAAGGGCATCCGGTGCTCGTGCAGGCGGGCGCATCCGGCGACGGGCGTGATCTCGCGGCGCGTCATGCGGAAGCGGTGTTCTCGGCGTCGCAATCATTCGACGAATCGAAGGCGTATCGCGAGGATCTGAACGTGCGTGCGGCGCGCTACGGACGCGGGCCGCATGCGGTGAAAGTGCTCGCAGGTCTCACGACGATCATCGGCGCGACGCAGGCCGAAGCCATCCGCCGTCGCGATGAACTCGTCGATCTCATTCCATGGCGCTACAGCCTGAACCGGATTGCCGGCACGCTCGGCATTCCCGCCGATTCGCTCTCGCTCGACGAGCATCTTCCCGAGAATCTCACGCTGCCCAACAACGGCAACGGTAATCACACGTTCTTTCACGCGACCATCGCGCAGGCGCGCGCGCATGGCTATACGGTGCGCGAACTCATCCGCGCGCTGGCGGGCGGCGGCGGGCATCGCGTGATTGTCGGGACGCCCGAACAGGTTGCCGAGGACATCGCGCACTGGTTCGAAGACGGCGCCGCCGATGGCTTCAACCTCATGCCCGACGCGTTGCCGGGCGGGCTCGAAGCCTTCGTCGATGGCGTCGTGCCCATTCTGCAAAAGCGCGGAATCTTCCGACGCGCTTACGAAGGGACTACCTTGCGCGGGCATCTCGGGCTCGATGTGCCGGCGGGGTATCGAGTGGAAGAGGCGGTTTAGGCGAGTTAAACAGCGCTCAAACGATCAACGCCCGGTCATGCCGGGCGTCGGCGCTTACATCACACGCGCGTTACTTCTGCGGCGCGCCGTCCCATGCTGGCAAGGTCGCACCGTGATACACCTTCAGGATCGTCGCGGCGACGTTGGCCTGCTGATAACTCGTCTGCAGCGTCTTGACCCACGGCGCCTGTGCATCTTTCGCGTTCACCGCCAGAAAGTTGCGATACGGATTGCCCGGCACTTTCTCCTGCGCAATGCGTTCCTGCGGAATCTGGATGCCCGCTTTGATGGCCCAGTCGGTGTTCACCACGGCAGCGTCCACGTCGCCGATCGCGCGGCCGACGATACCCGCATCGAGTTCCTTGATCTGGACATGCTTCGGATTGTCGGCAATGTCACGCGCCGTCGGCAGCAACCCGACGTTGTCGCGCAGCTTGATGACGCCGTTCGCCTGCAGCAGCAAGAGCGCACGGCCTTCATTGCTCGGATCATTCGGCACGGCTATGGTTGCGTTCTGCGGCAGCGCGGCGACCGACTTCACCTTGCGCGAATAAAGCCCGATAGGCTGCACGTAAGTGAAGCCGACCGGCACGATGTCGTAATGGCGCGCCTGAATCTGCGCATCGAGATAAGGCTTGTGCTGGAACGAGTTGGCGTCGAGATCGTGTTGCGCGAGCGCTTCGTTCGGCTGGGTGTAATCCGCGAAAGTGGTGACCTTCACCGTCAGGCCCTGTTTGGCTGCGTTGGCCGCCACCGTGCGCCAGACATCCTCGTCCTCGCCCGACATGATGCCCACGCGCACCGTCTGATTTGCCGCGAACGACGGTGCGGCGCTCATCACGCCGCATGCAAGCAGCAGGGAAAACAGCGCGGTTTTTATCGGCGACTTTATTTTCATGGGGCAAAAGCTGATAAGTTGGGAGAGACGTGATGCTAGAGGCGGCAGCGCCTCGCGACAAATAATATCGAGCGCTATCGATATAGCGCCTTTTCGTTTGCCGTGACGGGCGGTTTGAGCGCTATATAAGGCATGCAGGCGGTGTATTGCTTTGCAGAAAACCTTGTTTGTGAAAGCGTTGCGGGCGGCCTAGATTTGATTCATTCACCATTTGAAGGGGATGAGCCATGCCGCAGTTCCTGTCGCACTATCTCCAAGCCATCTACGCGCCCGCCGGACGCATGCGTGAGCGCTGGCAATTGCGGTCGCTGGAACGTGCCCGCGCCGCATGCGGCTGCAATGCCATGAGCGTAATCGAGCTGCCCGACGACGAAAGCACGCGCGCCGACCGGCTCGAACACATCGCGCTTTATGCGCGCGCGGGCTACTTCAACATGGGCTATACGGTCGATCTATTTCAGTCGCCTGCCGATCTTCCGCCGCACTAAATCCGCATCCGCATCGACGCGCCACGATTCCGGCGCGTCGGTTCATCGTCGATCCAAGCAACGTTTGCATGCCTGAAGTAACGTAAGCGCTGACCTGGACTCGAACCGATTTCACATGACCCTTTCCCGACAACTGCATCTCGGCGCATTCATGCGGCCGGTGAGCCTGCATACCGGCGCGTGGCGTTTTCCCGGCGCGTATGCGGATGCCAACTTCAATTTCCGCCATCTCAAGCAGTTCGTGCAAAAGCTTGAGAGCGCCTGTTTCGACGCATTCTTCATGGCCGACCACCTCGCCGTGCTCAACATGCCCGTGGACGCGCTCAAACGCAGCCACACCGCGACATCCTTCGAGCCGTTCACGCTGCTTTCCGCGCTGGCTTCGGTGACGGAGAAGATCGGGCTGGTCGCGACGGCATCGACGACATTCGACGAGCCGTATCACATCGCGCGGCGCTTTGCCTCGCTCGATCACTTGAGCGACGGACGCGCCGGATGGAACCTCGTGACCACGTCGAACCCGGATGCCGCATTGAACTTCGGCCGCGAGGATCACATGGAGCACGACGAGCGCTATCGCCGCGCGCGCGAGTTCTACGATGTCGTCACGGGCCTGTGGGACAGCTGGGCCGACGACGCGTTCGTGCGCGATACCGAAAGCGGCCTCTTCTTCGATCCCGCCAAACTTCACGTGCTCGGTCACAAGGGCGAATATCTGTCGGTGCGCGGCCCGTTGAACATCGCGCGGCCGGTGCAAGGCTGGCCGATCGTCGTGCAGGCCGGATCATCGGAAGCGGGCAAGCAGCTCGCGGCCGAAACCGCCGACGCGGTCTTCACCTCGCAACCGAATCTGGCCGCGGGCAAGCGCTTTTTTGCGGATGTAAAGAGCCGGCTCGATGCACTCGGCCGCCCGCGCGAGCACCTGAAGATTCTTCCCGGCGCGTTCGTCGTGGTGGGCGACTCGCGCGAGGAAGCACGCGAGAAGCGCGCATTGCTCGATACCTTCGTGCATTACGAAAGCGGTATCGCTTCGCTTTCCATCGCGCTCGGCCACGATGTCTCCTCGTTCGATCCCGATGGTCCCTTGCCCGAGATTCCCGAGACCAATGCGAGCAAGAGCGCGCGCGAACGCGTGGTCGAAATGGCTCGCACGGAAGGGCTGACCATCCGGCAACTGGCGCAACGCGCGGGCGGCTTTTCGGGCTTGCAGATGATCGGCACGGCAAACGATATCGCCGATGAAATGGAGCAGTGGCTCGCCGAGGAAGGCAGCAACGGCTTCAATGTGATGTTCCCGTATCTGCCCGCGGGTCTCGACGATTTCGTCGACAAGGTGGTGCCGGAATTGCAGCGGCGTGGCATTTTCCGGCGCGCGTATGAAGGCAACACGTTGCGCGAGCACTTCGGTTTGCCAAGACCCGGCAATCGCTTTTTCCCCGCGAATAACGCATAAGCTTATTCGCACACACGCATCCACCGCCTTATATGCGCCGTGCGCTTAGCCGCGTCACGGCGTATTCATTTGCAAATGACATTTGCTTGGTTCCGCTTTTGGCGCGCGTCTCGCATAGTAGGGATTGATGGCTATAGACGTCTTTTCTGAAGACGCTCTGGCGCCTGTCTGCTTCGGCTTTACGACCCTATCCCAAGGAACTCCGCATGTCCGATCGTTCTCTCTCGCTGTCGCGCCGGCGTGCGCTCGCGCAACTGGCCGCCGTCAGCGCAGGCGCCTTCGCGTCGAGCCGCCTCTTTGCCGCCGATGCAGGCAAGACCTTGCGCATCGGCTATCAGAAGTACGGCAACTTCGTGGTGTTGAAGGCACGCGGCACGCTCGACAAGCGGCTTGCCGCGCAAGGCGTCACCGTGCAATGGCTCGAATTTCCCGCTGGTCCGCAATTGCTCGAAGGGCTCAACGCGGGCGCGGTGGATATCGGCACCGTCGGTGAAACGCCGCCGATCTTCGCGCAAGCCGCGGGCGTCGATTTCGTCTATGTCGGCAACGAGCCATCCGCGCCGCGCGCCGAAGCCATCGTCGTGCCGAAGGATTCGCCCATTCGAACGGTGGCCGAGTTGCGCGGCAAGAAAGTCGTGCTGAACAAAGGCTCCAACGTTCACTATCTGCTCGTGGAAGCGCTCAAGAAAGCGGGTTTGGCCTACACGGATATCCAGCCCATCTATCTCGCCCCCGCCGATGCGCGCGCCGCCTTCGTGCAAGGCAGCGTCGATGCATGGGCGATCTGGGACCCGTATCTCGCCGCCGCCGAGAAGCAGGCGAACGCACGTCAAATCACCGATGGCACGAACCTCGTGCGCAACATCCAGTACTACCTCGCCACGCGCAAGTTCGCCACCGCGCAACCGCAACTCGTGCGTGCCGTGCTCGAAGAACTGGATCTGGTCGATCGCTGGGCGCGCGACAACATCCCTGCCGTCGCCACGCAACTCGCGCCCCTCGTCGGTCTCGATGCGGGCATTCTCGAAGTCGCGCTGAAACGGACGGCTTACGGCGTGCAGAGCGTCGCGCCTGCAACGCTCGAATATCAGCAGCAGATCGCCGACGTGTTTAGCAACCTCAAGCTCATTCCGAAGAAGCTCGACGTCACCGAAGCGCGCTGGAACGTCGCGTAATTCTCAGCAGATTCGGGTTAGCAGTTTCGCGCACATTCTTAGCGCGAATCGATGGTTGGGCAAGCGTCGCCGCGTCGCTAGACTGACCCGAGCGCCGGGCTTTTTCTTGTAGCCGCACGCCCGTCTTCACGACACAACGAATTCGAAAGGCAGACCTCCCGATGAATGTTTTCTGGTTCATTCCAACTCATGGCGACAGTCGTTATCTCGGCACGTCGCAAGGCGCGCGTGCCGCTAATTACGACTACTTCCGCCAGATCGCGGTCGCCGCCGACACGCTCGGCTACGAAGGCGTGCTCTTGCCGACGGGCCGTTCTTGCGAGGACGCCTGGGTCGTGGCTTCGAGCCTGATTCCCGCCACCAAGCGCCTCAAGTTTCTCGTCGCGATCCGGCCGGGCTTGAGTACGCCGGGGCTCTCGGCGCGCATGGCATCGACGTTCGACCGGCTTTCCAACGGGCGCTTGCTCATCAACGTGGTGACGGGCGGCGACCCGACCGAACTCGCGGGCGATGGCGTCTTCGAAAGCCACGACACGCGCTACGAAATCACCGACGAGTTCCTGAGCATCTGGCGCGGTCTGCTCGAAAAGTCTCACGACAACGGCAGTATCGATTTCGACGGCAAGCATCTGCGTTCGCAAGGCGGCAAGGTGCTGTATCCGCCGGTGCAGAAGGCGCATCCGCCGCTATGGTTCGGCGGGTCGTCGCCGGCTGCGCACGAGATCGCGGCCAAGCATATCGACACTTATCTCACGTGGGGCGAGCCGCCCGCCGAAGTCGAGAAAAAGCTCGCGGACATCCGCAAGCGCGCTGCCGCCGAAGGCCGCAGCATCAAGTTCGGCATTCGCCTTCATGTGATCGTACGTGAAACCGAAAAGGAAGCCTGGGCCGACGCGGACCGCCTCATCAGCAAGCTCGACGATGAAACCATTCAGCGCGCGCAGGCATCGTTCGCGAAAATGGATTCGGAAGGACAGCGCCGCATGGCCGCGTTGCATGGCGGCAATCGCGATAAGCTCGAGGTGTATCCGCATTTGTGGGCGGGCGTCGGCCTCGTGCGCGGCGGCGCGGGCACGGCGCTCGTCGGCAATCCGGAACAGGTCGCCGGTCTCATGAAGCAGTACGCGGAACTCGGTATCGATACCTTCATTCTCTCGGGCTATCCGCATCTGGAAGAGTCGTATCGGTTCGCCGAACTCGTGTTCCCGCTCTTGCCGCGCCAGCAAAAGGAAGCGGCGAACGGGCCGCTCTCGGGGCCGTTCGGCGAAGTGATCGGCACGTCCGAACTGCCGAAGGTCGCGCAAAGCTGAGTATCGTCATGGCAAATCAATCTGCTCGAACGGCTTTGGGCGGCATCGGTGCAAAGGCGCTGCCCTGGATCGTGCCGCTGCTGATTCTCGTCGCATGGGAAGCGGCGGCGCGCACGGGCGGTCTCTCTTCGCGCGTGCTGCCCGAACCGCTCGCCGTGGTGAAGGCGGCGTGGGCGCTCATCTTGTCCGGCGACATGTGGGCCAACGTGAAGGTCAGTGCGTGGCGTGCACTCGCGGGCTTTGCGATGGGCGGCGCCACCGGCTTCGTGCTCGGCCTGGCCACGGGTCTTTTCAAGCCTGCGGAAGTCGCGCTCGATTCGACTGTGCAGATGATCCGCAACATCCCTGCACTCGCGATGATTCCGTTGCTGATCCTGTGGTTCGGCATTGGCGAGGAAGCGAAACTCGTGCTGGTTGCGCTCGGCGTGTTCTTTCCCATCTACGTGAACACGTATCACGGCATTCGTTCGGTGGATCGCGATCTCATTGAGATGGCGCGCAGCTACGGGCTGTCGGGCATGGCGTTGTATCGGCATGTGATCTTGCCGGGCGCGTTGCCTTCCATACTCGTCGGCGTGCGCTTCGCATTCGGGCTGATGTGGGTAATGCTGATCGTCGCCGAGACCATTTCGGCGCAATCGGGCATTGGCTATATGACCATGAACGCCCGCGAGTTTTTGCAGACCGATGTGGTGCTCGTCGGCATTCTGCTCTACGCGCTGCTCGGCAAGCTCGCCGACATGGCGGCAAGGGCCATCGAGCGCGTCACGCTACGCTGGCATCCGGCTTATCAGACCAAGGCGCGCACATGAGCACGGTGAATCCCACTCTCGAACGCGGCGTTATCGCGCGTCATGCTCCTCGTTCAGGCTCGGTCGTGCGTGCGGCAGAGGGCGATCTCGCGGTATCGCTGCAAGGCGTGGAGAAGCGTTTCGGCGAGCGCACGGTGTTGTCGAAGCTCGATTTTTCGATCGAGCGCGGCAGTTTCGTGTCGATCGTCGGACGCAGCGGCTGCGGCAAGTCCACGCTGCTGCGGCTGATCGCCGGCCTCGAAGCGACCACGGCTGGCGTGCTGCAACGCCGGGCCGCTACGCCGGATGCCGAGTTGCAGGTTCGCATCATGTTTCAGGACGCGCGTCTTTTGCCGTGGAAGAGCGTGCTCGACAACTTGATGCTCGGCCTGCCGCGTTCGGCGCGTGACGAAGCCCGCGCGACGCTTGCCGAAGTGGGCCTTTCCGAGCGCGAACGCGACTGGCCTTCGCAGTTGTCGGGCGGTCAGCGGCAACGCGTGGCGCTGGCGCGGGCGCTGGTGCATCGGCCGGACTTGCTGCTGCTCGATGAACCGCTCGGTGCGCTCGATGCGTTGACGCGCATCGAAATGCACGGGTTGATCGAACGGCTGTGGCGGGAGCATCGATTCACCGCGCTGATTGTCACGCACGACGTGCAGGAAGCGGTGTCGCTTGGCGACCGCGTGGTGCTGATCGAGGAAGGGCGTATCACGCTGGATACGAAAGTGGCGCTGCCGCGTCCGCGCTCGCGTGCGGCGGAGGGGTTTGCGGAGTTGGAGGAGGCGGTTTTGTCGCGGGTTCTGCGGCGGTCGTGAGGGCTGGGGTTGTACGCTGTTCGGTACTCGCGCATGAAAACGTACGAGACGATGTCATGCCAACCTCGGCTCGGGTTCATCGAGCGAACACGAGCATGCCCCCGATTCAAAACCCAACGCAGCCTGGAACCCCGACCATTGATTCAAAGGCCGCTCGCGGCCATTGCGCAAAGGCGCGTCGTCATGAGAACCGACCACGCGCCTTTCTCCAGGCATCACACCACGAAGAACCCATGCGTGCCATCGCGCTCCAGTTGCGCGACGAGGCCGTATTCCCAGTCGAGATAAGCCTGCATGGCTTCGCGCGCATTGCCCACGCCTTCATACGGACGGCGATACCGGTCGATGCGTGGCGACGCAAGCCGTGCTTCCCCGCCTTCGGTCTGCAAACCGGCGCGCACCCACGCGGCGTTGCCGCCTTCGAGCACATGCACGGGCTTGTTCGTGAGCGTCGCGATTTCAGCTGCGGCGTAGGGCGCAAGCGCGCTCGTGCCGCATGTGACGACGTAGCGCTTCGCATCGGGAAGGTCGCGCAGATCGTCGTGAGCGGGCGTGATGCGCGAACGCAGAATCCAGTGCGCGCCGACGATATGCGCCTTCACGTAGTTTGCGCTCGGTGCAACGTCGAGCAACACGACGCCGCTCGCGGGATCGTCGAGTAAAGCCGACAATTCCTTCGGCGCGATGGTCGGCACGGGAGCGGGCGCGGGCCGTTCGGGACGCCACGGGCCGCTCTCGGTCAACGCATCGGGGCCGGCTTCATCGACGACATACGCTTCGACGTTCATCTGCGCGAGCCATGAGGCGGTCATGTTGGCGCGCACGCCGTCATCGTCGAAGAGCACGACGCGCGCGCCGCGCACCGGCGCGAACATCTCCGTTTCCTGCACGAGCTGACCGCCCGGCGCGCTCTGAAAACCGGGCGCGTGCGCGGCTTCGTATTCGGTTGGCGTGCGTACATCGAAACGATACGTGGTGCGCGACGTATCGCGCGCCCAGCGGGCGGCTTCATCGAGCGAGGAACGTCGAACGCCTGCACGTTGCGCAAGGGCAAACGCGGCCTGCCGTGACGCTTGCAGATCGCGAGGCGCGCGTCCCGTGTCATCCTCGAAACGGCGCTTGCTGCCGTGTTCCAGCGTCTGCCCCGCGAGCGTCCAGCCGATGGTCCCATTGCGCAGCGCCGCCACCTTGTTCGGCAGCCCTGCATTCACGAGCGATTGCGCGCCTATGATGCTGCGCGTGCGCCCCGCGCAATTCACGACGATACGCGTAGCCGGATCGGGCGCGAGCGCGCGTGCGCGCAGCACGAGTTCCGCGCCGGGCACGCTCACGCTGCCCGGAATGTTCATGGTCTGATATTCGTCGAAGCGGCGTGCGTCGAGCACGACGAGATCGTCGCCGTTCTTCTGCAGCGCGTCGAGCGTTTCAGCGGAAAGCGAAGGCGTGTGACGCTTCGCTTCGACGAACTCGCCGAAGGCCTTGCTCGGCACGTTGACATCGCGAAAGACTTCGCCGCCCGCGCGAATCCAGCCATCGAGACCACCTGCGAGCAGCGCGATGTTCGTGTAGCCGAGCGCGTCGAGCTTGTCGGCGGCGCGCACGGCGAGACCTTCGCCGGCATCGAAGAGAACGATCGGCACATCGCGGCGCGGCAAACGCGCATGCACGTCGAGTTCGAGACGCGTCAACGAAAAATTGGCTGCGAAAAGCGGATGGCTCTGCGCATGCGGATCTTCTTCACGCACGTCGAGCAGCGCGATCTCCTGGCCGGCAAGCAAGCGCTCGCGCACGTCCTCGAAGGTGCGAACGGGATAGGTCTTCATGTCGTGCGGTCTTCCATCGGTTTTCCAGGCGTTCGAGGCTATCACCGCGCGGGGCGCAAGCGAAATAGCGGATTGGCATAAGGATATGGGCGCGGTTCGCGGCGTGCTCATTAGAAAAGCACGATTCCTTCGTTTGCACCGCCAATCCGAGGCTCGATACTCGGTATCCCGACAATTCCAGGACGCCCCGCTCCATGACCCAAGCCTTCGATCAGCAAGCACGCGAAACGCTGCGCCTCATCGGTCCCGATCCGGACGACTGGGTCGCGAGCCGCGAGGGCATCGACCATAACGTCGTGATCGTCGGCGGCGGCCAGACGGGCGCGGCATTCGCGTTCGGGCTGCGGCGCGCGGGCATCGGCCGGGTGAGCGTGATCGATGCCGCGCCCGACGATACGCGTGCGGGCGTCTGGCAAACCTATGCGCGGATGAATCGCCTGCGCACGCCGAAAAGTCTCGCCGGACCCGAGGCCGGTTTGCCGGGGTTGAGCTTTCAGGCGTGGCACGAGGCGCGGCATGGCGAAGCGTCGTATGCGGATATCGAGCGCATCGGACGCGAGCAATGGGCCGAATACCTCGCGTGGTACCGGCACTTTCTCGCCATTCCCATTCGATACGGCACGACCCTGACGCTGATCGAACCGTTGGGCACGCATTTCCGGCTGCATCTTTCGGTGCGGACCGACGAAGGCACTCAGACGCGCGTGGAAACCGCGCGCAAGGTAATTCTAGGCAATGGCGTCGCGGGCAACGGCCGGCCGAATATCGTGCCGCCGCTCGCCGGTCTGCCCGCCACGCACGTCGCTCACACCACCGACGCGATCGATTTCAACGCGTTGCGCGGCAAGTCGGTGGCGGTGATCGGCTCGGCGGCTTCGGCCTTCGATGCCGCCGCGACCGCGCTCGAATCGGGCGCGGCCACCGTGCATCTGTTCGTGCGGCGTGCGTCGCTGCCTTCGGTGCCCGTGAGCCGCGCGAAGGCATATCCCGGCGCCTACGACAACTTCCCCGCTCTGCCCGATGCCACGCGCTGGAAGCTCGCCCTGCGCTTCAGACGCGCCGGTTCGACCGCGCCCGCCGATGCGATCGATCGCGTCGCGCGCTTCGACCATTTTCATTTGCATCTCGGCGCGCCCTGGCAGCATGCCGAAGCCGCGGGCAAGCAAGTGAAGGCGCAAGTCGGCGACGAAACGTTCTCGTTCGATTTCGTCATCGCCGGCACGGGTTACGCGGTGGACCTGCATGCACGGCCCGAGCTTGCGCGGATAGCCGATCACGTTCTGCTTTGGCGCGATCGATACGACGCTGCCGCCGACGAACGCGACGACGCCCTCGGCGCGTATCCGTATCTTGGAGATGCACTGGAATATCTCGAGAAAACGCCGGGCAGCGCGCCGTTTCTGAAGAACATTCATGTGTTCAATCCGGCGGCATTCGTGAGCCGTGGCGTGCCCGTCGGCGACGTGCCGAGCATGAAGCGCGACATACCGGCCGTGATCCGGCGCATCAGCGAAGATCTGTTTCTCGAAGACCTCGATGTGCACGAAGCGCGCATGCATGGCGACGTGCCCGCCGATTTCGACGCCTCGCGCTACGCGCATCGGCTCCATGAGAAAACGGATGCACAGCCGGCTAGCTGAAGCGCGCGACCCGCTTCGTCATGTAAGGAGAAGCGGCGTCAGACGAGTTCCGCCGCCCGGCCGACCTTGAACGCGGCGAGCTCGTCCGGCTCGCATTGCGCAATCAGCCCCGTCTCCCATGCGAGATACGCGCGCGCGGAATCGAGGTTGCCATCATGACGGTCATGCACGAAGAAGAGATAGTCGATGCGCGTCTCTTGCGGCAACTTCACGGCATCGCGATCCACGGGCAAGCCACGTTGCTCCCACGCATCGAGCCCAAACGCGGCGAGTTCGATATCGGCGAAACCTGCTTCGCGCAGATCGGCGGCGACGAGACGCGCCGATGCTTCCGACGCTGCATCGGCAAACAAAACCAGCGGCGTGTCGAGACGCGCATGCAAGGCGGTCAACGTATCGAAGACGCGCGGGCGAACGGTCCAGCGCGCGCCAACCGGCCGGCCGTTCTCATGCGCCGCGCTCGACCGCAGGTCGAGCACGATTGCGTTCGCGGATGGCGCTTCTTCGAGGAGATCGGTTCGATCCAGCGCAGCGGCAGCGGGCGCATGCGTATTCCACTTCGACACGATGGCCACGTCGACGGTCGCCGCTTCGTAGCCCAATTGCACGAGCCAGTGAGCGATGACCGGCGCGCGGATGCCGTCGTAGTCGATCAACAAGAGACGCGCATGACGCACCGCCACGCTCTGATCCGTCGCCTGCACGAGCTGACCGCCCGGCGCATGGGCGGCGAAGGGCAGACCATCGCGCGCGTATTCCTCGGGCGTGCGGACATCGAGCAGATAGGTCGTGCGTGCGGTATCGCGACGCCACTGGTTCGCGTTCGCCTCATCGAGCGCAATCACGCCGAAGCGTCGCGCAAGCGCTTGCGCACGCTCGCGTGCCTTGGCCTCGTCGTGCGCGCTTGCCGCGCTCGGGATGATGTCCGCGTAGCTGCGCGTGCTGCCGTGTTCCAGCGCAAGACCGGCGAGCGCCCATCCTTGCGTACCGTTTTCCAGCGCGAAGACATCGCGACGGATGCCGAGATTGCGCAAGGTCTGCGCGCCGATGATGCTGCGCGTGCGCCCCGCGCAATGCACGACGATGGTCGTATCGGGCGAGCCCGCGAAGGCGTCGATATGCGCCGCCAGTTCGCCGTTCGGCACGCACACCGCGCCCGGAATCGCCATCTTGCGATGTTCGTCGCGCGTGCGTGAGTCGATGAGCGAGATCGGACAGCCGCCGCGTTCGGCGCGCCAGCGTTGCAGTTGCGCGGCGCCGACATGCGGCGTGCCGTATTTGTGTTCGACAAGTTCGCCGAAGGTCTTCGACGGCACGTTCACGCCGCGAAAGAGCGTATAGCCCGCTTGCCGCCATGCGGCCGTGCCGCCTTGCAGGATCGCGATATCGCCGTAGCCGAGCCCTTGCAGACGGGCTGCCGCGCGACGCGCCACGGCGTCTTCGTTGGCGCCATCGTCGCATAGCGCGATGCGCACATCGGCGCGCGGCAGGAGGCGCGGCGCATCGAGTTCGAGCCGGCTGAAGGGAAACGGTACGGCGAAAAATGGATGGCCTTCGCCGAACTGACCCGCTTCGCGCACATCGAGCAGCGCGAGTTCGCGGCCGTCGTTGAGCCACTGGCGTAGCGTTTCGGCGTCGATGAAGCGCACGGCGTCAAATGATGAAGGCATGGGAGGTCAGGTACAGGTGAGCCGGAAGGCACGGCGAAGATCGTCGATCAGATCGGCGGGGTCTTCGAGACCCGCGTGCAGCCGCACAACCGGCGCATCTTCAGTGAAGTAGCCATGCACGCGAAGCCGCGATGCAGGTGCGATGAGCGCAAGGCTTTCGAAGCCGCCCCACGACGTGCCTTGCGCAAAGAGACGCAGGGCATCGACGAAGGCGCGGGTTGCATCGGGCGTCTTGCCGCGTGCGAATGCGAACGACACGAGACCGTTCGCGCCTTGAAAATCACGACGCCAAAGCGCGTGTGACGGATCGTCCGGCAACGCGGGATGATAGACACGCGCGACCGCGCTCTCCGTCTGCAAATATTCGGCGATGGCCAGCGCATGCCGCGCATGTTGCGCAAGCCGCACGCCGAGCGTGCGCGCGCCACGCAGCGCCAGATAGGCATCGTCCGCGCCGACAGCCAGGCCGAGAGCATCGTGGGTATCCCGCAGACGCAGTGCAAGCGCGCGGTCGTTCGTTGCAACCGCACCCTGCATGATGTCCGAGTGTCCGCCTATGTACTTCGTCGTCGCCTGAATGGAGATATGCGCGCCGTGTTCGAGCGGTCGATGCAGAACGCCGGCGCTATACGTGTTGTCCGCGGCGAGCAAGAGGCCGTGCTCGCGGGCGAACGCACCGAACGCGGGAAGATCGACGACCTCATACAGAAACGAACTCGGCGACTCGACATAGACGAGCCGCGTCGTCGCGCGCAACGCATGGCGCGGCGGCCCGTCTTGCGCGGCAAAGTAAGTGGCTGCGATGCCGAACCGCGCAAGCAGAGGCTCGATGCGCTCGCGCACCGGGCCATACACACTGTCCTGAATCAAGACGTGATCGCCCGGCGACAACAACGCCAGGAACACCAGCGTAATCGCGGATGCACCCGATGGCGCGAGCAACGCGTGCGCCGCGCCTTCGAGTTCGCCGATCACCGCTTCGAGCGCTCGATGCGTCGCCGTGCCATGACGGCCGTAAGTCGCGACATCCTCGCCATCGTGGCGTTGTTTGTGCAACCGCTCGTAATCGGCGCTGCTGGCAAAGCGCACGGTGCTCGTGCGTACCACAGGCATGTTCACCGGCGCCGCGCCATTCTCGAAGCCAGCGAGACCCGCGTGCATGAGCCGCGTGGCGAGCGCGGTACGCTCGTCCGTCATCAGCCGACCGCCTGGGTCTGATGGTGCAGATGCGTCTGGTTGTATCGAACGATCTTGCCGTTTTCGAAACCGAGACGTCCCGTGAGCGTTTCGAGCGGCCTGCCGTAGAGATGGAAGTGCAGCGTAGGCTGCTCGCCGGTCACGTGGATGCTGTGGATATCGTCGGGCAGGAAAGCGATGGGCGTGCCCGGTTCGACCAGCACTTCGCGGTCCACCTCGACGCTCGCGCGGTCCTCGTCGTTGCGGTCGTCCGTGCGGCGATACACGCGGTTCAACTCGCTGCCTTCCACCGCGACGATCACGGCCCACGTGTCGTGGTTATGCGGGATCGTCGCCTTGCCGGGCAACAGCGAGTTCAAATAGAGCGCGATGCCATCGCTGCCCGGATTGAGACGGTAGCGCGTCGACGTATCGCCACTGGCCGGATCGGGCGGAGGAAAGGCTTCGCGCGTGAAAAGCTCGGGCTGGTCTGCAAGTGTCTGCAATGCGGCCGCGATGTTGGCGAGCGCGTTACGCGTGAGCCCATCGCGTTCGAGAATGGCATGCGTTTGAGCGACGAGCGTATCGACGCGCTGCGTGATGTGAGGGGCGATGGAGGGTGTCGTCACGATTGATTCGATGCTAGCGTGAGGGATGAGCGCGAACGCGTGCGCCGCACGCGTGTGCCCGCGCTGTCGAGAAAGCGCTGCGTGCGTTCGTCGCGCGGCGCATGAAAAAGTTGTGCGGGTGTGCCTTCCTCGACGATCACGCCGCCTTCGGTGAAGACCACGCGGTCGCTGATGTCCTCGGCAAAGCGCATCTCGTGCGTGACGAGCACACACGTAAGGCCTTCGTCCACGAGTTCGCCGATTACGTTCAGCACTTCGCCGACCGTTTGCGGATCGAGCGCGGAGGTCACTTCGTCGAAGAGAATGAGTTCGGGCTGCATGGCAAGCGCGCGTGCAATGGCCACGCGTTGCTGCTGTCCGCCCGAGAGTTCGCCGGGATATGCGTGGGCTTTATCGGCGAGACGCACCTTGGCAAGCAATGCGCGCGCCGTGTGTTCGGCTTCCGCGCGGCTCGTGCCGAGTACGCGGACGGGCGCGATGGTGAGGTTCTCGAGCGCGGTGAGATGCGGAAAGAGGTTGTATTGCTGAAACACGAAGCCAATGCGCTTGCGCAATTCGATTTTCTGCTCGTCGCGCGTCAAGGCCGCGACATCCACACCGTTTACGCGCACTTCGCCACGCTCGGGCGTGATGAGGCCGTTGATGCAACGCAGTATCGTCGACTTGCCCGAGCCCGAAGGCCCGATGATCGATACGGCCTGATTGCGCTTCACGCTCAGATCGATACCGCGCAACACGGGCGTGGTCCCATACGACAGATGGACGTCGCGCATCGTGACGACGCCCGCTGGCGGTTCCATATCGAGTCTGGCGACGGCGCGCCCGTAGACGAGAGACATCATGCGTGGCTAGAAAGGGGAATCATTCGGCGCTCCGGCGCTACCTCTTGAGTGAGAGGCCCATTGTAGGAATGGCGCGATGCTTTCCGAACGAAGCAATCTTCACAACCTTATATGCGGCGTGACGGCGCTTTTCTCGGCGCGTGCTTTCCTTAGCAGATCAGATTCGTTTGCAGCGCGCGGCGCTGTGCCTACGCTAGCGTGTCCCGCAACTCGAACATGCAAGCCGAGGCTTCGATGTCATCTGCCGTATCGCTTCAATCTTCTCTTATTTTCAAGCTCAAGCGCGCGACGCTCGCCGCGCTGACTCTCGCAGGCGTCAGCGCAGGAACGGCGCACGCGGATGCCACGCTCGATCGCATCGACTCGCGTCATGAGATCGTCGTGGGCGTGATGATCACAGGCGGTCCATTCGGTTCCATCGATCCAGCCACGCAAAAGCTGCGCGGCTTCAATGTCGATCTGGCGCAGGACATTGCGAAGCGTCTGAACGTGAACGCGCAACTCGTTTCAGTGCAGCCTTCCACGCGCGTGCAGTTCTTGCAGCAGGGCAAGGTGGACATACTCGTCGCCAATATGGAATTCACCGAGCAGCGCGGCGAGATTCTCGATCATGTCGCGACGCCTTACTATCAAGTGGGCGGCACGGCGATCACGGCGAATACGAGCGGCATCATGCGGTGGGAAGATCTGCGCGGCAAACCGGTTTGCATCTCGCAGGGCAGCAGCTACATCAAACCCGTGGTCGAAAAGTATGGCGCGATTCCGCGCGCGTTTCCCGGCGCGGCCGAGTCCTTGCTCGCACTGAAGGGCGGCAACTGCGTGGCCGCGGTTCACGATGCCGCGCCGCTGCTCTATCCGCTGCAACAGCGCGATCCCGAGTGGCGCGCGTATCGAACCTTGCAGCCCGAACTCGCGCCCGCGCCTTCGGTGATCTGGGTGCGGCAGGGCGAAAAGGACACGGCCGCACGTATCGATAGCTTCGTGCGCGACTGGCATCGCACAGGCTGGCTGATCGATGTCGAAGCGAAGAACGGTCTCACCCCGCCATCGCCCGCGCTCGCGCAATGGCACACGACGCAGGTGTCGTCGAAATGACATCGTTCGCGCACGAGTTGATTGCACGCGCGCAGCACGCGGGACTCGACTACCGCTTTCTGCTCGATAGCTACGATCGCGCGTCGTTCGTGAGCGGCATCGGCTTATCGATCGGCATCGTTGCGGCGACGCTGCTCGGCAGCGCAATCGTCGGCGTGGTCTTGCTCGTGGCGTTGCGTTCGAGCAGCGCGTTGCTCGAAGGCATTGCGCGCGGTGTGATCGAACTCACGCGCAATACGCCGACCATCGTGCAACTGTACTGCGCGTTTCTCGTGCTCAATACGCTCATCACGCAGCATCTGCAGGCGCATGGCGCGGACAATCCGCTCAAACCGTTTCTGTGGGTCGTGATCGTGCTTTCGATCAACAAGGGCGCGTTTCATGCCGAAGCGCTGCGCGCCGGTTTCGATGCCTTGCCGCGCGAAACGCTCGAAGGCGCGGACTCGCTCGGCTTCTCGCGCAAGACGCGCTTCTTGCGCGTGGAGTTGCCGCTGGCGTTACGCGCGGCGCTGCCCGCGCTCGTCAACAATGCGGTGGAACTGGTCAAGGCATCGGCGATTGCATCGGCTATCGCGGTCGGAGACATCACGTATCAATCGATCATGATCTGGACGCAGCGCGACAACGTACTCGCGTTGATGCTGCTGATACTCGCGTTCTTCTACGCGCTCACGGCGCTCGTCAACGTGTCGGGCCGCTGGATAGAGCGGCGGCTTGCGGTGCCCGGTTATGGTCAGCGATAGACCCGGCGCCTATGCGGGCGCGACCATCGCCGTGGCCGCGCTCGTGCTATGGCTCATGGCGCCGCGCGATATTCCCGGCGCGCAACTGCTTGCCGATTTCGTTCGATGGCTGCCCGCGTTGCTGCATGGCTTCGCAATCAATGTCGCGGTGAGCATCGGCGCGTTGACATTCGGCACGGTGCTGGGTGTGTTCGTCGGTTCGCTCTCGCTGGCTCGCGGTATCGTCGGCCGGGCGGCGCGACTTTGGGTGCAGGCGTTTCGCAATGCGCCGTGGCTCGTGCTGATTTTTTTTACGACCTATGTGTTTCCGTTCGAGTTCGATCTCGGCGGACTTATCGTGCCGTTTCCCGACTGGCTCAAGGTGGTTGCGGCGCTCGCGCTGCCGGCGAGCGCGAATATTGCCGAGGTATTTCGCGGCGCGGTGCAGTCCATTCCCTCCACGCAATGGGATGCCGCCGGTTCGCTCGCCATGTCGCGCCGGCAGATTCTCTTGCTGATCGTGCTGCCGCAATGCATGCGCCGCATGCTGCCGCCATGGATGAACGTCTACGCGATCATCACGACGGGCACGGCGCTGTCATCGCTCGTCGGCATTCACGACGTGCTCGATACCGCGCAGATCGCCAGCACGACGGTCGCGCATTCGAGCTTCACCGTGCTCATGTACATGAGCGCGCTCGCGTTGTTCTTCGTTTATTGCTATCCGGTGACGCTCGCGACCCGCGCGGTCGAGCGGCGCCTGCGTTCGCGCTAGGCTTATCTTCGTCAGGCGCGGCGTTGCCCGCGCTCCGCGCTCGCGGAGACATCTCCTTACCCGTTCCGTTAATCGAATTGCGCGAGCCAAAGGCAGTCGTTATACTGCCTCGGCGGTATAGTGGCCTGACCACTGCAATTGGCCTGACCGCGACAGACAAAGGTAATGGCAACTCCTGGCAAGCATCGCACCGGCATTCGCGCCCGTGCGCTTACGAAAGGCGTGTGATCATGATGTCGTCTCAAACCCTCGGCCTCGCCCCGCGCAACGCCCGCACTTTTCTCGAACAGTCGTGCCATTCTTTATCCCTCGACACAGAGGGAGGGCCGAACGCGCCCTGATCGTCCATACGCATTCGGCCTGACAAAACGCTAATTCAATCAACGATAGCAGGCGACATGAAAGGAGACACAAGGATGTTCCGCAATGGAAAGACGGCCGCGCTCGCGCTGGCCTCATGCCTCATCGCAACCGGTGCGCACGCGCAAGTCGCAACCGGCGATACCTCGCAGAAGAAGATCGCGTTGTCCAACAGCTTCGGCGGCAACGCCTGGCGGCAGTCGATGCTGAAGAGCTGGAACGCCGTGTCGGAGCAGGCGGTCAAGGACAAGAAGGTCGCCGCCGCGCCCGCGTTCACCACGGCGGAGAATCAGGTCACGGAGCAGGCGCAACAGGTGCAAAACCTCATCCTGCAAGGCTATAACGCCATCGTGATCGATGCCGTCTCGCCCACCGCGCTCAACGGCACCATCAAGAAGGCATGCGCGGCCGGCGTGGTCGTGGTGTCGTTCGACGGCATCGTCGATGAACCCTGCGCGTATCGCGTCAACTTCGACTTCAAGGGCTGGGCGGAACAGGGCGTCGATTTTCTGGCGCAGCGTCTCAACGGCAAGGGCAATATCCTCGAAGTGCGTGGCGTGGCCGGCATCTCGGTCGACAACCTCATGCATGAAGGCGTGCTCGAAGGCATAAAGAAGCATCCGGGCATGAAGCTCGTCGGCTCCGTGTATGGCGACTGGACGCAATCGGTCGCGCAAAAGGCCGTGGCGGGTATCTTGCCGACGCTGCCGCAAGTGGATGGCGTCGCGACCGAAGGCGAAATGTCCTTCGGTATCGCGCAGGCGTTCAAGGCAGCCAATCGCCCGACGCCGCCGATGATTATCGGCAGCACGTATCCCGAACTCAACTGGTGGAATGAGCAGACGAAAGCCGGCTATCAGTCGCGTTCGCTGTCGAATCCGCCGGGCGCGGTGAGCTTTGCTTTCTGGGTCGCGCAGCAAGTGCTGGCAGGCAAGAAGATCCCGAAGGAAGTGACCATCAACGTGCCGCTGCTTGAAATCTCGCAACAGGAATTGCCCGCGAAGCTCGCGGCGACGCCACCGGGCGGCATCAGCGATGTCACCTACACGTTGCCGCAAACCGTCGCGCTGCTCGACAAGAAGTGATCTCCATGGCGGCGCATGCCTGCAAGGGCCGCGCCGCTTTCTCCACACATGGAGCACGTGAATGAGTGCAACTTTTGATACCGGTAACAGCGGCGGCACCGGTCATGCCGGCAAGCGCGCCGCGCTGATTCGCTTCGAAGGCATCGGCAAGACGTTCGGCCGCGTGCGCGCGCTGGCCGATGTCGATTTCACCTTCCTGCAAGGCGAGTGCGTGGGTATTGCCGGGCATAACGGCGCAGGCAAGTCCACACTGATGGCCGTGCTCGCGGGCGTGTACGAACCGACGCAGGGCACCATCGAAGTGGACGGCAAGAATGCCGAAGGCTACGACGCCAACTCCGCACGCGATGCAGGCGTGCGCTGCGTGTTCCAGGAACTGTCGCTATGCGCGAACCTGACCGTCGCCGAGAACATGTGCGTCGTGCACCCGCAATTGCATGGACGCGGCTGGCGGCGTCGCGCCACGGCGTTGATGCGCGAGAAGCTCGAAGAGATTTTTCCCGGCAATGGATTGAAGGGCAATGAGCTCGTTTCTGATCTCACCCTCACGCAGCAACAGATGGTGGAAATCGCGCGCGGCTTCACGGTGACGGATGCGCCCGTGCGCCTCGTGATTCTCGACGAACCGACGTCTTCGCTCGATGCTCACACCGCCGACCAGTTGCTTGCGTTCGTGCGCAAGGCGGCGCAAAGCGGCATTACGTGTCTGCTCATTACGCATATGTTGGGCGAAATAGAGCGCGTGGCGGACCGCGTGATGGTCATGCGCGATGGCGGTATCGTCAGCGTGCTGGGCCGTGACGATGCGAAGCGCGAATCGATCATCCAGGCGATGGGGCAGCATCTCGAAGCCGACAAGACGCCGGGCACGGTGCGCGAACAGAACGCGCGCAATGACGAGCGGCATTTTCGCTGGACGCTGGGTGCCAAACGCGAGACATCCGTCGATGCCGCGCGTGGCGAAGTCGTCGGCTTTGCGGGACTTGCGGGACAAGGGCAGACCGAAGCGTTGCTCGCCATCTACGAAGCCGCGACGAATAATGCGAGAGTCGCTTTCGTGGCGGGCGATCGCGCTCGCGACGGCGTGTTCCCGGTGTGGTCGATTGCGCAGAATTTGGACTTGCGCTGGCTTGCGGGCGGCATGAAACGCGCGCGCGGTCTGGTCGATTTCGCGGCGGCCCGTGAAGTGGTCGAAGCATGGCGCGCGAAGATCGGCATACGCGGTGCGTCGATGAACGCGGGCATTTTGTCGCTCTCGGGCGGCAATCAGCAGAAGGTGCTGTTTGCCCGCGCGCTTGCATCGAATGCGGAACTCATCCTGATGGACGATCCCACACGCGGCGTCGATGTCGGCACGAAACGCGACATCTATCAGCTCGTGCATGCGGAAGCCGCGAAAGGCCGCACGTTCATCTGGTACACGACCGAAAACGAGGAACTGTCGCACTGCGACCGCACTTACGTGTTCCGTTCGAGTCACGTCACGCGTGTGCTGCATGCGGACGAATGCACGGAAGAAGCGCTGCTCGCGGCGAGTTTCGAGGAGCAAGCAGCATGACGCCCGCCAGTAGTAACACCCGCGCCAACGCATCGAATACGCAAGCACGTTTGCGCGCCTTGCTTCCCGCCATCTCGCTCGTCGCCGTGTTGGTGCCGATTCTCGTCATGCAGCCCACGGTGATGAGCTACTTCGGTTCCAGCCTGCTGCTGAATCTCGCCGTGCCGATCGTGCTCGCCACGCTTGCGCAGCTTGCGATCATCACCGTGAACGACCTCGACCTTTCCATCGGGCCATTCGTGAGTCTCGTCGCGTGCATCGGCGCGACGCTGCTCGTAAAGACGCCGTGGCTCGGCGCGTTGACGCTCGTCGGTTGCGTGCTCGCATATGCGGCTGTCGGCGCGCTCATCGAGTTGCGCCAGATACCGTCTATCGTCGTCACGCTCGGGCTTTCGTTCGTGTGGAGCGGCCTTGCAATCGTGCTCTTGCCGTCGCCTGGCGGCACGAGTCCCACGTGGCTCGGCAACGCAATGAATTATCAGACGCCCTTCATCGCCGCGCCTATCGTGTGGTCGGTGCTGATCGCGATCATCGGTCACTTGCTGCTCATGCGCTCGTCGGCGGGCGTGCGCATTCGTGGTGCGGGCGGCAATCCGCGCGCAATGCGCCGCTTCGGCTGGTCGCTCGTGCGCAGCAAGGCGACACTGTATGGCATAGCGGGCGTGTTCGGCGTCCTGTCGGGTCTGTCGCTGCTCGGTCTCACCACTTCCGCCGATGCCAACCTTGCACTGCGTTACACGCTGCTTTCCATCGCGGCCGTGATCCTCGGCGGCGGCGAATTCGTCGGTGGACGCGTGTCGGTGATCGGCGCGGTGCTGGGTGCGATCACGCTGACGCTCGCGGCATCGTTCCTCGCGTTCCTCAACATTTCGTCGGACTGGCAGGTCGGCATGCAAGGCGCGATTCTCATCGTCGTGCTTTCGTTGCGCGTGCTGCTGCAACGTGGAGAGCGCCGATGAACACACTCGCGGACAAGAATGGAAGCACCTGGACGCGCCTCAAGAGCATTCAGGCGCCCTGGGCCTGGTCGTTCGTCGGCGCGGTGCTGGTGTGGTTCGCCATCGTCGTGATCTTCGGCTTCGGCATTGCGAGCAATGTCGCGCAGACCGCGCTCACTTACGGCGTCTTCATGGTGCTCGTCGGGCTCGGGCAGATGCTCGTCATCACGTCGGGCGTGGGCAATATCGACTTGTCGGTGCCATCGACGATAGCGCTTGCGGGCGTCGTCGGCATGCACGTGATGGGCGGCACGAACGGCGGCATTGCACTCGGCATCGCGGCGGTGCTGGGCGTGGGGATCGTGATCGGCCTCGTGAATTACGCATTGATTCGCTTGCTGCGCATTCCGCCGATCATCGCCACGCTGTCGTCGAGCTTCATCATTCAGTCGGTCGCCATCACGCAAGGACGGCAACTGCCACCGCCGCCTCCCGCGCTCGGAGCCTTTGCGACGGGACGCTTCCTCAACGTGCCGTATATCGCGCTCGTGGCGCTGGTTCTATCCCTCGTGCTGGGCGTGCTCTTGCATCGCGCGGTGTATGGGCGCCAGCTTTCCGCTATCGGTCAGAACTCGCGCGCGGCATGGCTTGCGGGCGTGAACGTGCATCGCACGCGCTGCATCGCGTACGTGCTTTCTTCGATGATCGCCGCGCTCACGGCCTTGCTGCTCGCTTCGGTATCGGGCGGCGCATCGCTCGACATGGGCGTGGAGTACATGCTCATATCGATTGCGGTGGTCGTGATCGGTGGCACGCTCGTGACAGGCGGCAAGCCGACCATCACGGGCGTGTGGGGCGCATCCATGTTCCTCTTTCTCACGAATGCCGTGCTCAACGCGGTAGGTGCGGATGCGGGCGTGCGCTCCATCGTGTATGGCGTGCTCATCATCGCGGTGACGGTGGCCGCGGGCGGCAAGGTGGTGCGCTGAAACGGATTCAAAAAAGGAGGAGACACATGAAGTCAGGAGAGTTCGAGATTCACGACGCGCGTTTCAAGTGGCTGATGCAGGGCAATGCGCCACTGCAGAAGATCACGGGCGATTGTCTGTGGGCCGAGGGTCCGGTGTATTTTCCGGCGGCGGACATGCTCATCTGGAGCGACATTCCCAACAACCGCATGTTGCGCTGGGCGCCGGGCATGGGCGTGGGCGTGTATCGCGCGCCGTCGAATTACAGCAACGGCAATACGCGCGACCGCGAAGGGCGGCTCGTGAGTTGCGAGCATGGCGCGCGCCGCGTGACACGCACGGAGCACGATGGCGGCATCGTCGTGATTGCATCGGAATACGAAGGCAAGCGGCTCAATTCGCCGAACGACGTCGTGGTCGATTCACACGGCGCGATCTGGTTCACGGACCCCGATTACGGGATCATGAGCGATTACGAAGGGCATCGTGCGCCAAGCGAGATCGGCCGATGCAACGTGTATTGCGTCTCCCCCGACGACACGCACGTGCGCCTGGTTTGCGATGACTTCGTCAAGCCGAACGGTCTTGCGTTCTCGCCGGACGAGTCATTGCTGTACATCGCCGATTCGGCGGCATCGCACGACGACACCGCGCCGCGTCATATCCGCGTGTTCGATGTCGCGAAGGACGGCGCGCTGCGCAATAGCCGCGTGTTCGTGGACATGCCAAGCGGCGTGCCGGATGGCTTGCGTCTGGACGAACATGGCAATGTCTGGACGAGCGCGGAAGACGGCGTGCACTGTTATGCGCCGGACGGCACGTTGCTCGGCAAGATACTCATTCCCGAAGTGGTGGCGAACCTGACCTTCGGCGGGTTGAATCGCGATCGCTTGTTCATCGCGGCGACTTCTTCACTCTATTCCGTGGCCGTGAGCGTGCGCGGCGTCGGACGATAAAGACACATCTACAAGGAGACAGCAACGTGAAAACAGTATTGTCGTTTCTTGCCGGCGCCTGCTTCGTGGCGTTGTCGGCAAGCGCATCGGCGCAAGTCGCGACGGGCGATACTTCGTCGCTCAAGATCGCGCTTTCGAACAACTACGCGGGCAATAGCTGGCGTCAGCAGATGTTGAAGAGCTGGTCGAACGTGGCGGACCCGGCTGTAAAGCAAAAGGTCGTCGCGGCCGCACCCACCTTTACGACCGCCGAGAGTCAGGCGACCGAACAGGTCCAGCAGATTCAGAATCTCATATTGCAGGGCTTCAAGGCCATTGCCGTCGATGCCGTCTCGCCCTCCGCGCTCAATGGCGTCATCAAGCAGGCGTGCGGCGCGGGCGTGACGGTCGTGTCGTTCGACGGCATCGCGACCGAACCGTGCGCGTATCGCATCGCCGTGGATTTTCAGGGCATGGGGCGCATGCAGGTGGATTATCTGGCGAAGCGTCTGAACGGCAAGGGCAACTTGCTGGAAATTCGCGGGCTCGCGGGCGTTTCCGTGGATGACGAGATTCATCAGGGTATCGTCGATCAGCTCAAGAAGTATCCGGGCCTGAAGATCGTCGGTTCGGTGCATGGCGACTGGACGCAAACCGTGGCGCAGAAGCAGGTTGCGGGTATCTTGCCGACCCTGCCGCAGATCGATGGCGTGGTCACGCAAGGCGGCGATGGCTTCGGTACGGCGCAGGCCATCAAGGCGGCGGGCCGGCCGACGCCTATCATCATCCTCGGCAACCGGCAGGAAGAACTGGCGTGGTGGGCGGAGCAGAAGAAGACCGGCTACGAGACCATGTCGGTGACCATTCCGCCGGGGGCTTCGTCGTTTGCGTTCTGGGTCACGCAGCAGGTGCTGGCCGGGAAGAAGATTCCGCACGATATCCGCATGCCGGTGCTCGAAGTGAAGCCTGAAGAACTGGACGCGGTGTTGGCCAAGACGCCAACGGGCGCACTGGCTAACAAGGAATACACGCGGGATGAGGTCGTCGCGGTGATCGACGGAAAGAAGTAGACGTTTGCGAAGTAGCGTGTCGAAGGGCGGCCGATGAATGGCCGCCCTTCGACTTTCATGACGCGCCTGATCAGCCCTTCTGAATCAACCGCCCAAGCGGCGCGAGCGGACCCACCGGAATCAGGTCGAAAGTCATGAAACCGCCTTCGGTCAGCGGCAGCGCGCCGACTTCCGCTCGGGCCGCGTCGACCGATTCGACGTCCATCAGAAACATCACGCCCGGACGGTCCTGACGGAACCAGAATTGCTCGATCTTGCCATCGAGATAAAGCTGCAGGGTATGCGGAACCTCCTTCGGCATGATCCTTTGCTGCTGCTCCGGTGTGGGCGGATTGGTGGTCGATCCAACTGCGAATACCTTCATGGGTGAACTCCTTCCTTGACTGCGTTGCGATGTACAACGGAGCTCACTGTAGTCTTAGGGCGCAAAAACCGGTATCGTCGCAAATGCCAACTTTGAGGGCATTTACGCCATGCGAATTTCAATCGTCGCTTTGGAAGGCCTGTTCGATACCGGGCTCACGGTCCTGCTCGATGCGTTCACGCTCGCCAACAAGTTCTCCGCTCAGGCCACGGGCGGTGCGCCTCGGTTCGATGTTTCGCTGGTCGGCGTGCGCAAGAAGGTCCGCTCGGCGCAGGGATTCGGCATTCCGGTTCGGCCGGTTGCAGCCGACCTGAAGCCCGACTGGGTGATCGTGCCGGCATTGAGCACCGGCACACCCGAGTTGCTCGTTCCCGCGCTCGAACGGCCGGATGTGAGAAAGGCCAGAGCGCAACTGCTGCAATGGCACGACGAGGGCGCGCTTATCGCAGCGTCGTGCATCGGCACGTTCCTGCTGGCGGAAACCGGGCTGCTCGATCATCGCGAAGCGACGACGACCTGGTGGCTCGGTCCGTTTTTCCGGCAGCGCTATCCGCATGTGCTGCTCGACGAATCGCGCATGCTCGTGCCGACCGATGTGGGCGTGACGGCCGGCGCGGCACTGGGACATCTCGATCTGGCGTTGTGGCTGATCCGCAAGGCAAGCCCGGAACTCTCGAATCTGGTGTCGCGTTATCTGCTTGCGGACCTTCGCTCCTCCCAAGCGCCTTACATGATCCCCAATCATCTGGCGCAAGCCGATCCGCTCATTCTGCGTTTCGAGCGATGGTCGCGAGAGCACCTCAAGTCAGGCTTCTCGCTTCAGGAGGCCGCCAGCGCGCTCGCGACGAGCACGCGTTCGCTGCAACGCCGGTGTCAGGACGTGCTCGGCAAGTCTCCGCTCGCGTACTTTCAGGATCTGCGGGTGGAACGCGCGCAGGCGCTTTTGCATGGCAGCGGTCTCGACCTCGAAGCTATCGCGGCCGAAGTCGGTTATGTCGATGGCGCAACCCTGCGCACGCTCTTGCGTCAACGCCTGGGACGCGGTGTGCGAGACCTTCGCGCGGACTTGCGCTGAGAGCGGTGCGCCGGGACTTTGAACTTCAACGCATGGCGAACACCGTGCGCTGTTTGTTGTCGTTGCCGTCCCAGTGCTCGCTCAACTGCGAGAGCGGCACCGCTTTTGCATCGACACGTAATGCTCCCGATGCAGCCGCGTTCAGTACCGCCTTCACGCATTCGAGCAAGCGCGGCAGTGCAACGCTGCCGATCCCGCTGCCCATCAACGTGATTGCAGTGGAACGCAGCACGGCGCCCGGCAAGCCGATCTCGGCGCCGCCAATCGAGCCGATCTGTATGAAGCGCAAGACACGGCCATCGTCCAATGCTTTCGCGGCGGCGATCAACAAGGCACGCGCACCAGGACCCCAGAGATAGTCGAGCACGATATCGACGCCTTCCGCGAACTGCGCTTCGAAAGCACGCGACATCGCATCCTCGTTTTCATCAAGGGCGATCGTGACATCGGCGCCGGCTTCGCGCAGCGCGTCGAGCACCGCCGCGTTGCGTCCTGTCGCGATGATCTTGCCCGCACCGAGATGCTTCGCTATCTGCACCGCGAGTTGTCCGGACGTGCCCGTCGCACCGTTGATCCACACGGTCTCGCCCGCGACGAAGCGTGCACGCTCGGTAAGCGCGGCCCACGACGACATGCCGGGAATGGCGATGGCAGCGGCGGTCACATCATCGATTGCATTGGGCAGCGGCGCGCAGCGTGGTTGCGGCACGAGCGTGCGTTCGGCCATCGCGCCGAAGGGCGCAGACGGATTGAAGAAATAGACGCGCGTGCCGTCATCCAGACGCCCGACGCCGTCCACGCCCGCGACGAACGGATACAGCTTGCCCGACGAGTAATGCTGTCCCAACGCCTTGGCGCGGGCGAGCTGGCTGAGCGCGGCGGCACTGACCTGAACGATGTGGTGTTCCGGCGTTGCGACGGGTTCGGCGAAGTCGCCGTAGAACGGTTGTTGTCCTGCTGCGTTGACGATTGCGGCTTTCATAGTGCCTCCGTGACGAATGCATCCAGTCTAGCCATGCGAGCGCGGCCAATCTCCGGTATAAAAGCCAATCGATACGGCAAACCGGCCATGACTACCCCGCTCATTCGCCCCGACCTCGTCACTTCGCCAGACGGGCCTTTCCTCGCTGCCGCCGAACTCACGCAAGCCGCGCCGCGCGAAATGTCCCTGCACAGTCACGCGCGCGGACAGTTGATGGGCGCGTTGAGCGGCCTCATGTCGATAGGTCTCGAATCTCACCGCTGGGTCGTGCCCGCCATTCATGCGATCTGGATTCCGCCGCATCGCGCGCATTCGGTGCGGTCTTTCGGGCCGTTCGCGGGATGGAGCGTGTTCATTGCCGAAGCGCGCTGCGAGGCCTTGCCGAAGGAACCGCGAGCCATCCGCGCAAGCGCGCTCATGCGCGAGGCCGTGCATCGCGCGGCGACATGGCCGGGCGAACCGCTCGATGCATCGCAGGCGCGTATCGCGGATGTCATCATCGACGAACTCGCGGCTGCGCACGACGAGCCGCTTCATCTGCCGCGTCCCGCCGATGCCGCGCTCGTCAAGATAACGGATGCGCTCGGCCGCGATCTCGCTGACAATCGCCGTCTGGATGAATGGGCCGCGTGGGCAGGCGTGTCGGCTCGGACGTTGAGCCGTCGCTTCATCGCGGATACGGGGTTGACCTTCGCGCAGTGGCGTCAGCAAGCACGCATGTTGCGTTCGCTGGAACGCGTGGCGGATGGCGCGCCGGTGACGACCATCGCGCTGGAACTCGGCTATGAAAACATCAGCGCATTCATCGATGTGTTTCGCCGCACCTTCGGCACGACGCCCGGCCGCTATATGGCGAGGAAGCGCGTTTAGATGTGTTCCAGCATCCATTCCCGATGCCCGAGCAGTGTCTGCCCCAGCACTTCGAACGCCGCCGCGGGCAACTGCTGAAGCTCTTCCACGACGCTGCATACGGGATAGAACTCTTCGACCGCGTCATCGAGTATTCCGATACCAATGAGTTCCACCTTACGCGCGAGCACTTCGCGCACACGCTCGCGCAGATCGCTACGCAAAAGCGCGGGATGACCTTCTCCCGTCGCCGGATAACCGTCCGACAAAACCATCAGTATGCGACGGCGCGCACGTCTCGCGAGCAATCGTTCGGCGGCCCAGGTCAGCGCTTCGCCATCGGGATTTTCGTGGCCGCATGCTATGCGCGCAAGCCCGCTGAGATTGGCCGAATCGAAGCGCTTAAAGACTTGCAAATCGAGTCTTTCGACAAAGCGATTGAAGCCTTCGGGCGGCGTGTGTCCACTAGAGAGCCAGCGCTCGTAATAAGCGCGCATGTCCGCGTCTTCTATCGAGCTATAGCCCAGCACTTCGCATGCGAAGCCGAGTTGTTCGAGCGCGTCGCACAGCGCGGTCGCGCATAGCCGTGCAAGTTCGATCTTGCGTCCAGCCATGGAGCCGCTTCGATCGATCAGCAGCGTGACGGCGGCATCGCGGCCGGGACGCGCGCGTGCCGCACGAAACGGCGTGCGATAGCCAGGCGATGTTGCAAGACGCACGAGCGACGGCCGGTCGAGTTCGCCGCGTTCCTGTTCGCGCTGCCAGTGCGTTTGTTCGTCGGCCTTCAATGCGCGTTCAAGACGTGCCTTCAACGGCCCTGTTTGTGCGCGCGCCAGCGTGCGCAGCTTGCGCCATGCGGTGGGGTCGCCCATGCCGGTGAGATCGGTCACGCGATCGAATTCCGTGGTGAGGGGAACGGAGCGTGTCGGTCGTTCGATCGGCGATGCATTGCGTTCGGGCGCGATGGCATCGCCTTGAGAATCGGGCGAGGAATCGTCGAGTGGCGCCGCGCTGGAATGCGCGGGCGTCGACTCTTCGCTGCTTGCGTCGTATTCGGGCTCGGATGCCGACTCGTGGTCCACGATGAACATCATGTTGTTGATGTCGCCCGCCGATAGCGCTGCAATGCGTTCGAGCGCGCGCATTGCAAGACGCACGCTTTGTTCCGTCGATACGCTCGCACGCCCTTCGCGCAGGATATCTTCCATCACATGAAGCGCCGTGCCCAACGATGGCGTGTCCTCCACGGCCGTCGCTTGCTCGTTCCAGAGCGCGCGTTCGACGCGCCAAGCAAATTGCTCGCGCCAACTGAGCTTCTGCCAGCCGCCAAGCACGAGTTCCTGCCGATGCTCGCGGTACGAACGCAATAACGCTTCGGCACCGGGGTAAGCATCGAGCAGAAGGGCGCACGCGCGTCTGTCGTCGAGTGCGCGAGCGATACCGCGTGCACCTGCTGCCGTCTTGTCGAGTGCGTCTGAATCGCAATGACAATGCCGCGCGACGAGCAAGTCGAGATAGCCCTTAACCGTGTCGTTTTGCGTCGTCGGGTCGAGCGTATCCGGCAGCAAAAGCAGCTTGCCGCGCACGACAGGCCCGTCCGGTGAGAAGCCGATTTCCAGATCGTCACGACGAGCCAGCGTGCGCGCGAGCTTCGCGAGATTGTCGTCATCCATCGGCGTCGATGCGTTCATCTCGCGATGTAATGCTGCACGATATCGCGGATCAACGCGGCGTCCTCGGCGCTGACCTTGGCGTAGATCGTCGGACCCGCGGCGGCTTCCGGGTCGCCGCTTCTCAGCATGAGCGCGGTCCAGTCGAGCAGCCTGCGCGTGGAGAACGCGCTCGACAGATCTTCGCGCGCGAAGGCAGCGCGACAGTCCGCCGCGATGGAGGCAAGCGTCGTCGCCATGGATGCGCTCACTCCTTCGCCGAAGGTACGCACGAGCACCTCGGCTTCATCGGTGGGAGAAAGGTAGTCGAATTGATACACGCGCCAGCGGTCGAGGAACGCCTCGTTCATCACGTTGGCGCCCTGATACAAGTGCCGATATTGACTCATCGCGCCGACTGCATTGGCTGTCGCAAACAATCTAAACGAGGGATGCGGCGTCACGATCTCGTTGCCCTTCTCCTTGAGCAGGAGACGTCCGCCGGGTTCCAGCACGGCGGTGAGGACGGCGAGTATCGCGGGTTCGGCAAAGTCCACTTCGTCGACGATCAGCCAGAGACCTTCGCGCATGGCGGTGGGCAACACGCCGTCGATCCAGATGGTCTCGCCGCCCTTGACGGTCCAGAAGCCGACGAAGTCGCCGACTGTCGTCTGGCCGTTCATGTTCGAGCGCAGCGCGCCCTGATTCGTATGCGCGGCGACTTGTTCGATGAGGCTCGTCTTGCCCGTTCCCGTATGCCCGATCAGCAAGAGGCGCCGGTTCTCGACGATGTCCAAGAGGATGTCGCGTGAGCGTGCCGCGAAGAGATAGGCCGGGTTCCGTGCGGGAACGAAGGGTCCGCCCGCACCCGTCGGCATGGGCACGGAGTCGATCACCGTGCTGCCCACCATGCTCACGACGCCCACGCTTGCAACGGCCGCACGCTTCAAGTCCTGCATGAACGCATGACGGTTTGGAGACGACGCCTGATTTTCCCGATGCTTCACGAAGCCTTCACGCCGCCACTTTTGCAGCTTGGCTTCGAGATTGTCGAGGTCGACCACTGTATCGACACGGACTTCGCCCGCATTCAGACGATGCAGGATGCGATACAGATGCGGCCGGTCCGCGTGACTGACCGTCCATTGGCCGGCGTTTGCATCGGCGGGATGAACATAGACGCCGACGTGAGACGCGTCGCGCGTGGAAGATTCGAAAGAGGCGTTCATGAAAGGCGAGGCGCGGGCGATGACCTGTGCGAGGGTGCATCAAAAGTTACGCCACGTCCAGCTTACTTCATCGTGACCGACGACGGCACGAAGACGAAACCTTCCATCAGACGCCGCGCGCTGCGGCTCATGATGGCTTTTGTCACGGTCCAGCTTCCGTCGCGTTGCTCGGCTTTCGCGCCCACTTCGAGACTGCCGGAAGGATGCCCGAAGCGCACCGGTGCGTGCGCATTCGCGACGAGCCGGTTGACGACCGTCCCCGGAATGGCCGCCGCGACGGCGATAGCCACGGCGCCCGTGCCCGTCATCGCGTGATGCAGCTTGCCCATGGAAAAGATGCGCGCGTTGATGTCGAGCGCGCTCGCATCGACATGCTTGCCGCTCGATGCGACATAGCTCGCGGGCTTCGCGACGAAGGCGAGCTTCGGGGTATGCGGGCGCGATTGCGTGGCTTCGTCGGCTGACGCGGCGAGACCCATGCGCACCGCGGCGTGAGCGCGAATGGCTTCGGCTCGTTGCAGCAAAACGCTGTCGCTGTTCACGTCGCGCTGCAGTTCGCTGTCTTTCAAGCCGAGCGATGCCGCATCCACGAAAATGGCCGGGTTTCCCGCGTTGATCATGGTCATTTCGACCGGGCCGACGCCGGGCACGTCGAGCACGTCGATAGCGTTGCCGGTCGGAAACATGCTCTCGTTTGCATCGCCGGCCGGATCGAGGAATTCGATCTTTATCTCGGCTGCGGGGAAGGTCACGCCGTCGAGTTCGAAGTCGCCTTCTTCGACCACTTCGCCGTCTTTCATCGGCACATGCGCGATGATCTTCGCGCCGATATTCGCCTGCCAGATGCGCACGGTGGCCGTGCCGTTACGCGGGGCATCGACGAGACCCTGCGCGATGGCGAACGGACCGACCGCCGCAGTCAAGTTGCCGCAATTGCCGGACCAGTCGACCACCGGCCGGTCGATGGCGACCTGACCGAAGCGATAGTCCACGTCGCAATCTTCACGCGAGGAAGGACCGATGATCACGACCTTGCTCGTGCTGGAGGTCGCGCCGCCCAAGCCGTCGATATGCTGGCCATAAGGGTCGGGGCTGCCGATCACGCGTAGCAGGACGGCGTCGCGCACGGCAGCGTCGGCGGGTAGCCAGTCGTCGCGAAAAAATACGCCCTTGCTGGTGCCGCCGCGCATGTAGACGGTCTGAAACTTCGACTGAGCCAAGATGATTCTCCGGGTGTGCACGCATTCGATGTCTTCATTAAACATCAAAACGTCCCGACCCGGATAACTTACAAACGCATCTCAACGCCTGGCATAGTCTTTCGCCGAACACAGCGAGGCTGCCAGCGCGACTTGCGTTTCATCCTCGCCGCGCAGACGCGCGAGCCACTTGCCCGCGTTTGCCGATGCAGTAGCGAACGGCGCGGTCACGCGTTGCAGATAGGCTGTCATCGGCGAGACGATACTGACGTTCTCCATCATGCCGCGATCTTCGTGATCGAGGATATGGCAATGCATGACGAATTCGCCCGTGAAGTCCTGATAGATCGTGCGCATGGAAAGCTGATACCCGGCCTTGATGAAAAGCGTATCGCGCTCCACGCCTTGCAGGTTGCAGTACTCCGTGTCGCCGGTTTGAAGCTCTTCGTCGGTGCAACCCCCCGAGCCATTGAAAATGGAGTTGCCGGCTGCGTTCTTGATGTCGATGATCCTGAACGGATTCGTGTGAATGTGAAACACGTGTGTGGCGAAGGCCGTGGCAGAGACGTTCCATTGATCGATGTTGCCGAGCACGCCGGTGTAAGCAGTGACGCTCGGATCGTAGCTCTTGCCGTTGATGGTGAATGCGGGCGGCTTGATGTCGAACACAGCAGGCACGACGTTGACCACCTTGCCATCGACCGGCACACTGGGCGCGAACGCTCGCAACGTAAGCGATGCGAGATCCGTCTTCGCGGGTTCCGCGAGCGTGGGATTGGCCGCGACCAGTTGATTGCGAATGTATTGCCAGTAGCGCGAGTGATTGCCGACCGTGGTGTTCGGAATGTTGACGCCGGGACCGACACGCGCGAGCGACAACAGACGCCGGTCCTTCGCCTTCGATGAATTGGTTCTGAAGTTGATGGTCGCGGAAGCCGAGGCGGCTTCGTCGAGTATGCAATACACACCCGGCGATGGAAAGGCCACGAGCACGTCGCTGCGGTAGCCGGGGTTCATCGAATTGACGTCCTTTTCGACCATCGCGTTCATGGTGATGCCGTCTTCGGCGAACTCGAGTTGCTTGACGGTTTCACCGCTGCAGAGTTGATCGAGCGTCAGGGTCTGCGACGTCTTGGTGTTGTCCTTCGCGAGCGCCGAGGCTGCCGCGCTCGTCGCCGTGTTAACCTGCGCCGCGCTCAAGGACTGCGAATCCGCCACGCCAACGGCCGAGAGATTTGCACGCACGATCTTCACATTGATGGTGTCGCGATTGCCGCCATGCACCATGCGAAGACGGCGCACTTCGCCTGCGGGTACGAAGGTCGTGGCGCTCGGAAAGACTGGCTGAACCACGCCGTTGATCTGCGTATAACGGCCGGATATTTGCCACGTCGAATTGAACTGCCCCGTGTGACCGGGCCGCGGGTCCTGAACGAAGGAAAGCTGGTTCGTATAGCCGCGAATTTCGCCGACCTTTCCAGATGGGCAGATCCATTCGAAAGTGGTCGGGTCGGCCAATGGCACGGTGGATTGCGCGTCGCTGAAGCAGCCGTATTCGATCTGCTGAAACAGCATGACGTGTTCGCGCATCGGCAAGGGCAACAGCAGGAAGCGGCGATGCAGGATGGTGTCGATATCGGCGCTGCCATCGACGACGCCACGGCGCGCCTGACGTGAACCGCGCACGATCAGCACGCCGGCCATGCCGCTCGCGACATCGATGGCGGTCGAGCCGTGCAGATGCGCGTGATACCAGAACGTGCCGGAGGGATGCGTCGACGGAATGTTGTAGACGTATTGCTGCGACTGCTGAGGCAGCACCGTCAGCAGCACGTTGTCCGACTTGCCGGAAGGCGAGACATGCAGACCGTGCGTATGGATGTTCGTGTGATTGAAGCAATGCGGCGTGGAGTGATCCGGATTGTCCGGGCAGTCGTCCACGGGATCGTTCACCTGCAACCTGTTGTTGAGCTTCAGCCTTAGCGCGGCGCCCGGCTTGATGCTGATGGTCGGCCCGGATGGGCAGCCATTGTACGAACGCATCGACACGGTATCGAAGGCGTTGGTGGAGGGGTTGTAGATGCGGTAGCTGCCCTTTTGCACCGACAGCGTGACCGAGGCCGAATTACCCGATGGATTCAGCCCTTGCAAGCACTGAAGCCGCGCGAGTATCGAAGCAAGCCCGCCCGGCGTTGCGACCGCTGTGTTGTCCGCCGTGGTGTCGGAGTCGTCGCTGAGATCGTCGAACGAACGTGTGGTCAGCGTGCTCGACGTGCTCTGCGCGAAGCTCATAGCAGGCGCGAATGCACAAGCAAGAAGCACGATCGGCAGAGCGCTTTTGAAACGACGAACGAGGGATTTCATGATCCGCTCCTTGCATGGACGAACACGGTTGGCTCGCTGCAAGAGGACATTAGGTGATTGGAAGAATGTCGTATCCCTAATCTTTTTCGATCTGTTCGCTTCACCACACGATGGCCCGAGCGAGACGGTAAAAGCCGGTTGGCGTTGAAATCCGTGAGAGGGGAATATGAAAGGAAACCGAAGGGCGATGCCTCGGCGTCATCGCTTGCATGGAATTAGATCGGAACCCGAAACAATCTTCAGATGCGACGAAATTCATCGCATCAATGCCATGGATTCATGTCTGACGATTAGGCGAAGTCGTCCGCGCACTCCCAATCCCGTCATAAGCTTTCCACCCGTTCGTGCTTTTGCATATGCAAATCGATTCGTTCGCGTCCGCGTGACGGCGTTTTAACGTGTGCGCTGCGGCAGCAGCCCAGCAACGCCGCCAAGATCATCGACGACAGACGAAACAAAGGAACGGCAATACATGGCAGGCATCGATCGACGGGGATTTCTCATTTCATCGGGCGCGGCGCTCGCGTCCGCAAGCCTGTCCTCACTGGCGTTCGCTCAGGGCGACGCCGGAAGTCCGAAGCGCGGCGGCACGCTCAACATGCTGATCAATCCCGAGCCGCCCGTGCTCGTATCCATCTTTCAGACGACGGGGCCCGCGCTCGTCGCCAGTTCGAAAGTGCTGGAAGGCTTGCTCGCCTACGACTTCGATCTGAAACCGAAAGCGCAATTGGCGACCGCATGGAACGTAAGCCCGGACGGTCTCAAGTACACGTTCACGCTGCGCGAGAACGTCAAGTGGCACGACGGCCAGCCGTTCAGCTCGGCCGATGTCGCGTTTTCCATCGATTTGCTCAAGTCGATCCATCCTCGCGGGCGTAGCACGTTTGCCAACGTGGTGAAGGTCTCGACGCCCGATGCGCGCACCGCCGTGATCGAATTGTCGAAGCCCGCACCGTATCTGTTGAAGGCGTTGTCGGCGGGCGAATCGCCGATGGTCCCGAAGCATCTCTACGCCACGGGCGACCCGCTCTCGAATCCGCACAACAACGCACCAGTCGGCACGGGACCGTTCCGCTTCAAGTCGTGGACACGCGGCGCGAATATCGTCTATGAGCGCAACCCGGACTACTGGGATGCGGGCAAGCCGTATATCGATTCGCTCGTGTTCAAGGTCATTCCCGACGCGGCGGCGCGTTCCGCTGCGTTCGAAACCGGCGCGCTCGATCTCGGCGGCGAGAATCCGGTGCCGCTCACGGACTTGCCGCGTCTTGGGCAACTGCCGCAGCTTGCCACGGAAACGCGCGGGTATCGTTTTCTTCAGCCGCAATCGGAGATCGACTTCAATCTCGATCATCCGATCCTGAAGGATCTGCGCGTGCGTCAGGCCATTGCGCACGCCATCAATCCGCAGATAGTGCAGCGCACGATTGCATACGGTTACGCCGATATTTCGCCGACACCGATCACGCCTGCATCGCCCTATCACGACGCCAAGATCACGCCCTATGCGTTCGATACGGCGAGCGCCGAGAAGCTGCTCGATGCGGCGGGTTATCCGCGCAAGAACGGCGGGCCGCGTTTCAGTCTCACGCATGACTTCCTGCCTTATGGCGATATGCATCGGCGTCAGGCGGACTATGTGAAGTCGGCGCTCTCGCGCGTGGGGATCGACGTGACAGTGCGCTCGCAGGACTTGCCTTCGTTCCTGAAGCGCGTGTATGCGGACCGCCAGTTCGACTTCACCAGCATAGGCGTGAATACGCTGTTCGATCCGAGCGTGGGCGTGCAGCGTCTCTATTGGTCGAAGAATATTCGTCCGGGCGTGCCGTTTTCCAATGCGCCGCACTACAGCAATGCGGAAGTCGATACGCTGCTCGAATCGGCATCCGTGGAAACGGATGAAGGCAAACGGGTCGCGCTTTATCAGCAGTTCCAGCAGATCGTGAATCGCGACTTGCCTGTTCTGAACCTCATCGCGCCGCGCATGATCACGGTCGCCAACAAGCGCGTGCATAACCACACGGTGTCGGCGCAAGGTCTGGAAGGCAATCTCGCCGATGTCTGGCTGAGCGCGTGAAGGCATCCAAATGAGCCGACGCACGCGCCTCGCCGCCATCGTTCGCCGCACGGCGTGGCAAGCCGTGCCGACGATGCTTGCCATCGTGATCCTCAACTTCTTCCTGCTGAAGCTCATGCCGGGCGATGCCGCCGATGTCATCGCGGGAGAGTCCGGCTCGGCCACGACGGAGAGCTTGCAAGCATTGCGCGCGAAGTTCGGTCTCGATCAGACGGTGCTCCATCAGTTGTGGTCGTATCTCTCGCATCTCGCGCACGGCAGTCTTGGTTTCTCGCCGCGTTACGACGCGCCCGTCATGCAGCTAATTCTTTCGCGGTTGCCCAATACACTCATTCTGATGGGCGCGGCACTTGGCATTGCAATCGTGGCGGGCATCGTACTCGGCGCGGTCATGGCGCATTGGGCCGGCAAGTGGCCGGACCGTGTGCTGTCCGTGCTTGCGTTGTTGCTCTATTCGACGCCGGGCTTCTGGGTCGGGCTTCTCGCCATCGTGCTGTTCTCGGTGCATCTCGGCTGGCTGCCGAGCGGCGGCGACGTGACGGTTGGCGCGAACCTTCATGGCTTCGCTTATCTGGCCGATATCGGCAAGCACGTGCTGTTGCCCGCGGTCACGCTCGCCACGTTCTTTGTCGCGATCTATGCGCGTCTCACGCGCGCCGCCATGCTCGAAGTGCAGCGGCAGGACTTCGTGCGCACGGCGCATGCAAAAGGTTTGCATCCGTTGCGCGTCACCGTGCGGCATGTGCTGCGCAATGCGCTGATGCCGCTCACGACGATGGTCGGCATTCACTTCGGTACCTTGCTCGGCGGCGCGGCCGTGACCGAGACGGTGTTCAGTTGGCCAGGGCTTGGCCGCCTCGCGCTCGATGCCGTCATGGCGCGCGACTTCAGCGTTCTGCTCGGCGTCCTGCTGCTTTCGTCGCTGCTCGTGATCGTGGCGAACGTGGTGGTCGATCTGTTGCAGGCATGGCTCGATCCGCGTATAGCCTGATACGCCCGGCACGCCCGACACGCCTGACATTCATTCGAGGACGCATGGCTTCCGATTCCCCCGAACTCGTTTCATCCCATGCCTCGCCCTGGCGGCGTCAGCTCGCGGGCGCGTTGTTCGGCACCCGCCGTGGTGAAGGCGCACCCACGGCCCGCGCGCGGCGTGGCGCATGGCACGCGTTATTGCGCAACCCTTCGGCGCTTGCGGGACTCGTGTTGCTCGCGGCGTTCATCGTGCTTGCGTTGAGCGCGCCGCACTTCTATCCGGGCGATCCGCTCGACATGGTAGCGGTTCCATTCGAATGGCCTGGCGCCGATCCGATGTATCGCCTCGGCACCGATTCGCTTGGCCGAGATGTCGCTGCGGGCGTAGCCCACGGCACGCGCGTGTCGCTACTGATCGGCGCATCGGCGGCTGCGATCGGCTTGTTGATCGGCACGCTCGTGGGCGCTATCGGCGGCTTCTTCGGCGGTCTCGTCGATGATCTGCTCGTGCGTATCACCGAACTCTTTCAGACCGTGCCGTCGTTCCTGCTCGTGATCGTGATCGTCGCTATAGGACGGCCCAGCGTGACGATCATTGCGCTTGCCATCGGCATTGCTTCGTGGCCCACGGTCGCGCGAATCGTGCGTGCCGAGTTCCGCACCTTGCGTCAGTCGGACTTCGTGCTTGCGGCGCGCAGCCAGGGCTTCAGCAACGCGCGCATCATCTTCGGCGAGATTCTGCCGAACGCGTTGCCGCCGGTGATCGTCACTGCATCCGTGATGGTGGCGAGCGCCATCCTGATCGAATCGTCGCTTTCGTTTCTCGGCATGGGCGACCCGAACGTCGTCACGTGGGGCGGCATGATCGGCGCGGGACGCGATTCGCTGCGTACCGCGTGGTATCTGACGGCGATACCGGGCGCGGCCATCGTGCTCGCCGTGCTCGCATTGAACCTGCTCGGCGACGGTCTCAACGACGCACTCAACCCGCGCATGCGCGAACGACCATGACGAGGCGCGACGTGGCCAATCTACTTGAAGTGCGCGACCTGCGCGTGAGCTTCGGCGCGCAACACGCGGTGCGCGGCATCGACCTCAATATCGCGGAAGGCGAGACGCTGGCGCTCGTCGGCGAATCGGGCTGCGGCAAGTCCGCGACCGCGCTTTCGCTCATGCGTCTCGTGCCGGAGCCCGGCCGCGTGACGGGCAGCGTGCGTTTCGACGGACGCGATCTGCTTGCGCTGGCCCCACGTGAAATGCGTGCGATGCGCGGCCGACAGATATCGATGATCTTCCAGGAGCCGATGACATCGCTCAATCCGGTGCTGTCGATCGGCGCGCAGATCGTCGAGACCTTGCGGCAGCATGAGGCGCTCTCGAAGGAAGCCGCGCATAAACGTGCCATCGAATTGCTCGACCTCGTGCATATTCCCGAGCCGCAGCGGCGCGTGTCCGACTATCCGCATGAGCTTTCGGGCGGGCAACGTCAGCGCGTGATGATCGCCATGGCGGTGGCGTGCAGGCCGCGTCTTCTCATCGCCGATGAACCCACCACCGCGCTCGATGTGACCATTCAGGCGCGCATCCTCGAATTGCTCGCGGAGTTGCGGCGCGAACTCTCGATGTCGTTGTTGCTCATCACGCACGACCTCGGCGTCGTCGCGAACCATGCGGACCGGGTGGCGGTGATGCTTGCGGGCGAGAATGTCGAGGAAGCGAGCGTGGAGCAGCTTTTTACCGCGCCCAGCCATGCCTATACACGGGGATTGCTCGGGGCCTCGTTGAATCTGTCCGGCGAGTTGCATTATCGCGAGTGGAAGCTGCCGGAGATAAGGCACACCGTCACCGAAGACGGTAAGCCCGTCTTCGACGTTACGCCGCTTGCGCCGCATCGGATCGTGCCGACCGCACAGGCGGACGATGTGCCCTTGCTTTCAGTGCGGGATTTATCGGTGCATTACGCGCATCGTCATGGCAAGGACTTGCTGCGTGCGGTCGATGGCGTGTCGTTCGACATCGCACGCGGTGAGACGGTCGGTCTCGTTGGCGAATCGGGTTGCGGAAAGTCCACGCTATCGAAGGCGATCATGCGGCTCGTGCCGTCCGCTGCCGGCGTTATCCAACTGCGCGGCACCGACCTCGCACCGCTTTCCGAACGTGCCTTGCGCCCGCTGCGCCGTCAGGTGCAGATGGTGTTCCAGGACCCGTATGCGTCGCTCAATCCGCGTCGTAGCGTGGGTGAAATACTCGAAGCGGTGCTGGAAGTAAATGGCATCGGCGATGGCAAGACACGGCGTGCACGCGCTGCGGCCATTCTCGATCGCGTCGGTTTGCCCAGTGCCGCGCTCGGGCGCTATCCGCATGAATTTTCGGGCGGTCAGCGTCAGCGCATAGGCATTGCGCGTGCGCTGATTCTCGAACCCGCGCTTCTTATCTGCGATGAACCCGTGTCCGCGCTCGACGTATCCATACAGGCGCAGATTCTCAATCTGCTGGTCGAACTCAAGCGCGATCTCGGGCTTGCGTATCTCTTCATCTCGCACGATCTTTCGGTGGTGCGCTATATCGCGGACCGCGTGCATGTGATGCAGGGCGGACGCATCGTGGAGAGTGGACATCATCGCGAGATATGGCGAGCGCCGTGGCATGCTTATACGCGCACGCTGCTCGAAGCCATTCCGGTGAAGCAATTCGATGCGGAAGCCGCATGACACAGAACCATTCAAACAAGGAAGAAGGTATGTCACAACAGGACCCGCGCCAGGCCGCGCTCGATGCGCTGCCCACGCTCGCCGAGGCGATCGGCGAAGATGCAGCCGCACGCGAGGTGCGCCGCGAGTTGCCCTTCGAGGGCTTCGCATTGTTTCGTCAGTCGGGTCTTGGCAAGCTGCGCTTGCCGGTGGAATGGGGCGGTCTCGGCGGGTCGCTCGAAGACGTGTTTCATGTGATCGCCACGCTTGCCGCGCATGAAAGCAATGTCGCGCATGCGCTGCGTATTCACTTCGATCAGACCGAAGCGCTGTTGCTCTCGCCCCGCACGCCGTTCAACGAATTGCAGATCAGGCGCGTGGTGGATGGCGCGATCTTCGGCGGAGCTTCGACCGAAGCGGGCACGTCGCGTCCCGGCGAGATCACGACCCGTTTGCAGCGCGACGGGGAGCACTTTCGACTGAGCGGCCGCAAATATTACTCGACTGGCACGGCGTTCTCGGACTACGCGCGCCTCAACGTGCAGGACGAAAACGGCGATGCGGCCGTTGCCATCGTGCCCGTGCAACGTGAGGGTTTTCGCGTGATCGACGACTGGGACGGCATGGGCCAGCGCATGACGGCAAGCGGCAGTCTCGAGTTCGACAATCTGCTCGTGCATGCCGATGAAGTCACGCCGCGCGTGCAGTCGACGCTCACGGGACGTCATGGCGGCGCGTTGCGTCAGTTGCATCTCGTGACGGTGGCGGCGGGCATCGTGCGCAATATCGTCGCGGATGCAAAGCGTTATGTGCTGAAGCATGGCCGGCCGGTGATGCACAGCACCGCGCCCACCGCGCGCGAGGATGCGTTCATTCAGCAGGTGATCGGCGAACTGAGTGCGCATAGTCACAGCATCGATGCACTGGTGCGCGAAAACGCGCGCGAGTTGGAGCGTTCCGCACAAGCCATTCGCAATGGCGTTGCGAATGCCGAGGCGCTCGTGCTCGAAGGCGCGCTTGCGACGGCGCGCACGCAGATCGTGGTCAGCAAGCTCGCGCTGTTTGCAGGCGAGCGGATGTTCGAGGCGGGCGGTGCATCGGCGACTTCCCGGGCGCATAACTTCGACCGGCACTGGCGCAATCTGCGGACCATCTTCAGCCACAACCCGCTGCTGCACAAGGCACGCGTGATCGGTGACTACGAATTGAACGGCGTGACCACCCATTTGACCGAAGGGAAGGTTTTCTAAGCTGCATTGACGCCGTTCACCGGACGAGGCACGGCGAAGTGTCCAGCGCTCGCGTAGGTTTTCAGCGCAAAGGTGAACCGCGAACTTCTGGACGCGGCAGCCCGAGTCGCGCTTCATCGCCTTCATCACGAGGCGATGAAGCCATCGCAAAGCTCAGGGCTTGTAGCCGTCGTTCAACGTCTGCAGGAACGCGACGATGTCGCGAATATCCGCGTCCGTCATCGCGGGCTTGTCGCCGAACTTGCGGTCGAACGGCGCGTCCTTGTCATCGATATTCGCGTGATACCGCGGCGGCAGATCGTCGTACTTACGCACCGCGCCCTTCGCGTCTTTCGAATAGAACTTTTGCGGCGCGGTATTGCGCTCGTTGTAGAAGGCCATCACGTCGTCGAGCGAATGATAGATGCCGTTGTGAAAGAACGCGTGGCGCGTAGCGACGTTGCGCAGCGTCGGCGTGAGGAACATGCCGCAATACTGCGTCTGGTCGCGCAGATCGTCACGGAAAGGTCCGCATACGCCCATGTCGAAGAACTTCGGATCGTGATTGATCGCGAGCTTGTCGTTGCGCGGCACGCCAAGCGACTCATACTGATAATCCGTGAACATGGGCGGCAGGCCATCGCCGCCAGGCTTCGACAAATGGCATCCCGCGCAATTGGCCTTGGCGGGATCGTTGAAGAGGTGCAGGCCGTGCAACTCCGCTTGCGTGAGGCGCGTCTTGCCTTCGAGCCAGTAGTCGTACTTGCTCGTATAAGGATGAAACGCCTGTTCCTCAACCTGATAACGCGCCACCGCGAACATGGCTTCCGACACGGCCAGGCCGCGCGTATCGAAGATGCGCGGGCCGAAGAGCTTTTCGAATTCGCCCTTGTAGGCCGTATGCGCGAGCTTGCCGGACACTTCGTCGAGACTCGTGTTCGCCATCTCGACCGGGTTCAGCATGGGACCGGATGCCTGTGCCTGCAAGGTATCCGCGCGGCCGTCCCAGAAGAGGCCGCCTTGTGGAACCAGCGCGGGTGCGGCGGGCGCCACGCCTGCGTTCTTCGTGGCGCGTTGCGTGCTTTTGGCCTGATCGGCGAGTTGCGCGAGATCGGGCGGGGCGTCGGCATCGCCTGCATCGGGACCAATGCTGAAGTTCGGTTGCCGATACAGATACATGAGCGAAGGCGGCGGCCGATAACCCTGCAAGCTCAAATGCGGTCCGCCTTCCTGCACGGACAGATCATTGGATGGCCCGAACGAATGGGCCGGGTCATGGCATGACGCGCACGACTGCTTGCCGGATGCGGAAAGCGTCTTGTCGAAGAAGATGTTCTTGCCGAGTTGCGCGACCGCACTCAGTTGCACGGCCGGCGGACGCTGCAAGACAACCGGCGCGGGATTCGCGCCGGTCAGGTTTTCCACGATCTCGCCGACGGCCGCAGGCACATGTGATGGATACATCAACGCAAACGCACCGAACGCGCCTGCGGCGATCACGAGGGCAGCAACGCCGCGTAACGCATGACGCCTGAGCGGCGGCTTGTGAAGGGAACGACCGAAGGGGGGTTCGACAGTAGCGGACATGTGCGGATGAGTTCGGAAAAACGCGATGTCGCCGGCGAGCGGCGACACGATACGAGTGGCGATGGCGCGCATTGAACGCGCACGCCATGCGCCACCTTCAGATTGCGGGCACCGATGCGACCGGCGAACCGAGCGACTGATCGACGAAGACCTTCGGGTTGTTGCCCTTGCCCGAGAAGTCGAACATGCCCATGATGCTGCCGGCCGTGGCGTCGAACGAACCGCTGCCGAGACGCGTCGAACCAAGCCAGTTGTCTTCGATGAAGCGCACCACCGAAGCCTGCGAGATCGCCGTGTGATCGACGTAATTCACCTTCGCCCAAGGCGAGATTACGAGAAACGGAATGCGCGTGCCCGGACCGCAGCGGCCATTCACCGCGCCGCCGTTCACGCCGACAGGCGCCGCGCCCGAGCCGCATTTGCCCGCACCGTTCAACTGGTCGGCTTGCGGATCGAACGACGATGAAGTCGGTACCGCATAAGCGTGGTCGTACCAGCCATCCGAGTCATCCCATGCAACGATCACGGCCGTCGTGTTCCAGTCCGGCTGTTGCTGCAGGAAGTTCACGATCTTCGACGTGAAAGCCTGCTCGTCGAGCGGATCGGAATAGCCCGCATGGCCGTCCTGGAACGCGGGCGCCTTGATGAAGCTCACCGAAGGGTAGTTGCCGGCCTTCACCGCAGCGAAGAAGTCGTCGCTATCGTATTCGTGATTCGCGGGCTCGGCGGTCTTGCCATCCGCCTCCAGCGACGAACCGATGGCCGCCGTCGAACTCGGACGCAAATGCTGCGGATTCGCCGTCGACGCGTAGTACTGGAACCAGTTGTGATGTGCAACGTAGTCGGCCGTGGATGCATTGACCACGTTCGAGAAGGTCGCGCGCTTGCAACCGGTCGAGCCATCGCTGTTCACGGTGGCGAGATTGAAGCCGCCCATGAAGCCGCCCCACGTGATGCTCTTCGCATTGAGCAAGTCGCCGATGTTCTTCGAGGTCATCAACGCCTGATCCGTCGTGCTCGAACAGACGTCGTTGGCGGGATCGACATCGTTGATCATCGAGAAGCCGCCTTGACCGTCGGCGACATAGTACGAGCCCGATGCCGTCGTCAGGTTGAACACGGGCTTGCTCGTCTTCACGATCTGCATGCCGTTGTTCTGGCCGGAGACGACTTCGAGCGCGCCGGGCGTGGACGGGCCGTAGGTGTCGGTGTACGCGTTGTCGCTCATCGCGAAGTTTTGCGCGTAGTTCCACAACGCGGCGACCGTGTTGCCGTCGTAATAGCCCATGACTTGGCCTGCCGTGCCGAATGCACCCGCGCCGCCGCTCGAACCCTTTCCCGTGTATTTCGGGAAGAGATCGGCTGCACCGTTGTTATAGGCTTGTTGTTCCGCGGTGTAAGCGTGGTTCTGGTCGGCGGTCGCGGCTTGCGTGCGATCGAGCCGGAACGGGTTGGCGGCAGCCGCGCCGTTCAGCGTGTTGACGAAGTTCGGGTTGGCCGTGAGCAGCGTGCCAGTGAGGCCATTGACCGTCGGCGTGCCGGCGGCCGCCGTGAAGGCGGGCTCGCCCGCGGGGTTGGCGGCGTTCGGGTAGGTTGCGAAGTAGTGATCGAACGAGACGTTCTCGTTGAAGATCACGACTACGTGCTTGATGGGCGTGGCGGTGACGAGCTTGTTTTGCGCGCTCTGTTGAGCGTTGTTGTCGTGATCGCTGCCGCAGGCGTAGAGGCCGAAGGCGGCGATCGCGGCCGATGTTGCGACCATGATGGCTCGACGAAACATGAAGGAACTCCGGGGGTCGATGTGATTTTGTTTGATGAGGCGCAAAGGCTTCTCCTCGACGCGGATTACAACACTCGCGTGTTGCGCGTCGAAGTCGAAGCGCTTTCGCACCTCTTACTTCACATTGACGATTCGGCGTATTCCGGCGTGTTTCCGATCCGACTCCGTAAGGCTCTTATTTCGCGGCAGCCCCAATGCCGTTCAGTTCCTCGATCACTTCCGGCGACAATTCGAGGCCCGCACTTTCGATGTTCTGCCGCAAATGCGCGCGTGAGGACGTACCCGGAATGAGCAGGATGTTTTGCGAGCGTTGCAGAAGCCATGCAAGCGCTACTTGCATGGTGGTGGCGCTCACCTGTTGCGCGACGCGATTCAAGATGTCGGATTGCAAGGGCGAGAAGCCGCCGAGCGGAAAAAACGGCACATACGCTATGCCTTGCTGCGCAAGATGATCGATCATGGCGTCGTCGCCGCGATGCGCGAGGTTGTACTGGTTCTGCACGCAGACAATGGGCGTGATGCTCTGTCCTTGCGCGAGTTGCTTCGCCGTGACGTTGCTCAGGCCGATATGCCGGATGAGGCCCTTGCGCTGCAATTCCGCAAGCGTCGTAACCTGTTCCTCGATATCGCCTTCAGCGGGACCGGCTATGTCGAACATGACGCGCATGTTCACGACGTCCAGCACGTCGAGGCCGAGATTGCGCAGATTGTCGTGCACGGCAGATTCGAGTTCGGCGGGAGACCGCGCGAGATTCCACGATGCGTCGTCGCCGCGTTTGGCCCCCACCTTGGTGACGATCACGAGATCGTCGCGATACGGATAGAGCGCTTCACGAATCAGTCGATTGGTCACGTGCGGGCCGTAAAAGTCGCTCGTGTCGAGATGCGTGATGCCGCTGTCGATCGCTTCACGCAGCACGGCGATGGCTTCGTCTTGGTCCTTGGGCGGGCCGAACACATGCGGCCCTGCGAGTTGCATGGCGCCGTAACCCATGCGCGTCACGGACGATTCGCCGAGTTGATAGAGGCCAGCGCGGTTTGCGTCGGTCATTGCAATGCTCCTTGCATCCGTCGATGCGAAATGGATTCTTGAAACTGCTCGTCTATAATACGAATAATCCTTCAGATTGTGCATTCGCATATGTCGAGCGACAACAAGACCGCGTTGAAGCCCCGCAAGCTGCCGCGCCAGGCGCGTTCGCAGGCCACCGTCGATGCAATCTTCGACGCCACTATTCAGGTTTTGCTGGCCGATGGTTTGCAGCGGCTCACCACCATTCGCGTGGCCGAGAGGGCCGGTGTGTCCATCGGCACCTTGTATCAATACTTTCCGCACAAGCAGGCGTTGTTGTTCGCGGTGCTGGAGCGGCATCTCGGCAGAGTAGGCGACGTGCTCCAGCAGGCGGCGGAGTCGGTGCATGGCGAGTCGCTGGCGACCATGGTGTCTACAGTCGTGGAGGCATTCGTACGAGCAAAGACCGCACGCATAGATGAAGCGCGCGCGCTGTATGCGGTCGCGGCCGAACTCGATGTGCGGGAGCTTGCGCAAGGCGCGGAACGCCGAAGCCGCGCTACGCTCGTTGCCATGCTTGCGACAGCGTCGGACGCCATCTTCGACGATCTCAATACCACTGCCTTCATGCTCGCAGCGGCGATGGTTGGACCCACGCGCTTGATGGTCGAAGGCGGAGCACCGCGCGCCATGTTGCGGGCCCTGCCGCGTCAACTCGAGTCGCTATGTCTGGGTTATCTGGAGCGAGAGGCAAGGCCGCGCGCGCGGTTGAAGCGCACTGGCGCTTCGTGAGTACGGCGTGCATGGGGCGGAGTTAGCCAGCCTTCGAGTTTTGAGCTAGGCTTGATGTCTCGACTCAACTCATGGCTGCAAAATCATGTCTCGTCCCCTGCAAATCGACTTCGTTTCCGACATCGCGTGCCCGTGGTGCGCCGTTGGTCTTTCGTCATTGCAACGCGCGCTGGAACGCCTAGGCGATACCGTCGATGCAACCATCACGCTGCATCCGTTCGAACTGAACCCGGACATGGGTCCGGAAGGCGAGCGTATTGTCGATTACCTGGGCAGGAAGTACGGCCGCACGCCCGAGCAAATAAAGGAAGCGCAAGCGATGATCCGCGAGCGTGGCGCGAGCGCCGGCTTTACCTTTGGTCAGCGCGATCGGGTGTACAACACATTCGATGCACATCGGTTGCTGCACTGGGCGCGTATCGAAGGCAAGCAAGTGCCGCTCAAGCTCGAACTCCTGCGTGCGTATCATTCCGATGGTAAAAACCCGAGCAATCGAGATGTATTGATCGAAGCCGCCAAGGCCGTCGGGCTCGACGGCGACGCCGCGCGTGAAGTGTTGACGAGCGGTGCGTATGCGAACGAAGTCCGAGACGAGGAACGCGAGTTCCAGCAACTCGGCATCAGTTCGGTGCCCGCGATCATCTTCGATCGACAATATCTCGTGAGCGGTGGCCAGCCCGTGGAAGCGTTCGAGGAGGCCATCCGCAAGATCGTCGCCGAGGCGCAGTAAGGAAACGAAGGGCGCGCTTACTTGGCTGCGCCGACGAGCGAGAAAGCGTCCCAGGTCGGATCGATAGGCGTGTGCGGATTGTGCGTGAGCGCTTCAGCCACGAGCGGTTCGCATGCGCCGTAATCCGAACCGACACTGTCGCTATGCGCTTGTGGGAAGTTCACGCCCGTGACCTGACCGCCCCAACGATTGACGGTCGCGGTCATGCTGCACTTGCCAGCCCCACCCACCTTCAAATCCAGCACGAGCGCGTTCAAGTCGAGCGCCGCATCGGAGTTGGAAAAATTCCACTGCACTTCCATACGGTCGCTTGGGCTATTGCGATCCACGAGCTTCATGGTCTTGTCGGGAATGCCGACGGACTGCACCAGATCGAGCACATTGGAGCCGATGAGCGCGCCGTCGGTGTTGCGGGCTTCATGCGTTCGAATGGCGCTACATCCTGTCAGCAACGTGAAAAGAAAAGCGAAAGCGATCGTCAAACGTGACATGCGGGCTCCTTTCGATGAGCGTATCGATTGATGAAACGGCGCGCGTCCCTCGAATGGTGCAGGATTGCCGAACGACGCGAACCGCCTGAATACTGGTGCGACACCTCTGCTGCGGGCTGGTTCCAAACTTGCGGCATCGGTTTATGTGTTGAACACGGGTTACTCGCTTTCAACGCGCCACGGAAACAGTCCAAGCCATGCGAAGGAGACTTGATGCACAACGATGAATCACGACAATCGAACATGCGGCGACGCGTGCTTGCTTCCATCGGCGCGGGTTTGCTCGGCACGATGAGTGTGGGTGCAGCGACGCAGACGGCATTTGCTGCAGGTGCAAAAAACGCGCCTCGTCTGGAAACCGTGGCAACTTTCGACGATGATTTTCGTCTCGTGGGAATCGGCGTATCGAAGGAGGGGCGTGTGTTCGCCACGGCGCCGGCTTCGGCGAAGCGATCGCGTTACAGCATGGTTGAAGTCGATACGAAGACCGGCGCGCTCACGCCGTTTCCCGACGAAAGCTGGAATGTTTTCAAACCGGATGAAGATGGTTCGCATCAGTGGATCTCGGTACAAGCGCTATGGGTCGATGAACAGGACCATCTGTGGGCGCTCGACTCGTCGCTGACATCGGTCGATCAGACACGTCAGCCACCGAAGCTGATCGAGTTCGATCTGGCTACGAAGAAGATCGTGCGTCGGTTCGACTATGGCAGTGTGGTGACGCCGAAGGACTCGCTCAACGACATTCGCGTCGATCTGAAACACGGCTACGTGTATTTGAGCAATGCTGCAAATCAGGGCGGCGTGGCAGTGACGAACCTTGCAACTGGCGAGTCGCGTCTCGTGCTCGCGGGCGACAAGTCGAGCGTGTCGGACCCGCAGCAGCATCTCATGTTCCGCGATCAGATTGCGCGCAAGGGCGATGGCAGCGTCCTCGTCTTACAGACCGATGGCATTGCGCTTTCGCCCGATCGCGAATGGCTTTATTACCGGCCGCTCACGGATCACCACTATTGGCGAGTGCCGACCAAGGCGCTTATCGATACGTCGCTTTCTGCTGACGCCCTATCGAAAAAGGTGCAGTTTCTCGGCGACGGCGCGTTGACCGGCGGTCTCATCATGAGTCCAGCTGGCGTGCTATACGGTGGCGATCTGGAGAACCGGACCGTGGTGGGCTTCGATGTCGTCGAGAAGAATGGCAAGCCCGGGCTCGTGCAGAAGACGCTGGTAGGCAAGCATCCGCAGCTTTCATGGGCAGATGGCTTTGCTATTCAAAACGGCTACTTGTATATCGCGGATTCGCATTTGCATGAGTTGAACAACTTCTCCAATCCTTACCCGCGCGAAGGCAAGTTCGCGATCTTTCGCGTGCGCTTGCCGAAGCAGCCGGCGCATGGGTTGGCGGGTTGAGTTTAGCCTGGCGGTTGATGCTGCGGCTCATCGACGGATTGCCTCAAGCGAGTCAAGCAAGGGCCACGCACTTGTCAGTTCGCTTCGCATTTCGTCGATGAGCCATTGCGCGACTTGCCGCGCAGGCTCCGAAGGATTCGACGAGCGATGTTTGACCACACCAGTGACAGCCCTTCGCTACATGACGACTCCGTGCTGGCACCACCTTGCCTTCGTTAAGCGGTGCCGCTATTGCCAGCAACCATCCGGGGACAATGCGACGCACAGAGTTCGAAACTGCGTGGACTGAAGGGCAGTCGGTCGGATCGGTTGATGAGGTATCGGTTTGGAGCACTTGCTTGGCTGAGTCTGTATGCACGATTCAACGTGGAAGCGCCGCCAACGCAATATCGCCCGCGTTCCCTAATTGCTCGACCTGCCAGCATTTATCCATCAACGCGCGAGTTTGCTCGGGCGAGAGAATGCCATCGGCGAGATCGGAGAACTTCTTCTCCAATTGCTGATCGGTCATCGGCACTTCGGTACTGCCGATAGCATGCTGAATATACTTGTGCAGCTTGTGGCCGTCCTTCAGCACGATCGTCATGTCGACCTGTTCCGGTTTTATCGCGGGATCGATGATCGCATTCACCTTGTCGCGCAACGCGATGGTGTTCGGGTCGCGCACCTTCGCATCGCTGAACTGCTTCTCACCGGCCGCGCCGTCGATGATCGCAATCGCTACCGCATGATAGATGCTGAACTTTCCTTCGAGCCCGATCTGCGGCGTCTTCTTCCCCGTCAACTCAAGGACGAGAGGATGCACGCGAAGATCGATACGTTCTATTTGATCCGCTTGCAGCTTGTTTTCGTTGCGAAGCTGAATTGCAGCGTCTATTGCCGGATGAATGACGATGCCGCATGCAAACGGCTTGTACGTATTCAAGGTCGATTCGTAATGCGATCCCAGACCTTCGGTAATCTCGCGGTAATCCTGCTTCGTACTGATGGTGTTGGCCCATCCGCGCTTGGCTTCGATCATGCCGTCAGAACTCGTGTAATCCCTTGCCGCCAATAAGGCCGCGAAGATGCCGTTCGCGGCGGCACGACCCGGATTGAAGCTCTTGTTCATCGAGCCGAATGACTCGCGCAGTCCTACCGGTTGCGACGCTGCAAGTCCCAGCGCCCATACCATTTGCTGAACGCTCAGTCCCATGAGCTTGCCGGTCGCGACGGCCGAACCGAATACGCCGCATGTTCCGGTGATGTGCCAGCCGACATCGTAGTGGTTGGGATACACGGCATTGCCAATGCGCAGTTCGGTTTCGACGCCCAGCACGAGTGCGTTGAGGAAGTCCTTGCCCGACACCGGTTGGTATTGCGAGAACGCGAGGATCGCGGATGCCACGGGACCTGCTGGGTGAATGATCGTCTTGAGATGCGTGTCGTCGTAGTCGAAGATATGACTGCTGACGCCATTGATAAACGCCGCGTTCATGATGTCGAAGCGCTCGGCGCGGCCCAGCAGATTGGCTTGTGGCGGACCCGAGAATGGCGTGAGCGCGGCGACGGCGCGACTGACGGTTTCATCGTGCGAGCCGCCCACCGCGACGCCGACCCAGTTCATGAGCGTGCGCACGCCTTCCTTGCGTGCTGGCGCGGGCAAGTCCTGGTAGCTCGTCTTGCAGATGAACTCCGCAAGCATGCGTGTGACTTTCGGCGGGCGGGCGTTGGGTGCGCTTGCGGGCGCAGGTGTTGAAGCCGAAGCCGCGTTAGATTGAGCGAACGCAGCCGGACTGACGGTAGCCGATGCCAAGGCACCCGCTGCGCTGGTCCTGAGAAAATTACGACGGTCGAATGCGGACATTTTCTTTGTCTCCTTGAGTACTCATGCCGTGATAGATGGCTCGGTATCGCGGCGAGCAGGTTTCGCTCCCGAAGAGATCAGACTCACGGTCCTCCAGCGTGATAGGACCTCTCCTTGACAGCCTCGTTCAGCAACTGTTATTAATAATGGTTATCATTTAGCCTGAATCGATCACGCCGCTGGCTTGCGTGACCATCGCGCTTGCAACTTCTGCTCGGCCATCTGTTTCGATGCCATCGGCGTCGGTCACACGGCGCGTGTCCGCGACGGGACACAGTGCACTCATGAACTCAAGGATTCGCCAGCCAATGACTGGTTTGATTACGAACCGAATTGCCCGCGTGGGGCCGCTCGTATCGCGCATCGTCTGCGCGATGTTCGGCGGTTACACGCTTGCCGCCCTGACGAGCGTCGCCGCGCTCGCGCTGCCGATGAGCAAGCCACAAGCGGTGCTCACCGGCATGCTGGCAAGTTTCGTCGTCTACGTATGCGCGGTGATCTGGGTCTTCGCGGTGCGAAGCGCAACGCGCGCATGGTTCGGATGCCTTATCGTATCGATACCGCTCCTGATCGCGGCGTGGTCGGTATGAAGGCAGACGTCAAACCGCGCGGCATCCGCCAGAGCATGTCGGACCTGCATACATGGGCCGGTCTGCTCGTCGGGTGGATTCTCTATGCCATGTTTCTCACCGGCACGGTCAGCTACTTCAAGGACGAGATCTCGCAGTGGATGCGCCCGGAAGTCGCGCATCAAAAGGTCTTGCCCGACGCGGCATCCGCTGCCGAACGCGTCGCCGCGACGCTCGGCACCATCGCTGCGGGAAGCTCGCAATGGAGCTTCGACTTGCCGAACGATCGCAGCAGCGTGATGGGATCGTTCTGGCGCACGCCGGGCGCGGCGCAGGGCCGGCGCGCGTTTTCGGAAGCGAGCTTCGATCCTGCAACCGGCCAGAAAGTGACTACGCGCGAGACGCTCGGCGGTGACTTCTTCTACCGCTTTCATTTCCAGTTTTACTACATGCCCGCGCTGTGGGGACGCTGGATTGCAGGCTTCTGCGCGATGTTCATGCTGGTCGCAATCGTAAGCGGCGTCATCACGCACAAAAAGATTTTCATCGACTTCTTTACGTTTCGATGGGGCAAGGGACAGCGCTCATGGCTCGACGCGCACAATGCCCTGTCGGTGTTCGGCCTGCCGTTCCACTTGATGATCACCTACACCGGTCTCGTTACGTTGATGGCGATGTACATGCCGTTCGGCGCATCGGCCGCATTCAAGACGCCCGCGGAACGCCAGCAGATGACGGCGCAACTGAGCGCATTCATTCAACCGGGCAAGCCCGATGGAGCGAAGGTTCCGCTCGCGCCCATCGCTCCGATGGTGCGCGAAGCCGAAGCGCGCTGGGGCCGGGAAAACGCGGGACGAGTGACGATCACGAATCCGGGCGACGGCGCGGCACGCGTGGCCGTATCGCGTGGCGATGCGGTGCGTGTATCGATGAGTCCGCAGTATCTTCTCTTCGATGGCGTGACGGGCAAGCTCATCGACGTGAAAGACAGCGTGGGCGCAGCCGCCGAAACGCGCGGTGTGCTCTATGCGTTGCATCTCGGGCGCTTCAGCGGTCTGCAACTGCGCTGGCTGTATTTCATCGTCAGTCTCGCGGGCACGGCGATGGTCGGCACCGGCCTCGTCATGTGGACGGTCAAACGCCGTCAAAAGCTGCTCGATCCGACGCGGCCGTACTTCGGCTTCTGGCTCGTCGAGCGGCTGAATATCGCGAGCATTGCGGGACTTTCCATCGCCATGACCGGATATCTGTGGGCGAATCGACTATTGCCCGTGTCGATGCACGACCGCGCCGAAGCGGAGATCAACCTGTTCTTTGCCATCTGGGCGGCAACGTTGCCGTGGGTGTTCGCGCGGCCCGCGAAGCGCGCGTGGATAGAACTGCTTTGGCTTGCGGCTGCCTTGCTCGCGCTCTTGCCGGTGCTCAATGCCTTCACGACGCGAAGGCCGTTCTGGCGCAGTGTCGCGGAAGGCGATTGGGTGTTCGCCGGATTCGATCTGATGATGTGGGCGTTCGCCGCGTTGCATGCCGCATTGGCGATACGCACAGCACGTCACACGCCGCGCGTGAAGCCCGCGAGAACCGTCGACGAGCGCAAGGTGACGATGAAGGAAACCGAGGAGGAAAGCACGTGACGCAGGGAATCGCCTTGCTGGTCTGCGTCGTGTCATTCGCGTTTCTTGCGCTGGCAATGGAGCGGCATCAAGAGACCCTCTTCGGACGCGAGTTGTCACGCGGTCAGTCGCGCGCGTTTCGCACCGCCGGATGGTGCGGCCTCGTGCTCGCGCTTCGATACCTCGTCGGCGGCGAAGGCTGGGCGCTCGGACTCGTGAGCTTTAGCGGATGCACGAGTCTTACCGCAGGCATCGTATATGGCGCGCTCATCTTGCTTGAGCGACGCGAGGTTCGTGGATGAATGAAGCATCGCCCACGCCTCGCATCCATCAAAACGCCGTGCGTAATCCGATCATCACGCTACGACCGCCTTCAGGCGCGATGTCCCTTACGACCGAACTCGCGTAACGCACTTCCTGATTCGTCAGGTTCTGTCCGCGTACGTAAGCGAGCCAGTCCGTTGGTCCGACGCGGAACTTGTACGTGAGCGTGAGCCCGAGCGTCGTGTAGCTTCCCGTCGGCAGATCGTTCTCCGGCACGCGATGCTGCGCCCACGCGTGAACCATTTCCGCGCGCGCGCCGTAAGGACCGTAGCCGTAGTCGAGCGCGAGCGTCGTGCGCAACGGCGAGATGCGCGGCAAGGCTTCGCCGGTATCGACATTACGGGCATGCGTGTAATCGGCGACGACTTCCACATCGAGCCGATGCGCGCCTTGATCGAGCACGCGCCATTTGCCATCCAGTTCGATGCCGTAAAACTCCGCGCGCACGCCGCGATAAACCGCTTCGTCGAGCGCGTCGTCGGTGCCCGGCGCCACGGGCGTGTCGTTGTCGTTGACGAGACGGCCCGTGTTGAACTCGGTCAGATAGTTGCGAAAGCGGCTGTAGAACACGCCCGCGCTGCCTTTGTTGGGGCCGCTCGCGAAGCGCAAGGACAAGTCGGTGGACACGGCCTTTTCCTTCTGCGCGTCCTGATTGCCGATCAGGTACTGACCGGTGGCATCGTGCGGACCGTTGGCGAAGAGTTCGTAGTAAGTCGGCGCCCGCTCCGTGTAGGCGAGATTGCCGACCACCGACCAGATCGGATTCAGCTTGAACAACGCGCCCGCGGACACGCTTCCCGCGTTGAAATCACGCGACATCGCCGATGCGAATTTCTCGTTGCCGCCCGCCGTCGGGTCGATCTTCACATGCTCGTAGCGTGCCCCGACGCTGAGCGTGAGCGCGTCGTTGAGGGCCCATTCCTCGAGTCCGAAGAGCGCGGCGCTCGTCGTCTGCGATGTCGGCACGAGCGCTTCGTCGCCGAGCGCGGAAAATGTGTTTTGACTCAACTGCACGCCGATGGCGCCATCGAACGGACCGATCTTCTTGTGACGCGCCTCGATGCGCGCCTCGTAGCCGTGGTTACGAAAGGTCGTGCCGGTTTCGCCGTCGTCGATCTCCTTGTGTTCGTAATCGGTATAGCCGAAGTTGAACTTGAGCTGGCTGAACGGTCCTTGCAGATTGCGTATCTCCGATGCCGCCGTCACGTGATCCTGATGCATGCGCAGACGCACATCGTCTTCGGCGACCGATCCGTAGTTCGCTTCGTAGCCGTTGTAGCTCACACCCGCATATCCGTCGGCCCAGGTGTAGGACGTGCCGACCGCGCCGCCGTGCCAGCGCCCGTCGCTATTCGGGATGCTGCCGTAGGGCTCTTGCGCGTCCGGTCCGTCGAGCGCGCGCTGGCGATCCGAGTGCGTAAAGCCGGGGACGCGCTCCTTGCTGGTTTCGCGGTCGAAGGCATCGACGTGAAACGCGAACTGCCCGTTGCCGCCTTCCACGAGCGCCGCGCCCGCGCGCGCATCGTTGGCGCCGCCATAGCTGGCATCGGCCTGACCGGAGACGCCTTTGATCGGCTCGCGCGGAATGCGGTTGTCGATGGTGTTCACCACGCCGCCTATCGCGTTGCCGCCGTATAGCAGCGCCGCCGGTCCGCGCACGATCTCGACGCGCTCCACTGAAAGCGGATCTTGCGGGACGGCGTGATCGTACGAGAGCGACGATGCATCGAAGGCCGCGACGCCGTTTTGCAATATGCGGATGCGGTCGCCGTCCATGCCACGGATGATCGGCCGGCCGACCATCGGACCGTAAGTCGTCGTGGAGACGCCCGGCAGACCGTTGAGCGTCTCGCCGAGCGAATCGCCGCGTCGCAGAGCGAGGGCGTCGCCGTCGAGCGCGCTGGATGGCGACATCAACTGGTTCGATCCAAGCGGATTCGCCGTGACGAATACCGGCGTGAGCGCGGTGTCCGTTACGTTGCCGGCGGCCGTCTGGCCGCGTGCCACGGCGGTGACCAGCAGCATGCCGAGTGGCAAGAGGCGCTGTCTGCGCGGCGCTGGATGAGCGAAAGGCGTGTGGTGCAAGATTTTATTGCTCCTGTCGAAATGATATAACGTTGCATCCGATGAGCGTACGGAGGCGTAAGGAACGGCATCCACCGCAGGCGGTGAGATGATATAACGTATCTTTACAAAAACGCCAGTGTCACGTGATCGACTAAACAACGCGCGTCAGTTGCGCAAAACACCACACCTTTTTGCGATGACTTGCCCCATCGTGTCCGCTGCGATATTCGATGTGATAAAAGTCCGCGTGCTTTTTTCGATCGGCTTCACGAGAGCCATCGGCAAAGCGCGACATACAACATCGATCAAAGCATCCAGCTCACGACATCCATGAAGACGATCACATCGCGTGCCGTATCCGCCCTTGGCATCACGGCCATTGCACTCGCCTGTCACACCGCATTCGCGCAAAGTTCGGTCACGCTGTACGGCGTCGCCGATGTCGGCGTGCGCTATCTCACCAACGCCAATGCCAACAACGACGGCAAGGTGTTCATGACCAACGGCGCAATCACCAATAGCCGGATCGGCTTGAAAGGCACCGAAGATCTCGGCAGCGGTCTCAAGGCGATTTTCCGTTTGGAAAGCGGCGTGGAATTGCAGAACGGCCAGTACTCGGATAGCCAGCGCGAGTTCAATCGCGCGGCGTATGTCGGTCTGTCGAACCAGTACGGCACGCTCACGCTCGGCCGCCAGAAGACGCCGCTTTTCGACATGCTGGGCGATACCTACGACCCGCTCACGGTCGGCAACTACTTCGAGAATGCGTGGTTGCCGGTCGCGCTCGGCGCCGGTCTCTATGCGGATAACGCGGTAAAGTACAACGGCACGTTCGCGGGCCTGACGGTCGCGGCGATGTACTCGTTCGGCACCAACTACACGTCGACGGGCGCGGGCGGCTTCTCGGGCCAGGTGCCGGGTCACATGGGCGCGGGCAACATGTACGGCTTCACGGCTTCGTATGCCGTGGGGCCGCTTGCCATCGGCGGCGGCTACCAGCAGAACAGCGACAACGCCAGCAACAAGCAGAAGATCTGGAACGCCAACGCGGTCTATACCATCGGTCAGGCAAAGCTCTACGTCGGCTATCTGCATTCGACGGATGACACTGGTTTCGTCGATAGCACGCTGTCGCAGCGCGATCTCGTGTCGGGCGTGGATATCCTCAAAGGCTCGGGTCGTCGCGACGATGGTCCCTTCGCCGGCATCACCTATCAAGTGACGCCCGCGCTCTTGCTCACCGGCGCGTTCTACTACGACCACATGAAGAATGCGGCGATCGGCGGTGGAGAAGTCGGCAGCGGCAATCGCTATACGGGCGTGGCGGTCGCGGAATACGCGTTGTCCAAGCGCACCGAAGTCTACGGCACGGTGGACTTCAACAAGGTAACGGGCGCGGGCTTCGTGGAACTGCCGGGACGCTCGAATCAAACGGGCGTTTCCATCGGGCTGCGCAATATTTTCTAAGTGCTATCGATGACGGCGCGTTCGCACCGCGTCGCCGATGTCTCTTGCGGGTGCGAATATTGCGATCTTTCGTGCTATTCGAAGAAGGACCGGAGTCAGCGCGCTTGCGCTGACTCCGCCTCACAGGAGACGACATGCCCGAGAATCAGTCCCCCGATGTCTGCCGCATGGGTGTCGCGTTTATCGACGCCCAGTTGCAATCGCTCTATATCCACGCGGCGCTATTGAGCGGATGGATCGAGAATGGCGGTCCTGCACCCGATTTCAGCGGCGTGGAGCGGCTCCTGACGATGCGCCACGCGCATCCCGAAGCGCACACGCATAGTGAAGACGGCATGCCTGCCAAGCGCGCGCCGGACGATCCGCCGCCGTCGCTTCCGTCACTCGACGATCCCGCCGAACGCATGGCTTTCGCGCTTCGCGTGCCGTCGACGAACGCGATTCTCGCCGTCGCCGATTTTTTCGATGCGCATCGCCTGTCCGGTTCGCGCACGCCCGAAGTGCAGTTTCTGATGCGTATCCGCGATGCCGCCGTCAATGCCAATACCTTGCATGTCGAGACGGGCGTTTATCGTCCGCACGCGGCGTATGGCGGAATCATCATCGACGAAGCGCTCGACGGCGCACGGCTTTTCAGCGACGGAGAAACGCCCGGCTTCATGGAATTTGGCGATACGGTGGGGTTACTGCGATATCTGCGCACGCTTCTGAAGAGCATGCAGACGGTGATCAGTTCAGGCGATGCAGGTTGAGCGCGGCAATCGGCGAGCATGAAGTCCGCTGAATGCCGCGCCCGGCATTCATGATCCTGCTTACTGCGATGCCGCTGCGGCCTTCTTTGCGTGATGCTTGTGGCTGTGCTTCTTGTAAGCAGGCCGCGGCTTGTTGTTCGGGTATTGCGCTTCGGCGAACGACACGCTCGGTGCGAAGATAGCGGCGACCGCCAACAGGGCAACAGCTTTCTTGAGAGACATTTTCATCAGGAACTCGCAGAGAAGAAAGGCTTGGAAATGCGCGGCGGCGAGGCCTTCGCCGCATGCGCGGTGAGCACTGTAGAGACTGCGAAGCGGAGTGTAACTTGGGGAAAACATCAGCGCTCGTTAAAACAACAATGGCGTTGTTTTTTGCGGGACTGCCACGGAATTTGCACGCTTACGGCGCACGTTTAGCGGTATTTCGTTAAACTCGACGAAAGCTCGCGCGCAGCACCTGTGGATTGCAATCGATACCGTCAGGAAAATTCATAGACGAGCGACCGGGAAACCGGCGAACTATCCCTCCACCAGTCCTTACCTTGTTTCCCTGTAGTGCGGAAACGCTCAGTCGTTTTCTTGCAGCTGGCCGCGCAACGAGCCACAGCGCTAGTCGCCCAGCAACGTCTGCACGCCCTGCGCGAATTCATCTAGTAAGACGGGCTTGCGCAATACGATGGCGTCCTCGGGCAGCGTCGCCTTGACGGCATCGATATCGTCGTAGCCAGTCATGAACATCACCGGCAGACGCGGATGCGTTTCCGCGAGAATGCGCGCGAGCAAGCCGCCGTTCAAGCCCTGCATGGCCTGATCGGTCACAACGACATCGGGCGGCGAACGATCGATCGCTTGCAGCGCCGCAATGCCGCCGCTCACCGCTTCGACATCGTAGTTCGCGTCGCGCAGCAGTTCAGATAACGCTTCGCGCACGTTGGCTTCGTCATCGACCAGAATGATGCGCACGCGCTTTCGCAGCGCGACCGGGCTCGCCGATTCGCATTCGCCGTCAGCATCGCCCGCTTCCTGAACGGCCGTTCGCAGATACAGCGAAACGGTCGTGCCCGCGCCCGGTTCCGTGCCGATACGCGCGATCCCGCCCGCTTTGAGCGCCACGCCATACACCTGCGAAAGCCCGAGCCCCGTGCCCTTGCCTTCGGGCTTGGTCGAGAAGAAAGGCTCGAACGCGCGCCGGGCGACTTCGGGCGGCATGCCGGGGCCGGTATCCGACACGCGCAGCTCCACGTAATTGCCATTCGCGAGATCGGGGTCGCCCTCGGCTTCGAAAACACGTGTGGCGACTTCTATGCGCCCGCGTCCTTGCATTGCGTCCCGTGCGTTGATGACGAGATTGAGCAGCGCCGCTTCGAGTTGCGTCGCGTTGGTCAGCACGCGAACGCCTTCGGAGCGAAGCTGAAACGCAAGCTGGGTTTCGGGCCCGAGCACGCGCGCCAGCAGTTCCTTCATGCCGTGCACCGAACGCGTGACGCACAGCGACTCCAGTTCGACCGATTCCTGCCGGGAAAACGTCAGCAATTGCCTGATGAGCGCCGCGCCATGCGTGACCGCCTGCAGACCGTTGGCGCTCCAACGGCGCACCTGATCCGCGTCGTGCGCGCGATGCTCGACGAGTTGCAGACACGTGCTGATGGTCTGCAGGAGATTGTTGAAGTCGTGCGCAATGCCGCCCGTCAACTGCCCGACCGAACCCACGCGCTGATTCTGCTTGAACGTTTCGTGCGCGGCGTCGTCATCGGCGAGTGCGTCGGTGATCTTGCGCTGCAGTTCGCGTTTCTCCTCGCCGCGCTGAATGCCCATGCGCCGCAGCTTCAGCATGATGGCAGCCTGACGCGCGAGCGATTCGAGCGCCGTGCATTGTTCCTGACTCAAGGCACGCGGCTCGCGGTCGATCACGCAGACGGTGCCGAGCGCGTGACCGTCGTCCGTGACGATAGGCGCGCCCGCATAAAAGCGGATATGCGGCTCGCCGAGCACGAGCGGGTTGTCCCTGAAACGCGGATCGAGCGTCGCGTCCTCGATCACCAGCAGCGAGGTGGGTTCCAGAATGGCATGCGCGCAGAACGCCTGATCGCGTGGGGTCTCGCGTGCGCCGAGACCGATGCACGCCTTGAACCATTGCCGGTCGCGGTCGATCAGCGAAACGAGCGCGATAGGCGACTGGCAGATCGTCGCGGCCAGCGTGGCGATGTCGTCGAAAGCGGGTTCGGGCAACGAATCGAGTACGTCGAAGCTTCGCAGCGTATAGAGACGTTCCGCTTCGGTGGCGGGCACGGCCGCGCCACTGTGCGTTGATTTGGGCATGAGTACGAGGGCAGAACGGGTAGCGAAAGGCGCTGACCGATCATGGAACCTGATCGTGCGCAGTCGCTCAGTGTACGCTGGTTCGCCGTGCGTTATCGGACAGGCTCAAGTCCGTGCAAGCGCGCTTCGCTTCGCTGGTTTGCGCCGTTTGCGCGCACCCGGCACGACGCCGATGCGCGGATCGCGAGCGAGTACGAGTTCCGCGAGCCGACGCGCCGTGTCTTCGAACGCAGGATCGTCCTGCGGCACGTAAAGCCATTTTCCGAGCACGGGATGTGGCTGCAAAGCCGGAATGTCTTCGATGAGCGCTGCATGATGCTCTTGCGAGGTGCATACGAGCACGCCATTCCAGGGCTTGTCGCGGTCGGCGGCCACGAGACACATCAGTCCATCGATATACGCGGCGTCGGAACCGAACATGCGCTTTTGAATGAACGTGTCATCGCTCTCGAGCGGCTCGAAAACCCATAGCAGCGAATTGCGGACGGTGGAGGGCATGATGGCGGTCGCGAGCCTTGACGGTCTCCATGTTACAACTCGAAGCGGTCGCGGGTCGTCACGTAATCGCTTGCGCCGAAGCGCCCGACCGGAAAGTAATGCTGTAAGCGCACGCGCCAGGTGTCGAGGTCGATGAGCTCGTCGCGTGCGTGCAGCATCAATACCTTGCCGATGAAGATGTGCCGGCTTGCGGTTTCCAGCGTTTCCCACAGCACGCATTCGAACGCGACGGGCGCCTCGGCGATGCGCGGCGGCTTCACGCGCAGCGACGGCAGCGCGGTGAAACCAACCGCGTCGAGTTCGCTGACATCGGCGGCGAAGCGTTCGCCGCAGCGATGCATCTGCTCGGCGATTGCTTCATCGGCGAGATGGACGACGAATTCCTTCTCGCGCGGCACGTTCGCGGCTGTGTCTTTCAACGTGCCATCCGCGAGCCGGTTGATGCTGATCATCACGATGGGCGGTTCTTCGCCGAGCATGTTGAACATCGAGAAAGGCGCGGCATTCACGGTGCCATCCGCACCGAGCGTGGTCACGAGCGCAATGGGCCGTGGCACGATGAGGCTCGCCATCAGCTTGTAGCGCTGGTATTCGGTGATGGCCTCGAAGTCGATTTCCATGTCATTGCACCTTTTCAATGCCGAGCAGATGCGCAAGGCTCTTGGTGCCCGGCATCCGTGTGGTTTCTATACGCGCTTCGAGTCCCTGCAGATGCGCGTTCATATGCGCCGCCGCGCCTTTTGCGTCGCGTCGTTCGAGGCAATCGAGAATGGCGGTGTGCTCGTCGTGCTCGCATGGCGCGTTGCCCGCCGGTTCATAGACGCCAACGATAAGCGAGCAGCGCGATACGAGTTCGTTCAGATACTGCAGCAGGATGGCATTGCCCGCGAGCGCCGCGATACGCAGATGAAACTCGCTCGCGAGGCGCGCCCATGACGGTTGATCGAAGCGGTGCATCGCTTCGTGTTCCTGGTTGAGTTGCTCGCGCAAGGCGGCAATATCCGCGCTGCTCGCGCGCTCCGCCGCGAGTTCGACGAGCGCGCGTTCCACCGAGCGGCGCGCTTCGAACACCTCGCGCGTTTCCTCGCGCGTCGGCTGTGCGATCACCGCGCCCTTGTTGGGCCGCAACACCACGATGCCGTCGTACGCGAGCTTTTCGAGCGCGCGCCGGACCACTGCGCGGCCCACGCCGAAGAGCTCGCACAGTTCCGGCTCGGGCAGCTTGGTACCGGGCGCGAGACGCCGGCTCAGCACACCGTCGAAGATGCTTCGATAGATGCGCATATCGGCGGCATCGGCTTGATCACGCATGCGCGGCGAGCTCATGCGGCGCGCGCGGCCGTGCTCGCCGCCTGTTCCATGTGCCGCGCGATTGCGCCGGGCGTGGTGAGCCAGATGTCGTTGCGCGCCGCCGCGATATGCGCGAGCGCGCGCCGTAAATGACGCAAGCGATACGGCTGCCCGACGATATACGGATGCAGCGCAATCCCCATGACGAGGCCCTGCGGCGTGCTCGCGCGTTGCGTCTGTTCGACCATTTCATCGAACTGGTCGACGATCATGTCGGTGAACGCGCACATGTCGAGATGCCGCGCCATGATCATCGGCAGATCGTTCAGCTCTTGCGGATAAGGCACGGACCACAGCGCGCCGTGACGTGTTTTCATGCGCACGGGCCGGTCGTCGTGACACCAGTTGAGCGTGTAGCCGTAACCCGTTTCGGCAAGGAGGTCCGGCGTGTGATGCGTCTCCGAGATCCACGGCGATAGCCATCCTTGCGGCATCACGCCCGACTCCGCAAGGATGCGTTCGCGACAGTGCGCGAGCAGTGCGCGCTCGCCGGCTTCGTCGAAATCGCTCTGACGCTCGGCGTTCGTGTGACCGTGCGCGATGAGTTCATCGCCCCGCGCCACACATGCTTCGATCAGCTCGGGGCAATGATCGTAGAGCGACGTGTTGATGAGCGTGCCCGCGGGCATGTCGAGCGCATCGAACAATTCAATGCAACGCCACGCGCCCACGCGATTCCCGTACTCGCGCCAACTATGGTTGAGGACATCCGGTTGCGGCGATAGTGGTCCGAGCGCGGCCCCCAGTCCTTCGCCGAACGCAAAGTGTTCGAGGTTGAAGCCGAGATAAACCGCGAGACGCGCGCCGTTCGGCCAGCAATACGGCTCGCCATGATGAATCGCTTGATAGTCGAAACGGCCGTGCGATCGGAGTACATCGGGATTGAAGTCGCTCATTGTCGATGAATGCATGAACCGGTTTGGTTACGTCGTGCCCCAAGGCGGACCTGTTGCGCACCGCGAACGTACACGCCTCGCGTCGCGACGTGCCGACGATCGAGGCTTGCGATCGTGTGCAATATGCGAGCCAACGTGTCGACACGCATACTGCGCTACGCGTTGCATGCGATGAAGCCGAACCACGACAGCAAATGGCATATGTCTTGCAATGGCTTCGCGCTGCAAGCCATTTCCCGTCAGCGCGTTCATAAGGACAAGCCTTCATGGTTCAGCCGGCATCAACCGTGGTTCACGCGACAGCCGCCGATATCGAACTCGTTCACGTGACGAAGCGCTATGCGGATTCCGTCGCCGTCGATGCGATCGACCTGCGCATTCCCGGCGGCGCGTACTGTTGCCTGCTCGGTCCTTCGGGCTGCGGCAAGACATCGACCTTGCGCATGATCGCGGGGCACGAGTGGATTTCCGAAGGCGATGTGCTGATCGGCGGGCGCAACGTCACGCGCGAACAGCCGGCCGCACGCGGCACCGCGATGGTCTTTCAAAGCTACGCGCTCTTTCCGCATCTGTCCGCGCTCGATAACGTCGCCTTCAGCCTCAAGATGCGCGGCGTCGCGAAGGAAGCACGCAGAAAGCGCGCGGGCGAACTGCTCGAACTCGTCGCCATGTCGCCCTACGCGAACCGCAAGCCCGCGCAGCTTTCCGGCGGGCAGCAGCAGCGTGTGGCACTCGCGCGCGCCTTGCTCAATGAACCACGCTGTCTCTTGCTCGACGAACCGCTCTCCGCGCTCGATCCTTTCCTGCGCGTGCAGATGCGCGCCGAACTCAAGCGCTGGCAGAAAGAACTGGGCATCACTTTCGTGCACGTCACGCACTCGCAGGAAGAAGCAATGGCGCTCGCCGATCTCGTCGTCGTGATGAGTCACGGTCATATCGAACAAAGCGGCACGCCGTTCGAAGTCTTCAACCGGCCGCGCACCGAATTCGTCGCGCGCTTTCTCGGCGGCCATAACGTGCTCGGTTCGAAGGGCGGGCTTTTCACGGTGCGTGCGGATCATCTGCGGATCGCGCCGCAGGGCACGACCCCCGGCACGAGCGCGGGCGAGGGAGGACTGAGCCGTATCGGCGGACTCGCGTGCACGGTGCGCGAGGCCGAGTATCAAGGCACGCATGTGCGCATGACGCTCGTGCCGCTCGACGGTTCCCCCGAACTCGTTTCTATCGTCAGCGATGCCGACTACGACGCCGAGCGCCTCGGCCCCGATGCGCGCGTGACCGTCTGGTGGGATCAACGCAACGCGCATCCGCTCGCGGCGTGATGCGCGCTTGAGCCAAACACATCAAAACCCGAAACGAGGAGGAAGGCTATGAGCAATGACAACGCACGTCCGCAAGCGACTCAGGAAATCAAAGAGACCAAAGAGGAACTGGAAAGCCGCAGCCGTACGCGCCGCACTTTCATCAAGGGCGCCGTGGCGGCGGCGGGCATCGCCGGGTTCCCTTACGTGCATGCGCAAGAGAAGATCACCTTGCGCTATCTCGGCACGGCGGTCAACCAGAGCGCGGACATTGCGAAGAAGTTCAAGGAAGACACGGGCATCGAGATTCAATACATTCCGGTGACGACCGATGACGTCACCAAGCGCATCATCACGCAGCCCAACTCGTTCGATATCGTCGATACCGAATACTTTTCCCTCAAGAAGCTGATTCCGGCGGGCACGCTGGCCGGTATGGATGCAAAGCGCATCAAGCTCGCGGACAAGATCACGCCGGTGCTCACGAAGGGCGAAGTGAACGGCAAGAAGATTGGCGATCAGGGCACGGCCCCGAAGAAAGTGATGTTCTTGAAGGGCGCGCGCTCGACGGAGTTCTCCGCGACGCCTACCGAATGGATGACGCTCATTCCCACGACGTATAACGCGGATACGCTCGGCATTCGCCCGGACCTCATCAAGCGTCCGGTCAACACGTGGGCCGACTTGTTGAATCCGCAATTCAAGGGCAAGGCGGCGCTGCTCAACATTCCGGCTATCGGCATCATGGATGCGGCAATGGCCATCGAAGCAATGGGTCAGGTCAAGTACGGCGACAAAGGCAACATGACCAAGGCCGAGATCGATCAGACCATCAAGGTGCTGATCGAAGCGAAGCGCGCAGGTCAGTTCCGCGCCTTCTGGCGCGACTTCAACGAAAGCGTGAACCTGATGGCATCGGGCGAAGTGGTCATTCAGTCGATGTGGTCGCCCGCGGTCACGAAGGTGCGCACCATGGGTATCGCCTGCACGTTTCAGCCGCTGAAGGAAGGTTATCGCTCGTGGGCGTCGGGCTTCGGCTTTCCGCGTTCGCTGCAAGGCAAGAAGCTCGATGCGGCCTATGAGTTCGTCAACTGGTTCCAGGACGGCTGGGCGGGCGCCTATCTAATGCGCCAGGGTTATTACCCCGGCGTGACGGAGACGGCCAAGACGCACATGCAAGCTTACGAGTGGGACTACTGGATGGAAGGCAAGCCCGCGACACAGGACATCAAGGCACCCGATGGCCAATTGCTCGAAAAGACCGGCGCGGTGCGCGACGGCGGCTCTTATACCCAGCGCATGGGCGCCATTGCATGCTGGAACGCGGTGATGGACGAGAACATCTACATGGTGCAGAAGTGGAACGAGTTCATCGCCGCCTGATGTTCACGTGAGGTTCGCATGATGCACACAAGGAGCATTTGCTGATGGCATCCGTCGAGTATCTGTCGCAAGCGAAGGAAGCGCCGAAGCGTCATCGGCGCGTGAGCGCCTGGTTGCAGGCCACGCCGCTCACACTCACCTTCGTGCTGTTCTTCATCGTGCCGCTCGTGATCACGTTGATCGTAAGCTTCTGGGATTTCAACGAATATCAGATCATCCCGGCGTTCACGCTCAAGAACTATGTGGCGATCTTCGACGGTTGCAGCTCCTTCACCGATGTCTGCGTGACCTTCAAGACATATTGGTCGACGCTCAAGTTCTGCGCAATGGTATGGGCCGTGACGCTCGTGCTCGGTTTCTCCATTGCGTACTTCCTCGCGTTTCACGTGCGCACCACGGCCATGCAGACCATTCTCTTTTTGCTCTGCACGATTCCGTTCTGGACGTCCAACGTCATCCGCATGATCTCGTGGATTCCGCTGCTCGGCCGTAACGGGCTCGTGAATCAGGCGCTGATCAACGCGCATCTCATCGATCAACCGCTCGAATGGCTGCTGTATTCGAACTTTTCGGTGGTGCTCGCGTTCGTGCATCTGTTCACGTTCTTCATGATCGTGCCGATCTTCAACGCGATGATGCGTATCGACAAGTCGCTCTTGGAAGCCGCGCGCGATGGCGGGGCGAGCGGCTGGCAGGTGATCCGCGATGTCGTGTTGCCGCTCTCGAAGACCGGAATCGTCATTGGCTCGATCTTCGTCATCACCATCGTGATGGGCGACTTTCTCACAGTGGGCGTAATGGGTGGACAGCAGATTGCGTCGGTGGGCAAGATCATTCAGGTGCAGACGGGCTATCTGCAATTTCCCGCCGCGGCGGCCAACGCGATCATTTTGCTGGCCGTCGTGCTGATGATCGTGTGGGCGCTCACGCGTGTGGTCGATATCAGGAAGGAGCTTTGACATGGCCAGCGGCATTGCGGGATTGAAGAAACATCGGGAGCACCGGCCCGCCAGCTTCTACTGGCTCGCGTTGCTGTTCGGCTTGTTCGTGCTATTCCTGTATGGACCGGTCATCACCATTTTCATTCTCTCGTTTCAAGGTCCCGAAGGCGGTCTGACCTTTCCCATGCGCGGCGTCTCGCTGCACTGGTTCGAGCAGTTGCGTCAGGGTGTGGGCGATATCGATATCTGGGCTTCGTTCGGCCGCTCCGTGAAGCTCGCGCTCGCGGTCACGGTGCTGACCGTGCTGTTCTCGGTCACGGCGGGTCTCGCCTTCAGAAGGCGTTTTCGTGGCGATACGGCCGTGTTCTACGTGTCGGTGGCGAGTCTCATCATGCCGTCGATCATCGTGTCGCTCGGTATCGGCCTCACGTTTCGTCTGCTCGACAACGTGATCAAGTATCTGGCGAACGAGTGGGGCTTTACTTCTTTCGCGGATTCGTGGACCACGTCGATGGGCCTCTTCACCTCCGCGCTCGGCGCCCATCTGACGTGGACGCTGCCGTTCGGTTTGCTCGTGATGTTCGCTGTCTTCAACCGCTTCAATCCGGCTTACGAGGAAGCGGCGCACGATCTGGGCGCATCGCCGTGGCAGAGCTTCAGGAATGTAGTGTTGCCGATCATCGGGCCATCTGTCATTGGCGTGGGAATGTTCGGCTTCACGCTGTCATGGGATGAAATCGCGCGGACGTCGCAGGCTATCGGCGAGCAGAATACGTTGCCGCTCGAATTGCAGGGCCTGACGACATCGGTGACCACGCCGGTCATCTATGCGCTCGGGACCATGACCACGCTGATGTCGCTGGCGGTCATGGTCGGCGGCTTGTTGATCGTGAGGGCGGTGACCAGGCGCCGGACTTCGAAGTAGGCGCCGGCGCTTTCCTCATGTGCGATCAAATGCAATCAAGTGCGATCACCTATGATCGTGCTCCCAGCGGCCGTCGTTCCAGCCGTTGTCGTCGTCATGACCGGTATGAGCGGCGCGCCAGTGGTTGCCGCCCTTGCACACGAGTTGCGATCCGTTCGCGCTGCATGACGCTTCATAGCCCGGCGAATAGAGAAACTCGCCGACCCAATGCGGATTCACGTTGGTGTTGCCGGGGTTGTACGCGACGAAGTTCGCTGCGTCGTCCGTGCTGCCCGAGCCCGTGTAGCGCGCTGCCAGCGGATACGGAAACACCGGACGCGTGCGCGTGGTCTGCCCGGTCGTATCGACGAGCGATGCCACGATCTTGCCCGGCTTCGCGCCCGTTTCAACCCACGCCATGGCGGGCGTCAGCATGTCGAAGGTGCTGGGACCGTCGCCGCCGCCGCAGTGCGCAACGCCCGGGAACAGATACAGCTTCGCGAACTTCTCGACGCGCTCGTCGCCCATGTATTCCTTCATCTTCGCGTAGTACTGCAGCGTCGATTGCGGCGAGATGTGCTGGTCTTCCAGGCCGTGCCAGAGAATCAGCTTGCCGCCGCGTCGATGAAAGTCACTCAGATCGGGATCGGTTGCAGCAAGATAGTTCGACGTCTGCACGGTCTTCCAGAACGATTCGACAGTGAACTTCAGATCGCTGAACGCGGCGTTCGGGCGCGAGTCGTTGAAGTAGTCGAGGCATGCCAGGAACGGCATCACGAAGTTGATGCTGCCGCTAGGTCCGGCGTCCGTCGCGGGCACGAAGAGCGACCATTGCAATTCCGAACCCCATTCACGCGCGATCGGCTGTTCGAGATGACGGCCATACTGATCCGTCGCGCCATCGTGAATCTTGCGCACCACCGCGGCTTGCGCGGGCGTGAGACACGTGGCGTCGGGCTGCCCCTTCGCACACACGAGACTCGCGGGATCGAAATGACAAGCCTGCGGATTGTCGATGATGCCGTCCGTCACGCCGTCCTGACCGTCGCACGACTTCAGCACGGCGGCGTGGATCATCGGCAACTTGTCGGCGAGCAGAATGTACTTGCCCGTCTTCTGGTCGATGTTGACCGCCGCCGCCCAGCCGTGGTGGAACGTGTTCTGCACGATCAGATCGTTGGCCGGCGCGCCCGCGACGATGCCGTCGAAGTCGTCGGGATAGCGTTGCGCTTCCATCAGCGCCTCACGTCCGCCGTCTGAGCAGCCGTCGAAATACGAGTACTTCGGAGCGCGCGCATAGAACTTGTTGATGATCGCCTTGGATACCTGCGCCGTGGCGTGCTCCGCGCGATAAGCAAAATCGATCTTGGCTTTCGGATCCAGCGCCCATGCGCCATCGTTGCCGCCTTCGTGGCCCATGTCGGTGGCGGAGATGGCGATCTGACCGTTCGTGACCGACACGCAGGTCGATGCCATCGGCGCGCTGATCGAGAGATTGCCGCATAGACCGCCGCATCCCGTCTGCAGATAGCGCTGCGTCCAGCCTTGCGTCGGCAAGCGCAATTCAAAGAGCGATGCGCCAGGGCCTATGGTTCCCTTGATATCGCACACTTCGGAAGGCAGTCCGGGTCCAGCCGTCGCGCCTGGAGGCATGCCGGGGTTGCTGATGACCGTTCCTTTTGCAAGGACCGTTGCCGAGGTGATGGTGACGGTACCATCGGTGACGCCGCTTAGATCGAGCGTGGCGACTGCCGCGCAGTTCATCGCGGGAAGGATCGAAGGGAGGTCGGCTAGACCGCTTGAATTGGCCGCCATTGCTTGAGGCGCCATGAATACGCATGTCGTCAAAAGAGCAAGCCAAGCATATAGCGTGCGGATGCATCGTCTGAGTAGGGCGGGGTTGCTGCAGAGTAATCGCATCATCGTCTCCTGAGGTCGTCGGGTCACTTTCCAGCGAGTACGGAGGATGACGAAAGAGTTTCGCAATAGGGAGAGGGCGTATACCCGGCAATCCTGCTTCGTCGGCGCTCTAAAGCGTCAACGTTGCGGCGCCCGCATGCTGCACCAAGGCGAAGCGGACACACCTCGCTTCCGGTGGCCGATAAACAAAACAGATAGCCAGGCAAATGATACGCAAGGAAAGCGTCCTTCATGCCGTATGCGGCTTCACCGAGACGCTTCGCCTGACTCATGCGAAAACACTTCGAAGGCATCGAATCTGTTTATCGGGCACCGCATGGTCTTGCTGCGCAATACCGCGCCAAATCATGCTGACGTGCATTTTCCAGCCCATGGGCATGGTTAACCCATCCTTTGCGTGATCAAACACAGGGACTAGCTTGCGTCATCGCCTGATAACCATTCCGGAGAAGCGTCCATGAGTAGCAACCTGCATCCGAGCGGCAGTCAGTTTCCGAACGGCATTGCAACGCCCAAGCCCACGAGCGCGTCGTCGGCCATACGCGCCGGTGTAGCCGGTGGTCTGGCGGGCGCCGTCGTCATCTGGATCTACGAAGCATTGATCTGGGTAGGCGTACAGCATCTGATGCCCCTCGCGGGCATTCCGCGTAACGCGACCGGGCTGGTCTTCGGAAAAGCGTTTCAAGAAGCGAGCGGCATTTGGGCGTATGTGATTGGCACGGGTATTCACTTCGTGTTCGCCATTGCTTGGGGCATTCTCTTCGCACTCGTCTGGCCGTACTTTCGCCGACGCGGCTACGAGGCGACGTTCATCGCATTGTTCTATGCCGTGCTCGCGTGGGTAGTGATGCATGTAGCCATCATGATCGCCTCGGACAATCACCCGAATTACTATGATCCGGCTGTCGTCATCGGCGGATTCATGTCGCATATCTTTTTCACTGTGCCGCTCGCGCTTATTGTAAAGCGCAAGATGGAAGTGCGTTAGGCGTTTAGCCTATCGATCGGTCCGCAGCGGCTTGCCTCGTTCGAGGCGCATGAGCCGTTCGCGGATTGAGTCTCGCTGTTACCTGTTTCAAATTCCCTTATTGCAGCGCGAAAGCAGACGGCATGGCAGAAGACGCATGCCGCGTTTCTTCAATCTCGCGCAGAAGTCGACTTTCTCGTCACTTCGCGGTGAAAGCTCACATTTGGTTCGCAGCCGAGAAATGAGTAAACGGTTTCCTTTTTGTTTCGGAAACTCCGATTCTATGCAAAACCATGCCTTGATCGTGCCGGGTAATCCCCTATCAAGTCGTTGGATAAAACGTTTGACAGCATCGGCTTACAAAGCCTAAATTAGGAAAACGTTTTCCGGTGAAGTTCGCTGACTCAAGCTCGGGGTCTCATTCAAATCATTTCTAATCTTCACCGATTCCGATGAAAAACTTCGGAAGGCCAAATAACGTCCGGTGTCGACCAAGCGCTCAAAGGACGCGCAATAAAGCAAATCCCGCACTACCCACATTCATAACTAAAGACGGAGACAACATGAATCGAAACAGGCAAATCACACGTGCGTTCGCGCTCGGCACGCTCTCGGCGCTCGTCCTCGCTGCATGCGGTGGCCATGACTCATCGGATGGTTCCACGCCGCCGCCCGCCGCTGTGGCGGCCAATTCGCTTCAAGCCGTGGTCTACGGCGCGAACGACACGAGCGTGCCCGCCGGCGCCGGCGTCCCCATCACGATGATGGGCCAGATGCGCGCGCTCTTCGACCTCATTCGCAAGTCGCCGGATTTCACTCAGGTCGTGATGGATCTGGGCGATGGCAGCCCCGTGCACGTACTCGATACCAACACGGGCGACAAGTTCTTGCCGGGCAAGCTGGCGCTCGGTCTGTCTTACATCCTCATCGACATGAAGAAGAAGGGCGACCCCAAGTACGCCGACTATCTTGCAACCTATCAGAAAATAACCACGGCGATGATGGCGCAGTCCGCGAGCGGCGACTACGTCTACGCGAACACGTCCTGGGGCGAGTATTACTATCTCGTCGCCCTCAACAATTTGAAGGCGAACGGCATGCTGAACGAAGTCTTTAGCGATGCCATGCTCAACACGTTGCAAGGCCGCCTCACGTTCTGCGACATGTTCGGCCCCGATGCAAGCGGCAAGGACAATACGTGCCCGGCTGGCGGCGCGTCTATCGACGTGGCTTCGCTCAACACGGCGCAGAATTACTATGCGGTGTCATATGGCATTGCCGGGCTGAGACAGAAGCTCGGCTGGAGCAATCCGGGCTTCGTCTCCACTTCGGACCCGGCGGTTGCGACCATGGGCGCGCGCGATGCGCTGCTCTACACGCTAACCAAGCATATCCGCAATGATTCGTCGGGCGGCTTCTCGGATGAGGCATCGAACACGCATACGACCTACTACGATCAGGCGCGCTTCGACCGCTACAGCACGCTGCTTATCGCGGAGACGGTCGAGCGCAGTCTCGAGATGGGCAACGAAGCGAATTTGACGCCTGAATTAAAGGGCTATTTGCGCAAGTCGATCGATCTGATTCTGCCGCAGATCAATCCGGACGGGCAGGGCTTCAACTACGGCCGCTCGATCGGACCTTACGGCGATTCCGCTTTCATGGAGATTCTCACGGCCGCAGCCAACGCGGGCGTGCTGAGTGCCAAGGAGATGCAGGTCGCCTACACGTTCATCTACAAGGCAGCGCTGCGCTTCGACACCTTTTGGTACGACCCGAACCTGCCGACGCCGTCCGTGAACATGTGGGTGAAGGGGCGCGGCACGGACACATATCGCGGCAAGCCTCGCGTGATGGGCGAAAACTTCAGCCTGCTGCATCAGTACATGTACGTCAACGCGTGGTGGAGCAAGCTCGGCTTCGGCGGCCAAGCCCCCATGAGCGACAGCGATTTCAAATCATGGCGCGATGCATTGCCTCATTACACGCTCACGTATTACAACTTGCCGAGCGACAGCGCGCATCCGTATAACGCGGCGTTGCTGACGGTGCGTGATGGCGAGCGTGTGATCAACCTGAATCTGAGTCAGGCGCCGGACTACAACTCGTATTCGCCGTACTATCCGGTGCCGTTCTCCGACAAGCTCATCTACGGCACGACCGACCTGGGTTACGCCTTGCTGATTCCGCAAGTGACGTACAACGGCAAGACATACATTCCGGTGACGTACTACAAGAATCTGAGCGTGCAGGAGAGCAACGGTCAGGTGACCGTTTCCTTCGATACGACGAAATTCCGTCAAGCGACCAAGAACGCGGCGTACACGACCGATATCGACCTGCAAGCGCACACGGTGCTGACTTTCGCGCATGGCACGATCACGCGTACGGACACATTGAGTTCGGCCACCCTTGCGGCGCCGCTCGCGGTGGAAACGGACTTTACCTCGTTCGCGGACTTTCAAAGCACGGCGGCGGGCGCGAACGGTAACTCGGTCACCTACGCCAATAGCGCCGCGACGAGCTATGCCACGAGCGGCTTCGATGCTTGCGCGCTGTCGAATTTCGATGTCGCGAACGGTGTCACCAATCCGCTGTCGACTACGCCTGTCGGCCAGTTGCACTCGAACTTCGCATGCAAGGCGAATGCGTTCTCTCTTGCGGGTGGCGCGCAACGCAACTTTAGCTGGACCTTGAAGTACGCGGACCCGAACTGATCCTCGTGCAAGGCAAAGCGGGCTCCTCTTGCAAAAGGAGCCCGCTTCTTTTTATTCGACGTGCGCGGCAAATCCGGTCTGTCCCGCAGCATGCTCGTCTCGCAAGGTCAACTGCGGAATGCGGTAGTCGCCATGATTCTGCCGTCTATAAGCAATCGGCGCGTTGTCCCAGAGGGTGTCTAGCCGTTCTCCGAGCGCATCGCGCGTGGCCCCGAAACGCGTTTCATCCATCTTGCTCGTGCGATACACCACGAACGGTGGCACCACGTCGAAGCCCGGATAGAACAGCATCCCGTGCTGGATCGGGAAGAGGATATCGTCCATCGGGCCGTTGATGCCGCGCGCGTCGTAATGCGATTCCCAACCGCCGGTCGTCACGATGATCATCGCGCGTTTGCCCGACATCATGCCTTCGCCATAACGATCGCCCCAGTGCGTGTCCGAGTGTTCGCCCACGCCGTAAGCGAAGCCATAGGCATAGACGCGCTCGAACCAGCCTTTCATGATGGCGGGCATGGAGAACCACCACATCGGGAATTGCAGGATCAATGCGTCGGCCCAGCGCAGCTTGTCCTGTTCGATTTCGATGTCGTGGCTTTGCAGGCCGTTTGCGAACGCGTGTTTCGAATCGAGACTGGGATGAAACGGCGCGTCGGTGTTGCGCTCGCGCACGTCGTTCGCGTCGAGCGTCGTTTTCCAGTTCATCTCATACAGGTTCGACACCTGCACCGTGTGGCCGTTATCGCGCAGGCGCTGCACGGCAAAGTCGTTGAGCGCGCCGTTCAGCGAGCGGCGTTCGGGGTGGGCATAGACGATCAGCACATTCATGGCTGCAACTCTCCGGGTTCGTATGACCGCCAGACTAGTGCGGATGAAGGTATATTAGAAATGAATAGTCAATATGCCAGGCATTACGATGGATAATATTCTCCGCAGACTCGATCTCAATCTGCTCGTGACACTCGACGCGCTGCTCGCCGAACACAACGTCACGCGTGCGGCCGAACGGCTGAACTTCTCGCAGCCTTCGGTGAGCGTGCATCTGGCGAAACTGCGCGATATCTTCGGCGATCCGCTACTGCTGCCCGGCCCGCGCGGCATGCGTCCGACTGCGCGCGCCGAGGGTTTGCGCGAGCCATTGCGCGAAGCGCTTGCAGCACTTGCGCGCGCGGTGTCGCCGGAGCAGGCATTCGAGCCGGCGAGCGCGGAGCTGACGTGGCGTATAGCCGCAACCGATTACAGCGAGTCCACCGTGCTCATGCCGGCGATAAACGGCTTGCGGCTGGCCGCACCGCGGACGCGCATTGCCGTGCTCGAAGCCACGCCGCCGCGTCTCGCGCGACAAGCCGAACGCGGCGAGATCGATCTTGCGTTTCATATCACCGAAGGCGCGCCACCGGGTCTGCATCGGCAGGCGCTTTTTACCGAACGCTATGTGCTTGTGGCGAGGAAGGGTCATCCGCGTCTCAAGCGCAAACCCAGCCTCAAGCAGTTCTGTGCGCTCGAACATGTGATCGTGTCGCCGGACGGCGGAGGCTTCTTCGGTCCGACCGATGAAGCGCTCGCGGCACTCGGCGTCGCGCGTCGCGTCGTGCTGTCCGCGCCGCATTTTCTCTTCGTGCGTTCGCTGATTGCATCGACCGATCTCGTGGGCATGCTGCCATTGCGGCTAGTCGAGCACGATGCGGCGCTGCACGTGGTGGACGCGCCAATCGAAGTGTCCGGCTATGAAATGTCGATGTTCTGGCACGAGCGCGTGCATCGCGATCCGGCGCATCGGTGGTTGCGAGACTTCATCGCCGGATCGGTATGACGCGCGATTGCTAAGACGTGAACTGCGAGCGCAGCGACTTGCGGATGATCTTGCCAGTCGCCGTCATCGGCAATTCAGAGACGAAGCGCACCTCGCGCGGATATTCATGTGCCGCAAGCCGCGTGCGGACGTGCTGCTGCAGTTCGAGCACGAGGGCATCGCCCGGTTCGAAGCCGTCGTTGAGCACGACGACCGCGCAGACGATCTCCGTGCGCCGTTCATCCGCCACGCCGATGACCGCCGCGAAGCGCACGGCGGGATGCCTCAAAAGACAGTCCTCGATCGGTCCCGGCCCGATGCGATAACCCGCGCTCGTGATGACATCGTCGTCGCGACCGATGAAGCGAAAGAAGCCCTCCGCGTCGAGCATGCCGAGGTCGCCCGTCAACAGATAGTCGCCGCGAAACTTCTGCGCGGTCGCGGCCTCGTCGCGCCAGTAGCCGAGAAACATCACGGGATCGGGCGCGGCAATGGCGATATTGCCGGGCGTGCCCAAAGGCTGCGGCATACCTGAATCGTCGACGACAGCCACGCGGTGCCCCGGCACCCCGCGCCCGATCACGCCGTTGCGCGGTTCGAACCATCTGGCGCACGAGGAGAGCACCACGTTGCATTCGGTCTGCCCGTAGAACTCGTTGATGGTGACGCCAAGCGTTGCGCGGCCCCACGACAGCAACTCCTCGCCGAGCGATTCACCGCCGCTCGCCACCGAACGCAACGCGAGCGCCGGCGCTTTCGCTTGCGGCGTCGCGCGCATCATCTTGAGCGCGGTCGGCGGCAGGAACGTGTGGCTCACGCCATGCCGTTCGAGCAGATCGAACGCGGCGTGGCCATCGAACTTGTCGAAGCGCCGCGCGAGTACCGGCACGCCGTGATGCCACGAAGGCAAGAGCACATCGAAGAGGCCGCCGATCCACGCCCAGTCCGCGGGCGTCCACATGAGCGTCGCGTCGAGCGGGAAGCATTGCTGCGACATCTCCACGCCCGGCAGATGCCCAAGCAGCACGCGATGTCCGTGCAATGCGCCTTTCGGTTTGCCCGTGGTGCCAGACGTATAGATGATGACGGCGGGATCGTCCGCGGAAGTATCGACGAGAGTGTCTTCTTCCGATGCCGCTTCGAGCGCGGGCCAGAACGTAGCGTCGCTGCCATCGGTCGCGAAGACGTGGCGCAACTCCGGCAGCGATGCGCGAATCGACGCGATCTTCGCCGCGCCTTCGGCGTCCGTCACGACGGCGGCGGCCCCGGAATGCGCGAGCCGGAACTCGATTGCATCGATACCGAAGAGCGCGAAGAGCGGCACGGCAATGCATCCCATGCGATAGGCCGCGAGATGCGCGATCGCCGCTTCGACCGATTGCCGCACGAAGATGGCCACGCGCTCGCCGCGCTGCACGCCGCGTTCGGCAAGCGCATTGGCGAAGCGGTTGGAGAGGCGTTGCAGGTCGTCGAAGGTATAGCGTTGCTGCGAGAGATCGTTCGATTCGACGATCAGCGCGAGCCGGTTCGAGCCGTCCGCCCATTTGTCGCACACGTCTTGCGCAATGTTATAGCGCGCGGGGATGCGCCAGGTGAAGGCGGCATCGACTGCTTCGTAGGTGTCTCCTGACGACAGCATGGTTTTTTGTGGTGGGTGAGGGTTCCTCGATCATACGCGTTGCAGCGTCTGCTCCTTCACTTCGTGGTCGCGCTCGGGCGTAATCTGCTCCCAGGTGCTATGCACATGCCGCCTCAGAAATTCCCCAAGCCGCGCGCCATCGCGCGCGTTGAGCAATTGCACGATGATCTCGTGTTCATCGATAGCGGTATGCCACGTCTCCGACGTCACGCTACCTTGAAAGCGATAGCGATAAAGCTGCCGGTTGAGCCGCTCGTGCACTTGCGTGAGCGTGGCGTTCTTGGCCGCCGCGATGATGTTCGCGTGGATCGCCTGATTGAGCCGGAAGTAATTCATGCGGTCGCGCCGCTCGTAAGCCGCGTGCATCTCGTGATGGAGCGCGCGAATCTCGGCGATCTCCGCATCCGTCGCTAAACGACACGCCTGTTCGCCGCCAAACGCCTCGATTGCGCCCAACACGTCGAGCTTCTCGCGGATTTCCGCCGCGCTCAGGTCCGCCACGACCGCGCCGCGCTTAGGCAGCACGACGACGAGGCCGTCGCCCGCCAGTTCCTTGAGCGCCTCGCGCAACGGCGTGCGCGAGACCGTCAGCCGTTCGGCGAGCGTGCGCTCGCGCAGGCGCTCGCCGGGCTTGAGTTCGTCGGTCGCGATCATCGTGCGCAAGCGTTGCGCAATCTGCATGGAGAGCAGCGAATCCGGCTCGTCGGCGCTGTCGAAGCCTTCCTGCTCGTCGTCTGAATCCTTCATATTTGCGTGTTCCCTCGGCGCGGCGACATCCTCGGCCGCTCTGGTATGCCACTTTACCAGCGAACGCGTCACCTGAGATTTGCGGCCGACAATTGCCCCGCCTAGGTGCGATCCCGCACTTGACGGTACACGACGATAGAACTAAATTTCGGTATACCAGAATTAGACAGAGCGCAGAACGTCGTCCGACGCCTGCGAAATTCATAAGAACGCGACTTGGAGACCTGCATGCCAATCAACCGAAAACACCGTTGAATAAGGGTTTCTTGCCGATGCCCGTGCAGTTCGTCCGTGTTTTCGGCAAATAACTCCATCGTTCGGGCGTCGCATTCGTCCGGTATACCGCAATGAAAACCTCGTCGACATCGGCGGGGCGCCACGCTTTTCGAGCCGCACTACTTCATGTCGCCTTCGCTCTATACGTTGATCGCGCCCGTTATCGCGATTCTTCTGCTGGTACTGCTGATCACGAAGGTCAAGCTTCACCCGTTTCTCGCGCTCATTCTCACGGCCGGCTTTCTCGGCTGCGCGGCCGGACTCGCGCCTACCGCCGTCATCAAGAGCTTTGAAAAAGGCTTTGGCGGCATTCTCAGTTCCGTGGGGCTCGTGGTCGGGCTCGGCACCATGCTCGGCGGCTTGCTGCTCGAATCGGGCGGCGCGGATCGCATCGCCAACGCATTCATCGGACTCGGTTCTAAGCGCTGGATTCCGGCGGCCATTTGCGCGGCGTCGCTGCTCATCGGCTTGCCGCATCTGTTCGATGTGAGCTTCGTGATGCTCGTCCCGCTCGTCTACGCTATCGCGCATCGCACGAAAAGTCCGCTGATGGCCGTCGGCATTCCGATGGCCGCCGGCCTCTACGTCTCGCACGGACTCTTGCCGCCGCATCCGTCGCCGACGCTCGCGCTTGCCGCGTTGCATGCGGACGCGGGCCGCACGATCTTTTTCGGCCTGATCGTCGCCGTTCCGATGGCCATTCTCTCCGGCCCGCTCTTCACGGCCTTCGTCATGCGCTTTCTGCCGGTTACGCCAGGCGAGGGTCTTTATTCGCCCGCTGCCGCCGACGACAAGAAAGCCGGCCGCGCCACGCCGCCGCTCGCGCTCGTGCTCGTCACGGTCCTGTTGCCACCGGTCCTGATGATGATCCGCACGTTCGGCCGCAACTACGCGCCGACCGGCACGCCGATGCGCGAACTGCTCGAAACCGTGGGCGACCCTATCGTCTCGTTGCTGATTGCCGTGCTGTTTGCAATCTGGTCGCTCGGTGTCAAGAGCGGCCTCACGTTGCCGCAGATTCAAAAGCTCCTCGGCAAGAGCGTGGCGCCCGCTGCCGCCGTGATCCTGATCCTCGGCGCGGGTGGCGGCCTGAAAGAGATGCTGCTCGCCACGCATATCGGCGACGCCATCGCGCATTGGGCCACGCATTGGTCGATCTCGCCGCTCGTGCTCGGCTGGGCGGTCGCGGCGCTGATCCGTATCGCGATCGGCTCGGCGACGGTCGCAACCGTGACGGCGGCGGGCATCGTCGCGCCGATCGCGGCGGCCACGCCCGGCGTCAATCTCGAACTTCTGGTGCTCGCCGTGAGCTCGGGCGGACTGATGCTCTCGCATCTGAACGACTCGGGCTTCTGGCTTTTCAAGGAATATTTCCGCCTCTCGGTCGCCGATACGCTCAAGACCTGGACGCTGCTCGTCTCGTTTCAATCGCTCGTCGCGCTCGGCGTGATTCTCCTCATCAACTCGGTGATCGGCTAAACGTGCCGTTCACGTTCCCCACAAGATCAGGCCTTAAAGGACAGACATCGCCATGAACTACGAACATCTCTTCAAGTCGCTCGGCAGCCGCACGATCCGCATGGCGCTCGTCGGTCCGAAAGGCGGCTTCGGCCGCTCGCTGCTCGTGCAATGCCGCGCGTTGCCGGGCCTCGAGATCGCCGCGCTGTGCGATATCGATATCGAAGGCACGCTCGCCGCCCTGGCTTCGCTCGGCTTCGCGAACGATACTGCGCGCGTCTGCAACAACGCCGACGACGTGCGCGCCGCTCGCGCCGATGGCCGTATCGCGCTGGTGGGCGACCATTTGCTGTTGAAGAACGTGGAGCTCGATATCGTCGTGGAAGCGACGGGGCATCCTGAAGTGAGCGTGCAGATCGCCGAGAACGCATTGAAGCGCGGCGTGCACGTGGCGATGGCGACCAAGGAAACCGATTCGGTCGTGGGCCCGTATCTGAACCGGCTCGCGCTCGAAAACGGCGTGACGTACACGACGCCCGACGGCGATCAGCCGAGCAATCTGATCGGCCTCGTGACGTGGGCGCGCGTGCTCGGTTTCGAAGTGATCGTGGCTGGCAAGTCGAGCGAGTACGACTTCATCTACGATCCGGACGCGCATACCATCGACTATCTCGATCAACGCCACGAAGTCTCGCTCGATGCGTGCTGGACGCCAGGCGACGATATCGCCGCGACGCTCGCCGCCCGTAGCAAGGCGCTCTCGATGCTGCCGCAAAGCGCGACGCCCGATTACTGCGAGATGAACGTCGTCGCCAATTCGACCGGCTTCGTGCCGGCTGCCGATGCGCTCAACTATCCGCTCGCGCGCTTGAATGAACTCGCCGATATCTTCGTGCCGAAGGAAGACGGCGGCATTCTAGAGCGCACCGGCGTGGTCGATGTCTTCAACTGCCTGCGTCGTCCGGACGATCTGAGCTTCGGTGGCGGCGTGTTCGTCATCGTGCGCTGCAAGGACGAGGAAACCTGGGAGTTGCTCAAGCAAAAGGGCCATGTGGTCGGCAAGAACGGCCGCTATGCATGCATCTACTTGCCGTATCACCTGATGGGTCTCGAAACGCCGATGAGCATTTTTTCGGCGGTATTACTCAATCAGCCGACTGGCAGCGCGGAGCAGTTGCCGCACGCGCAAATGGTGGCGCGTGCCGAACGCGACTTCAAGGCGGGCGAGACGCTTGCCATGGGCGGCCATCATCACACCATTCAGGGCGCGACGCCGTTGCTCATCGAACGCGCGAAGGCGGGTGTCGCGGCGCCGTTCTATCTCGCGGCCAACAAGCGTCTTCTCGCCGATGTAAAGCAGGGCGACCTCGTTCCGCTCGATGCGCTCGACTTGCAAGGCTCGGCGCTTTACGAAGCGTGGAAGCGCAATCCGTCGCTATAAACGGCCTGCGATACGACGAGGGCTTTCGACCCATACAGGAGGAGACATGCAAACCAACTTATCCGCGAGCGCCTCGGGCAGTTCGCTGCGCGCGCTTCTTTGCACCACCCGCTGGCGCATGGTGCTGCTGCTCTTCGTGCTCTATACGATCAACTGCATCGACCGCATGTCGCTGTCCATTGCAATGCCGACCATCGTGCGCGAGTTTCATCTCGCCGCGACGATGCAGGGGTTGATCCTCTCTGCGTTCTTCTGGACGTACAGCACGTTCCAGATTCCCGCTGGCTGGGCCGCCGACCGCTTCGGCGCACGCCGCATGATCGGCATCTCGGCGGTGCTGTGGGGCGGCTTCCAGTGTCTTGCCGCGTTCGCCATGAACGGCGTGACGCTGTTGCTTACGCGTATCGGTCTCGGCGTGTTCGAAGCGCCTTACATGCCCGCCGCGACGAAGCTCACGGCGGCGTGGCTGCCGCCCGCGGAACGGGCGCGCGGCGTGACACTCATCGATAGCGGCGCGCCGCTCGGCTCGGCGCTCGGTGGCTTGCTCATCAGCGCGCTGATCGGCTTCTCGGGATCGTGGCGTTCGGCGTTCCTGATCGTGGGAGCGGTGACGATCGTCTTCGGTCTCGTCGTCTATCGCATGCTGCGCGAGACGCCCGAGCGGCACGCGGGCATCGACCAGGCGGAAGTCGCGTATATCCGCGAGCAGAAGCTCGTTGCTGGCGAAGCCCCTAGCGCGAAGATGGCGCCGCTGTCACGCGGCATCATTTCGGCGATGGTGGTGGGCCGTGTCGGTTGGGCGATGGTGTTCTTCGGCCTCGTGACCTGGGGACCGAACTATTTGTCGGTCGGACGCGGGCTCGATATCCGCAGCATGGGCTTCGCGACCTTCATCATTTTTCTCGCGGGCGCGGTCGGCGAGATTCTGTCGGGCGTGACAGCCGACTGGTTGCAACGGCATTTCGCACGCAAGACGGCGTTCAAGATCCTCTTCGGCGTGTCGGGCGGCATGTCGCTTCTTTGTCTGCTGGCTTTGCCGTTCGTGGCGGATATCCGGCTCGCGGTCGCCGTGTTGTCGCTCGGCGTGTTCTTTCACTTGTGGGGCGGCCTGTACTGGCTCATTCCCGCGATGCTCGCACCGCGCGAGCAAGTCGGCCTCGTCGGCGGCGTGATGAACTTCGCGGGCACGGGCGGCGCGATCATCGTGCCTATCGTCGTGGGCGTGATCGTCGATATGACAGGCGGTTTCACGGCGGTCATCCTGTTCTTCGCTGCGGCGGCGTTCGCTTATCTCGTCGGCTCGCTCTTTATCGATTTCGGCCGCAACGATTCAGGAGCGCGCGCATGAAGGAGTTGTACGAAGGGCCGATCATCGACGCGCATCAGCACTTCTGGGACCTCGAAGCGAATCGCTATCCGTGGCTCATGCCGGGCGTGCTGGTCGAACATCGTTACGGCGACTACACGCCGATCAAAGAGACGTACCTGCCATCGGACTATCTGCGCGATGCGGCGGGGCATCGCGTGATCGGCAGCGTGTATGTCGAAGCCGAGTGGAACCCGGATGATCCGCTTGGCGAAACGCGCTATGTCCGCGAGCTTGCCGAAGAGACGGGTCGCCCCAACGCGATCGTGGCGCAAGCGTGGCTCGACCGCGCCGACGTGGACGACGTGTTGTCCGCGCAAGCCCGCGTGGCTCGCGTTCGCAGCGTGCGTCACAAGCCGGGCGCACCGGACAAGGATGGCCGCACGCTCATGTCCGACGAACGCTGGCAGCGCGGCTATGCCTTGCTCGAACGATACGGCCTGCACTTCGACTTGCAGGCGTCGTGGCGGCAACTGTCCGAAGCGGCACAGCTCGCCCGCGATTTTCCACACACCACGCTCATCGTCAATCATGCGGGCGTGCCCGGCGATAGATCGAACGCGACGCTTACGCGTTGGCGCGTGGCGCTGGAAGAACTCGCGCGTCTGCCGAACGTGACCGTGAAGGTGTCGGGGCTGTGCGAGGCGGGCAAGCCGTGGAGCGTCGCCGCAAACCAGCCAGTGCTCGATACGCTTCATCAAGTCTTCGGCGCCGGGCGCCTCATGTTCGGCAGCAACTTCCCCGTGGATGGCATGTTCATCTCGCTCGACGGTCTGCTACGCGGCTTTGCCGAACTGGTGCGCGCCTGGCCGCGCGCGGATCAAGAGGCTTTCTTTCACGATACGGCCGTGCGCATCTATCGCCCGGAAGGGCTCGACGACAACGCACGCGGCACTCACGCAAGGACATCGCGATGACCACCAACACGCTCGGCTTCGACCTGCCGATACTGGATGCGCATCATCACTTCTGGGACTTGTCGGACGGCGACTTTCCCTGGCTCACGAACGAGTATGACGACGCCTTCTTCCTCGGCGACTATCGCCGAATGTGTCAGGACTTTTTGCCGCCGCAGTATCGCCAGGCGACGGCCGGCTTCAACGTGATCGGCACCGTGCATGTGGAAGCGGAGCGTTCGCGCAAGCAACAAGTGCGCGAAACCGACTGGCTCACCGCGCTCAACGCGAAAACGGGATTACCCAGCGCGATCGTCGGCCATGTGTTCTTCGTGCAGCCCGATTGCGATGCGATTCTCGCAGGTCATGCAAACAGCCCGCTCGCGCGCGGCGTGCGCTCGAAGCCTGAAATCTCCAGCGGTCCGCATGAATCCGTTGCGGGCCAACCGGGCACGATGCAAGACGAAGCATGGCTTGCGGGTCTTGCTTTACTCGATAAGTACGGCTTCTCGTGGGACTTGCGCGTGCCGTATTGGCACTTGGAAGAAGCGGCGGAAGTGGCGCGTGCATTCCCGAAGACGCCTATCGTCACGAACCATCTCGGCTTGCCGCTCGATCGATCGGACGAAGGCGTCGCGATCTGGCGTCGTGGCATGGAGAAGCTCGCGGCGTGTCCGAACGTCTATCTGAAGGTATCGGAACTCGGCTTGCCGAATGGCACGTGGGACAGCGCGAGCAACCGCCGCGTGATTCGCGAGGCCGTCGATCTATTCGGCTATGAGCGTTCGATGTTCGCGAGCAATCTGCCGGTGGGTAACTTGTCGGCGAGCTTCACGGAGATCGTCGCCGATGTGCTCGGCGCCTTGCCGCAAGCCACCGAAACCGATTTACGCGCGTTGTTCGAAGGGACCGCGCGACGTTTCTATCGCGTCGAATAAAAACATGACCGCACGAAATCAAGGAGACTGACATGACGCCCGCCATCGACGAAAACAGGCTTTTCAGAAAGATATCCCTGCGCATTCTGCCCGTGCTGATGCTTGGATTTTTCTTTTCCTATTTGAACCGCGTGAACGTGGGGTTCGCCAAGCTGCAGATGTCGAGCGACCTCCATTTCAGCGATGCCGTGTATGGCTTCGGCGCGGGCATCTTTTTTCTCGGTTACTTTCTGCTCGAAGTGCCGAGCAACGTAATCTTGCATCGCGTGGGTGCGCGACGCTGGATTGCGCGAATCATGGTGACGTGGGGCCTGCTTTCGTGCGCGACCATTTTCATCCGCACGCCGACGCAGTTTTATGTCATGCGCTTTCTGCTGGGTCTTGCCGAAGCGGGCTTCATTCCGGGCGCGATCTATTACATGAGCCAGTGGTATCCGGCGGCGCGACGCGGACGCGCATGGGGCGTGTTTTATATCGCGCTGGCATCGTCGGGCGTAATCGGCGGACTCGTGTCCGGCTCGATTCTCGGCTTTCTGTCGGGCGTCGGCGGCATGGGCGGCTGGCAGTGGCTGATCTTGTGCGAAGGCATTCCGACGATACTCCTCGGCATCTATATCTACTTCCGCATGAGCGAGGATATTCGCCGCGTCACGTGGCTGACCGATGGCGAGAAGACGCATCTGAGCGCGGTGCTTGCGGCGGAGAATCGCGACAAGATCGCGCATGGCTTCATGAGCCTGCTGGGTCATGGACGCATCTGGGCGCTGGTGCTGATCTATTTCGTCTACAACATGGGGCTGTACGCGATCAGCTTCTGGATGCCGACGCTCGTGCAGAAGATGGGCGTGGCCGATCCGTTCACCATCGGGCTGCTCACGGCGTTGCCGGGCGTGTGCGCGATCATCAGCATGCTGGCGTTCGGATTCTCGGCGGATCGTCGCAAGGAACGCAAGTGGCATCTGATTGCCGCGTTCTCGATGGCCGCGCTTGGCTTTGCGTTGTGCGTCGTGTGGCAGAACCAGCCGGTATTGGGCGTGATCGCGCTGTGCATCGCCAACATGGGCGTGCTGTCGATTCCCGCGTTGTTCTGGAGCTTGCCGACGGCGTTTCTCACCGGCGTGACGGCGGCAGCGGGCATTGCGATGATCAACTCCATCGGCAATCTCGCGGGCTTCGTGTCGCCCTATATGATCGGCTATCTCAAGGACGTGACGGGACGCACGGATGTGGCGTTGATCGTCGTGGCGGCGGGTTTGTTGGTCGGCGCGGTGGCGGTGGGGTGTGTGTTGCGTGGGCGTAGTGGAGTTGGGGCGGCGGGGGTGGGGGTGAGGAGTTGAGGCAGCCGGAAGGCACAGACCGGATGTCCGTGCCTTCCCCGATAGGCCCTGCCAGCGAGGCACGCTACGATGCCTGTTTCCCCAGGCATCGTGACAGCATGAAGGACGAACGCCTCACCGAGATGAGGATCTTCAGGGCCGTCGCCGAGACGGGCGGTTTCACAGCTGCGGCGCTCGCGCTCGATTTGCAGCAGCCTTACGTCAGCCGCACTGTATCCGCGCTGGAGAAGCGGCTCGGCGTATCGCTTTTGAGGCGCTCCACGCGTCGCCTTCAGATGACGCAGGAGGGCACGCAGTATCTCGCGCTCTGCAAGCGCATTCTCGAAGAACTCGAAAGCGGCGAAGCACAACTCTCGCGCGCGGGCCAGCACATGTCCGGCGATATTCGCGTGACCGTGGCTACGTCGTTCGGCATGGATCAGATCGTGCCGCTCATTCCGGCATTTCTCGAACGTTATCCGGGCCTGCGCGTGCGGCTTTCTCTTTCGGATACGCTCGCCGATATCATCGGAGAAGGGTTCGATGTCGCCATCCGCATGGGCAATTTGCAGGACTCGAATCTCGTGAGCCGCAAGCTATGTCATCTGCAGCGAGTAATCACGGCGTCGCCTGCGTATATCGCCAGACATGGGGTACCCTCGACACCCGCGGAACTCGCCCGACACAACTGCCTGATGTGGGAACCGCCGATGGACCATCTCAACCATTGGCCCTTCATGGTCGGCGGCGAGCGCACGTCCATGCTCATCAACGGCAACTTTCAGACGAGCAGCGGCGTGAGTTCCGTTTATATGTGTCTTGCAGGCGTGGGCATTACGCGGATGGCTGAACACATGGTGTTGCCTTCCATTCGCAGCAACATGCTCGTGCCTTTACTCACCGACTTTCAATCGAGCGACGAAACCGCGATCTATGTGCTGTATCCGCGCGATTCGACTTTGCATCCGCGCGTGCGTGCGTTTATTGATTACGTGGCGGATAAGCTCCGGCGGCCGCCGTGGGCCGCCTGAAGCAACGCGTCATTTGTCCAACGTTCGAGGCAAGCGCATCGTCATGCAGGCGCCGAGCACGAGGAATGCGGAGATCACATACATGCCGACTTCCGCGTGTCCAAGCCACACGTTGAGCAAGCCTACGAGATACGGCGACATGAAGCCCGCGATATTGCCCACTGAATTGATGAACGCCAACGCTGCCGCCACCGATGCTCCCACGAAGAGACTTGTCGGCAAGGCCCAGAACAGCGCGATGCACGAATAGACACCCGCTGCGGCGACCGACAGGCAAGCTACCGTCACGAGCGGCCCCGCCGACAACCACATGCTTACGGCAAGTCCAACCGCGCCGATCACCATAAACGCCGCGAAGTGGATGCGCCTGCCGCCGGTGCGATCGGCGCTGCGGTTCGACAAATAAAGCGCTATCGCCGCAAAGATGTTCGGCACGGCCGTATAGAGTCCGATGGCGAACGGGTCGGCGACACCGCTGCGCTTGACGAGCGAGGGCATCCAGAAACCGAGCGCATAAAGACCCATGATGAGGCAGAAGTAGATCGCGCAGAACGCCCACAATTTCTTGTTGCCGAGAAAGCCGCGCACGCTCGTATAGTCGATCTTGCTGGCGTTTTCCGCGCGAATGTCGGCGAGCACGAGATTGCGTTCGTCGTCCGAAAGCCAGCGCGCCTTGGCGGGATCGTCGTCAAGAAAGCGCAACACGACGAAGGCGAGCACGATGGCGGGCAGCGCTTCGATCAGAAAAAGCCATTGCCACGGGGCTAGCTGGTCGTTACCTGAAAACGCGTGCAGGATATAGCCGGAAATCGGCCCGCCGACGACGAACGCGAGCGGCGCGCCCATCACATAGATGGACATTGCGCGACCGCGGTAGCGCGCGGGAAACCACAGCGTGAGCAGATACATGATCGCCGGTGCGAAGCCTGCTTCGGCGGCACCAAGCATGAAGCGCGCAATGTAGAACATGGTCGGCGTCTTGACGAGGACCATCGCCGCAGAAATGACACCCCACGTGAGCATGATGCGCGCAATCCAGCGGCGCGCGCCGACCTTGCGCATCACGAGATTGCTCGGAACCTCGAAGAAGAAGTAGCCGGCGAAGAAGATGCCCGAGCCGAGGCCATAGATGGCGTCGTCGAAGCCGAGTGCATCGAGCATCTGCAACTTCGCGAAGCCAACGTTCACACGGTCCAGATATGCCACGAGATAGCAGATCAAGAGCAATGGCAAGAGCCGCCAGTAAGCCCTGCCATAGATGCGGCCAGCATCCGTTTCCTTGACGGCCTGATCTCCGTATAGCGCTTCCATGCTTGTCTCCTGTATTTTTTAGCGCTTTATCACGGCATGCTCGTATGGCACGCATGCCGCTGGGTCATTGCTCAGTCGAGATATTCCGGCTCCTCTTCGGCGATCTCATACAGCATGGTCTGGAAATGCAGCCAGCTGATGAACGAGTTGCCCAGATGACGATGCGAATACTCGGCATGCTCCGGGTCGATCTGCAACGGGCGCGATTCGGTCGCGTCCATGAGCAGCTGCATCTTGCAACAGTGATCGAGGGCGATGAACGTCCATACTGCATCATCGATGCTATGGCGGCTCGCCGTCAGAAGCCCATGGTTCTGATGGATTACGGCCTTGTGTTCGTTGAAGGCGCGTGCAATCGGATTACCCGATGCATCCGCGACCGGCACCTTGCCCGCGCCGTCGCGCACGACCATATGCGAGCCATAAAACATGCAGGCGTCCTGCGTCACATAGTCGAGCGGCTTGCCCATTGCGGCCCACGCATCGCCATGAACGGTATGCGCGTGACACGACCCGATGATGTCGGGATTGTCAGCGTGGATCGCGGAATGCAGCACGTAGCCTGCGCGGTTCACCGCGTACTTTCCTTCGACCACTGTGCCCGAATGATCGACGAGCACGAGTTGCGAGGTCTTCACGCGTGACCATGGCACGCACATCGGATTGGTCCAGAAGAGTTCGGGATGTTCCGGGTCGCGCACGGTCAGATGGCCGCCGAAGCCGAAGCTGAATCCGTGCCGCGCGAAGATCCGGCATGCGGCGGCGAGATGCTCTTTGCGATAGCGCCGTTCTTCCGCCGAGGAGGAAAACGTGGGCTCTTCGGGGAAAATCAGCCCGTCCTGCGTCGGGCTGTAGATCGATTCCTTTGCTTCCATCAACATCGGTGTCCCCTTGTTCGAAATGTGAGACCCCAGTATAGGAAAGCCTTCCGCAAGAATTCAGTACCGCGCCGGAATAGCATTTATGCAACGCCATGCCGATATTGCGCCCGCACAATTTTGGCGTCGTACGATCAATTGCCAGTCGCCGCTCTCCGGGCAGGCCGTCGCTTTCAATCGTTCATGGAGCTTTCAGCAATGAAAAGGTCAATGTTGATGGTCGCGCTGCCCGCCGCTTTATGCGCAGCTTCGGTGCATGCGCAAAGCAGTGTCACGCTATACGGCCTGATCGACACGGGTATCGTCTACACCAACAATCAGACCGGCCACAGCAACTGGCAGATGCTCAGCAGCGTCACGCAGAACACGGTCTTCGGCCTGAAAGGCAGTGAGGATCTCGGCGGCGGCCTTAAGGCCATCTTCAAGCTGGAGCAAGGCTTCAATCTGAATAACGGCACCAATGCATTCGCGGGCGATGGCTTCGGCTCGCAAGCATGGGTCGGCCTGCAACACGACGACTACGGCACGCTCACGGCCGGGCGTCAATACGACGTGCTCAACGATCTGCTCGGTCCGCTCACCGCCGAATTCAACACCTGGGGCGGCAGCATCTCGGCGCATCCGTTCGAAAACGATAATCTGGCGGCAAACTCGGTCGTCATCAACAACACCGTCAAATACGTCAGCCCCACTTATCGCGGCGTGACGGTCGAGAGCATGTATTCCTTCGGCAATAGCGCCGGAAACTTCGCGGATAACCGCGCGTATGGCTTTTCGGCATCGTACGCGCAAGGGCCGTTCACGGTCGCGGGCGGCTATCTGCAATTGAACAACGCGGGCGGCGGCATTGCGGGGACGAATTTGAATGGCGCGGTGTCGCAAGGGGATGGCAGCGCGAACTTCGTCGCGCAACGGCAGCGCATCTGGGGCGCGGGCGCCAACGCCACCTTCGGGCCGGCGACGGTCGGTCTCGTCTGGTCGCACACGCAACTCGACAATATGAACAGCGTGCTTTCCATCGGGCTCGGCAACTATATTCCGCTCGATGGCACCCTGCGTCTCGACAATTACGAAGCGAACGTGCATTACGCGCTCACGCCCGTGTTGAGCGTATCGGCGGCTTACACGTTCACGGACGGCGCTTACGGCAACGCGGCATCCATCGCTTATCCGTCGTGGCATACGGTCATGTTGCAGACCGACTATTCGCTCTCGAAACGCACGGATGTCTATCTCGAAGGCGTCTATCAGCACGTAAAGGGCGCGCCGCCCGATTCCGTGCTCGGGCAGGCGATGCTCAATACGTTGTCGCCGTCATCGACAGGTACGCAAGTCGGCGTCACTGTCGGCTTGCGGCACGCGTTCTAGCATGATTCAAGGGCGCGCGGCCACTTCGTCGAGATGGAACAGCAGGTCGGCGGGGTCTTCGTACACGCGCAGCGCGCCCGAGCGTTCCAGTTCGTCGCTGCCATAACCGCCCGACAGCAGGCCGACGCCGAGCGATCGGCAGCGACGCGCCGCGAGCATGTCCCAGATGCTGTCGCCAACCACCACGGTATGCTCGATCGGCACGTTCAGACGCGCGGCCGCCGCAAGGAACAAGTCGGGATCGGGCTTGGCGTATTTCACCTGATCGCGCGTGACGACCACTTGCTTGCCTGGGTCCACGCCCAATGCTTCGAGATTGAACGCCGCCGTTTCCATGCGGCCGCTCGTGGCGATCGCCCAGCGCGTGCCCGCCTGGGTCAGCGCGTCGAGCAATTCGCGCGCGCCCGGCAGTGGGCAGACCTGTGCGCGCAGACGTTGATAAGCATCGGCATGAAGGCGCCGCAGACGTTCCACGCGATCCGCGTTGATCTCCCCATGCGTTTCGCGCAGCAATTGATCGGTGAAGAGGCCGCCGCTCATGCCGATTTTGCGATGAATGCGCCACACCGACAGTTCGATGCCCTCGCTGTCCAGCGCTTCTTTCCACGCGAGCACGTGCTGATAGACGCTGTCGACCAGCGTTCCGTCGAGATCGAAGAGAAAGGATGTTTCGATTCGCATGGTCTGCTCCCTTGATGAATGGCGTGTTCCGGTTCCTTTCATGATACGCACGATCCTTGGCCGCTTTCGGAAATGCGCGACGCACGGGCTTCAAATGCGATAATCGATATTTGCACCGCGCGGCAAAAAGTGCGCGGTTTTCTCGCATCGAATAGCCGCAACATGCATTCTTTACGCATTCATTACGCCCGACGGAGCTGACCTTGAGCCGCATCGACAATCCCTCCCGCGATCAGGAGGCCGGCGTGGCCGACTCCACGCAAGACACGACCCGTATCGACGATACGCGCATCGGCGCGGTGCGCCCGCTGATCTCGCCAGCGCTTTTGCTCGACGAACTGCCGGTCACGCCCGGCGTGCAGGCGCTCGTGGAAACGAGCCGTGCACGCATCGCGGACGTTCTGCATGGCCGCGATGACCGCCTCGTAGTCGTGGTCGGACCGTGTTCCATTCACGATCACGACCAAGCGATCGAATACGCGCACCATCTGAAGACCGTCGCGGATCGTCTCGGCGCCGATTTGCTGATTGTCATGCGCGTGTACTTCGAAAAGCCGCGCACGACGGTCGGCTGGTAGGGCTATATCAACGACCCGCGTTTGGACGGCAGTTTCCGTATCAACGAAGGTCTGCGCCGCGCGCGTGAGCTTCTGCTGGAAATCAGCGAGCTTGGTCTGCCAACGGGCACCGAATTTCTCGACCTGCTGAGTCCGCAGTACATCGCGGACCTGATCGCGTGGGGCGCAATCGGCGCACGCACGACGGAGAGTCAGAGCCATCGGCAACTGGCGTCGGGGCTGAGTTGTCCGATCGGCTTCAAGAACGGCACGGACGGCGGCGTGCAAGTCGCGGCGGACGCGATCGTCGCGGCGCGCGCGAGCCATGCCTTCATGGGCATGACGAAGATGGGCCTTGCCGCCATCTTCGAAACGCGCGGCAACGACGACTGCCACGTTATCCTGCGCGGCGGCAAAAAAGCACCGAATTACGATGCGGCCAGCGTCGCGGCGAGTTGCGCGGCGTTGGCGGCGCTCGGACAGCGCGAGCAGGTGATGATCGATTGCTCGCATGCCAACTCGAACAAGTCGCATCTGCGGCAGGTGGATGTGGCCGAAGACATCGCGCGGCAACTGATCGCGGGCGAAAGCCGCATCACCGGCGTGATGATCGAAAGTCATTTGGACGAAGGGCGGCAGGACCTCAAGCCGTGCGTGCCGCTCAAGCACGGCGTCTCGATCACGGATGCGTGTCTCGGCTGGAGCCAGACCGAGCCGGTGCTCGACCTGCTTGCCGATGCGGTGAGACAGCGCCGTCGCGGCTAGGCATGCGTACCTAGCCGTCTCCGCGTTCGGAGACGGCTAGCGGATCACCGAATCACCGCTGCGTTCAGCGCTTCGATCAACGCCAGCGGGTCGTAAGGCTTGCGCAACTGCGTCGCGCGCGGCAAGGCCTTGCGTTCGTCGGCGCTCAGGACGAGGTCGTATCCGGTGACGAACACCACGCCGATTCCGGGCGCCTCACGGCTAGCCGCAAGGGCCAGCTCGATGCCCGATTCGCCCGCCAGATCCACATCGGTCAGCAAGAGTTCGAAGCGCTCTTCGCGCAGCAGGGCGAGCGCCTCGGCGACGCTGCCGGCTTCCACGAGATCCAGCCCGAACGTGCGCAGCAACTCGGCGCTGCTTACGCGCACGAGTTCGTTGTCTTCGACGAACAGCACGCGCATGTGCGAAAGGGCGTCGGCAGGCGTGGCATCGGAAACCGTGTTGCCGGTGACCGTCGCGGGCGGTGCGCTGGAACTCGCGCCCTTGCCGCTAGCCGCGAGCACCTGACGCACCTTGCGGGCGAGCGCCTCATGCATATAAGGCTTGCTCAGCAGATCGATTCCTTCATCGAGCCGTCCCGCATGCACGATGGCGTTGTCCGTGTAGCCCGACGTGAACAGCACCGCGATACCCGGCACGCGTTCGCGCGCCTTTCGCGCCAGTTCGGGGCTGCGTAGCGGACCGGGCATCACGACATCGGTGAAGAGCAGGTCCACGGGCACGCCGCTCTCGACGATAGCCAGCGCGCTTTGCGCATCCTTTGCACGAAGCACGCGATAACCGAGGTCGCCAAGCATGGCGACGACGGTTGCGCGCACTTCTTCGTCGTCCTCGACCACGAGAATGGTTTCGTCGCCGCCGTGCGCGGGGCCGGCGTCGATCGTGGTTTCGAGGTCTTCTTCCTGGCGTGCGCGCGGCAGATAAATGCGTATCGTCGTGCCGTGTCCTTCCTCGCTATACACCTTCACGTGGCCGCCGGACTGCTTCACGAACCCGTACACCATCGAGAGTCCGAGACCCGTGCCCTGGCCCTCGCGCTTGGTGGTGAAGAACGGTTCGAACGCGCGTTCCTGCACTTCGGGCGACATGCCCGAGCCGGTATCGGTAACAGCGACCATGACGTATTGGCCGGGCAACAGGTCGGCGTGGCGCTTGGCGTAGTTTTCATCGAGCGATGCATTGCCCGCTTCGATGGTCAGCTTGCCGTGCGCGTTCATCGCGTCGCGCGCGTTGATCGCCAGATTGAGCAGCGCGTTTTCGACCTGGAACGGATCGACGAGCGTGTTCCACAAGCCGCCCGATACGATCGTCTCGATCTCGATGCCGTCGCCCAGCGCGCGGCGGAACATGTCGTCGAGACCGCGCACGAAGCGGCCCAGATTGACGACCTTCGGCGCGAGCGGCTGGCGTCTGCCGAACGCAAGCAGCTGCGAGGCGAGGTTCGCGCCGCGCGCCACGCCCGCGAGTGCGCTCTTCACGCGCTGCTCGGGGCGTTCCTGGCCCGCGACGTCCTTTGCCAGCAATTGCAGATTCCCGCCGATCACCTGCAGCAGATTGTTGAAGTCGTGCGCGACGCCGCCCGTCAACTTGCCGATGGCTTCCATCTTCTGCGCCATGCGCAGCGCTTCCTCGGCGTGTCGCAGCGCGTCGGCGGTTTCGCGGTCCGCGGTGACGTCGCGCCCCACGCCGTGTATGCGGCGCGTGGCCGGGTCGATCGACAAGGTCCACGCGATCCAGCGCCAGCCGCCTTCCACGAAGCCGTGCCGGCACTCGTAACGCACGGACGCGCCGCTTTGGCGCAGACTTTCCATCGCGCTCGCGACCGCTTCGACGTCGTCGGGATGGACGAGGTCGAGCATGGTTCGCGCATGCACGCGCTGCAGATCGACGCCGAGCACGGTCGACCACGACGGGCTCACGCGCAGCAGCGCGCCTTCAAAGCTCGTCACGACGAACAGGTCTTCGGTCAGTTCCCACAGCCGGTCGCGGTCCGCGATGGCGTCGGCGACGCGGCGTTCGAGCGTATCGTTGAGATCGTGCAGCGCGGCCTGCGCCTTGGTGCGCTCGGCGATCTCGTCCTGCGCCGCCTGGAAGAGCCGCGCGTTGTCGATGGCGATAGCCGCCTGCGCGGCGATACCCACGACGATCCGCTCCGCGCGCAGGTTGAACATCGCCGGTTCGGGATGACCGAAAAACAGCCCGCCCAGCACTTCGCCCGTGCGCGAGATGACGGGCGCGGCGAGATAGCTGCATACGCTGAGATGACCTTCCGGCATGCCGTAATGCGGCGCGCTCTGGCCGTAGCGCGGGTCTTTCGTGATGTCGTCGGAACGCACCACGCCTTCGCCCGCGAAAGTTGGGCCGAAGAGCGCGGTGTTGCGCGGCATGGGAAAGCGCGAAAACGCGTCTTTCGGCACGCCGGAGATGGAATAGAGCGTGTAGCTCTCGCCTTTGTCGTCGAGCAGGTTGTAGAAGAACGAGCCGAAGGCCGCGCCGGTGAGCTCGGTGGCGGCATCCACGACGACCTGCACGGCGCGCGACAGATCGAGCTCGCCCGCGACCGTGGTGCCGACGTCGTTCAGAATCTCCAGCATGCGCGACTCTTCGCGCAGGTTCTCCTCGGACGCGCGCCGCAGCCGCGCGATGCGCAGATTGCTCGCGACTCGCGCAAGCAATTCTCGCGCGGCGAAGGGCTTGGTCAGATAGTCGTGCGCGCCGGCTTCGAGACCGCCCAGGCGCGCTTCCTCGCCCGCGCGCGCGGACAGCAGCACGACCGGTGTCTCGCGCAGCGCTTCGTCGGCGCGCACGGCGTTCAAGAGGCCGAAGCCGTCGAGGCGCGGCATCATCACGTCCGACACGATTACTTCGGGATGCCCGGTGCGCGCCGCTTCGAGCGCGCTCTCGCCGTCGGCCGCGACGCTCACTTCGTGGCCCGCCGCGACCAGCATGCGACGCATGTATTCGCGCAGGTCGGCGTTGTCGTCGACCACCAGCACGCGGCCGCGGATTTCATCGGCGGATGCGCTGGCGTTCGCGCCCGCGCCGAGCGGCGTTTCGTCGTCGAGGGCGAGCGCCGGTTCGCTTGCGTCGGGAATCCAGCGCAAGGCGGCATCGACATAACTGCGCGCGCCGCTGCTGGCTTGCGCGCGCGGCGTATCGGCATGTTGCGCGTCGACTCGTTCATGCGCGGCGGGCAGCGTCACGGTAAAGCACGTGCCCTCGCCGGGACTGCTTTGCACGCTGATGGCGCCGTCGTGCAGCTTGACGAGCTCCTGAACCATTGCAAGGCCGATACCGCTGCCTTCCACCGAGCGCCCGGTCGCGCCCGCCACGCGATGAAAGCGCTCGAAAACGCGCGCCAGTTCCGCCTCCGCGATGCCGATGCCGGTATCGCGCACGCTCATCTCCACGCGCTGCGCGGCGTTCGTGCGCAGCGTCACTTCGATCGTGCCGCGAAACGTGAACTTGAACGCGTTCGACAGCAGGTTCATCACGACTTTTTCCCACATGTCGCGATCGATGTCTGCGAGCACCGGCGTCGAGGGAATGTCGATGTAAAAGCGCAGCCCCGCCGATTCGATGGCCGAGCGAAACAGCGAGGCCAGCTCCGCCGTGAACGCGCCGATGTCGGTGGTCTGCCGATGAATCTCGATACGCCCGGCCTCGATGCGCGAAAAGTCGAGCAGCGCGTTGACGAGCTTGAGCAGGCGCAAGCCATTGCGATGCGTGATTTCGAGCAGACGCACTTCGTCGCCCGCGCGCTCCGGCTTCGTCAGCAGGTCTTCGAGCGGGCCGAGCATCAGCGTGAGCGGAGTTCTGAACTCGTGGCTGATATTCGAGAAGAAGGTGGTCTTGGCGCGGTCGATTTCGGCGAGCGCCTCGGCGCGGCGGCGTTCTTCTTCATAGGCATGCGCGGCGCCGATGGCCGCGCCGATCTGGCCGCCCACGAGGTTCAGGAACGCGCGATAGCCTTCGTCGAAGAGACGGTATGGATTGAGCGCGGCGATCAGCACGCCCGCGCGCCCGGTCTCGCCCGACGGCGCGATAGGCAGCAGCACCGCGTGCGTCGGCGCGGCGTTCCACGAGCCGGTGGGCAGCGGTCCGTCGATGAAACCCTTCAGATTGGTCACGAGCCGCGCTTGGTTGTCGCGCAGCACTTCGTGAACGGGCCACGCGCCCGCATGCGCCGCGTGCAGCACTTCCAGCGCGGCCGCACTGCCCGGCGCGATGCCGCATGCGCCGGTGAGCGTGGCGCTTTCGTCGCCGGGCTCGGCTGTATAGAGCAACGCGAAAGGCATGTCGCGCGCGGCATTCGCGAGCACGTTCATCGAACGTTCGCAGGCCTCGCGCCACGAACGCGCGTTCGCGGCCGACGCAGCCAGTTCGCGCAGTACGAGCAACTGGCGTTCGCCAAGCACGCGTTGGGTATCGTCGCTATTGGCGCAGATGATGCCGCCCGCGCCGCCGCGATCGTCCGGAATCGGGCTATAGGAGAACGTGTAGTACGTTTCCTCCGGGAAGCCGTTGCGTTCCATGATGAGCAGCTTCTGCTCGACGAAAGTTCCTTCGATGCCGGCAAGCGCGGTGTCGAGCAGCGGGCCGATCTCGTTCCAGATTTCGCGCCACACCACCGACGTCGGCTGACCGAGCGCTTGCGGATGCTTGCCGCCGATGATCGACTTGTAAGGATCGTTGTAGAAGAACAGGAGGTCGGGACCCCAGCCGACCCAGATCGGCTGCCGCGAGGTGAGCATGATGCGCACGGCCGTCTTGAGACTCTGCGGCCATTGTTCGGGCGAGCCGAGCGAGGTTTGCGTCCAGTCGAAAGCGCGGATGAGCGCGCCCATCTCGCCGCCGCCGAGCAGAAAGCTCGGCTCGGGCGCGTCGGTGCGCGTGTCCGGTATCAGCTTGTCAGCTTCCATTGACGCAGGTTCTCCTCGCTGCATGTCTTTTTTGCATGTCGTTTCGCGTGTGGATCGGCTCAACCCGGCTTGGCCCAGCGAACGGCTTTTCAACTATTGAGCGGACCAATCCTGCCTGTGGAGGCGCTTGCGCGAGCATCTCGATTTTCGCACGGAACGCCGTTTTCGCTTCGCAAATACGCATGAAACGCAAGGTGAACCGGCGCGTGGCACCTGCCTGCGCTTCAATGCGCGGCGATCGGGTCGAGTCCGGTGGCGCGCACGGTGTCTTGTGCCTGCGGCGAAGCGAGGTAGCGAAGCAAGGCGCGCGCCTCCTCCGGGTGCTTCGAGCCAACCGGAATGCCCGCTGCGAAACGCGTGACGGACTGCACGGAGTCCGGAATCCTCCCGACGAAATCCGCGCCTTGTACCGGTAACAGTTCGCTCACTTGCTGGAAGCCGAGTTCGTACTGACCGTCCGCGACGACCGAGGCCACGGGAATCTTCGGGATCATCTTCGCCTTGGGTTTCACCTGATCTTCGATGCCGAGTTTCTTGAACATCTCGTTCTGGATATAGACGCCGCTCGCGCTGTCCGAATAAGCGATCGATTTTGCGTGCAGCAGCGTTTCCTTCAACGCATCGACATTGCCGATGTCGGGTTTCGGCGCACCCGCTTTCACCGATACGCCGATGCGCGAATCGGCGAGTTCGACACGCGAGTCCGGCATGACCTTGCCTTCCTTGATGAGATCGTCGAGCGCGTAGCCCACCATGATGACGACATCGGCGGGTTCGCCGCGCGCGAGTCGATTGGGGATGGCTTCGGGCGCCTTGCCCATCGACGGGCCGAGTTGGGTATCGAGCGTATTGCTGGTTGCGGCCGTGAATTTCGGGCCGAGGATTTTATAGGCGGCGGTGAAGCCTCCTGAACTCATGACATGAAGCTCCTCGGCTTGCGAGGAAACAGGCGCGGCAATGGCGCCGAAAGCGATAAACACGAATGCGGCGAGTCTTGAGGAGAGTGGTTTCATAGGCGGCTTGTTTGGTGGTTCAATGGCTGGGCCAGGTTGGATTTGGTCATAACTTTTTGCACTATACTGAAATCGATGCGTTATCGTTCGGCCTTCGTTTTTGCGGGCACCGGTACGAATGTGGAAACAACGCCGCGACTTGATTCGCGAAGAGGGATCAAGCGAACGCCTCATCTCCCGTCCGCAAGACGAAATAACAGAGATCTACCTGAGATCGAATTAGTTTGGTTTCCTACGCAAGAGAAATAATCACCATGCTTGAAGACAATGATCGAAACGTAACGATGACATTTGCTGAAGCCGAAGCGAAGTTTCGTCAAGACATCGAGGCCAATCCTTCCTCGGTTGCAGCAAAAAACAATCTTGCGCTGGTGTTGCGCCAGCTTGGCCGCTTCGCCGAAGCAGAGACGTTGTTGAACGAGGCGCGGACTTTGCAGCCCACGTCCGCCGAGATTGTCGTCAATCTGGCGCTTGTCATGGCAGATCAAAAGCGGTTCGCCGACGCCGCAGCCTTTTGCCGTGAAGCGCTGGCTATCAGGCCGGATTCTTCACTCGCGCACTGGATGCTCGGCTGCATCCTCAGCGACGAAAAGCGCGAGTCGGAAGCCGAGGACGCTTTTCGCCAGGCCATCCATCATCAGCCGGACATGGTTCAGGCGCATTGCGCGCTGTCTGATCTGCTGCGCCGTCGGCAGCGTCTGCCGGAAGCCGAGGTTGCAGCGCATGCTGCCATCGAAGCGCAGCCGCAGTCGGTCTCCGGCTATCTTGCGCTCGGTGATGTCCTTTGCGCCGCCGTTCGTCTAACCGAAGCCGACACTGCATTTCATCGTGCGCTGGACATCGATCCCAAATCCGCGGAAGCCTATTGCGGTCTGGGCAATGTGTCGGAACGACGCTTCAATCCGGCCGAGGCCGAGGCGCACTTCAAGGGAGCTTTGGCACGGCGTCAGCCGTTTTTCGAGGCGAGTATCGGTTTAGGCATGGCCATGCTCAATCTCGGCCGATTCGCCGAGGCGGAAGGTGCGCTGCGTCAGGCGCTGGCCATTCGCCCCGACGACATGCGCGCGAAGGATGCGCTCAACTTCGTTCTTACGCGTCAACTCAAACCGGCCCCGGTTGTGCCTGGGACGGTGTTTGCAACTCCGCCGAACCAGAAGACGTCGCCCTAACGCTTGGGTAAGCCGGGCGATTGTTCCTGCGAGGAGCATGCCGACCACAACACCTCTCGCCTCCGTGCCACTTTCCATGGCGATGCAGCGAGCAGAATGCCCCAGGCATGACCGGACCCTTCACGCGTTCGCGGGGAAGGGTCCGCACTTTGCCGTTTGCATCGATCGCAAAGCGCGGCGCTGCTTGCTAAAGCGGCGGTTCGTCGCGATAGACTTCATCAAGCTCCAACGCTCGTGCAACATCCAAACTTTACCGCGCCACCTTGGCCACCACCGCTTTCCTGTTCAGCACTCGCGCCTGCAGCACGATCACGAGCAGCAGGAACAACCCGCGAATCACCGACTGCCAGTAAGCCGATAACGAGATATAGCCCAGGCCGTTCTCGAAGTTGAGCAGATTGAAGACGAGGCCGAGCAGTGCGACGCCCGCAATGGTCATCGCGATAGAGCCGTCGCCGCCTGTCAGACGCGTGCCGCCGAGCACCACCGCCGAGATCGCGAACAGTTCCCAGCCGATGCCTTCGTTCGGCTGTCCCGCGCCGAATTGCGCCGCGAGAATCGCGCCGGCGATGCCCGCGAGCAGGCCGCTCACGGCATACACGGCGACGAGTGTGCGATCCACATTCAGTCCCATCAGACGCGATGCTTCCTCGCTCCCGCCGATAGCCAGCGCATGCCGCCCGAAGCGCGAGCTGCGCAGCGCGATCCAGCCGACAATCGCCGCCGCGGCCGCGACGAGCCCCGGAATCGGCAAGCCGAAGAGATCGCCTTGGCCGAAGTTGGCGAAGCTGGTGTCCGACGAGATGGCGACGGCATCGTTATGGCCGAGCAGAAGCGCGAGGCCATGCGCGCCGAGACTCGTCGCCAGCGTAACGATGAAAGGCAGTATCCGCAGATGCGTGATCACGAGCCCGTTGAGCAGGCCCACCGCGAGACCGGCAGCCGAGCCCGCGAGCACCGCCGCCACGCCGCCATGCGGACTCGCGAGCGCCGCGACCACGCTTGCGAGCGCGGCCACCGCGCCCACCGACAGATCGATGCCGCCCGTGATGATGACGAACGCCATGCCGATGGAAATCAGCGCGAACATGGAGTTGTAGCGCCAGAACGACGTCACGTTGTATTCGGATGCAAAGTGCTCGTACCGCACGACGCCAAGCACGAGCAGCGCCGCGAGCGCGATGAGAATCGGGAGGTTCTTCTTCATGTCGTCGTCAGCCTCGCTTTCTCTGCACGTACACAGCGGCGATGATGATCGCAGCTTTCAGCACCAGCGCGGCGGCATCCGGAATGCCGTGTGCAAGCAGCGTATAACGCAGCAACTGGATGATGAGCGCGCCGATCAGCGTGCCCGTGATATACGCCTTGCCGCCCGTGAGCGCGGTGCCGCCGACGGCCACGGCCGCGATGGCATCGAGTTCCACGCCGAGGCCGACCACGTTCGCATCCGACGACGAATTCACCGAGATCGAAATCAGTCCGGCCAGACCCGCGAGCGCCGCGCACGCCGTGTACGCGATCATCTTCACGCGCGCGGTAGGAATGCCGGAAAGATACGCCGCTTCCTCGTTGCCGCCCGTCACGAGCAGATATTTGCCGAAGAGCGTCTTACGCACGATCCACGTAAAGATGGCGACGAGCGCGAGCATGAGCAGGATCTGAAACGGCACGCCCGCCACGCGGCCCAGCGCAATCCACTGAAACGCGGGATTGTTGAAGGCCTGCAGGCTGCCATCGGTGACGACCTGCGCAATGCCGCGTCCCGCGATGAACAGCACGAGCGTCGCGACGATAGGCTGCACATTCAGCCGAGTCACGAGAAAGCCGTTGAAGACGCCGCATAGTGCCGCCGCCACGATCGGCAAGGTGAATGCGAGCAGCAAGCCGCCCGGCCCGTCGATGTTCATGAAGAGCATCGGCGCGAGCGCACCGGAGATGGCCATCGAAGCGCCCACGGACAGGTCGATGCCGCCTGTCGCCACCACGAGCGTCATGCCGATGCCGACGATCACGATCGTCACCACCTGCGTAAGGTTCACGTTGAAGGTCTGCAGCGACCAGAAGTGATCGGTAAAGAGCAGGTTGAAGAGGATCATCGCGACGAGCACGACGATCTCGCGTTGAATCGCCATGCCGCGTTTTTTCTTCCGCGCGGGCGCGGTATCCGCGACGATAGGTGCGCTGGTTTTCTCTATCACGACTCGGTTCCTTGAGCGGCCGAAGCCAATGTCGATTCCTCGCCCGTGCCGTAAGCGATCGCATCCATGATCGAGGTCTCGGTCATCTGCGCGCCGTCCAGTTGCGCGACCGTTTCGCCGTCGCGGATCACGACCGCGCGATCGGCCACCGCCGTCAACTCTTCCAGTTCCGATGCCGACAGCAGCACCGCAAGCCCCGCATCGCGTAACTCGCGCACGATTTTCGCGACATCGGCTTTCGCGCCGACGTCGATACCGCGCGTGGGTTCGTCGAGCAGCAAGAGACGCGGGTTGGTCGCGAGCCAGCGCGCGAGCAGCACCTTCTGCTGATTGCCGCCCGATAGCTCGCGGATCGGCTGATCCGGCGAGCGCAGCTTGATGCCGAGCGAGGTGATGAAGCCATCGACGATTTCGCGCTGTTTGGCCACGTCGATCACGCCGCGTCTGGTCAGCGCCGGCAGGCACACGAGCGTGAGGTTGTCGCGCACGGAAAGCTCCGGCACGATGCCTTCGGCTTTGCGATCCTCGGTGAGATAAGCGATGCCGCGCGCGATGGCGTCTTTCGGCGACTTGAATGCGACCTCCGCGCCGTCGACCGCGAGCGTGCCGTTGGACGGACGGTCCGCGCCAAACAACAGGCGCATGGTTTCCGTGCGGCCCGAGCCGAGCAATCCGGCGAGTCCGACGGCTTCGCCCGCGTGGACATCGAGCGTGACGTCGGTGACTTTCGCGCCCGCCGAGAGACCCTGCGCGCGCAACGCCACCGCGCCGCGCTTGGCGAGATTCGCTTCCTTCACGGCATCGTCTTCGTGCACGACGGCGGCAAGCGTGCGGCCGAGCATGGTCGTGACGAGCTTGAGCTTGTCCATCTCCTGCATGCTGCTTTCGGCGACGGTCTGGCCGTCGCGCATCACCGTGACGCGGTCGCACAGTGCATAGAGTTCATCCAGCCGGTGCGACACGAAGATGACCGCGCGGCCGTCGTCACGCAAGCGGCGCACGACCGTGAACAGCAATTCGACTTCACGCTCGTCGAGCGAGGAAGTCGATTCGTCCATGATCACCATCTTCGCATCCGACGATACCGCGCGCGCCAGCGCGACCATCTGCTGAATGGCGGTGGAATATTCGCGCACGGGCTTTTTGACGTCGATGTGAAGGCCGAACGATTCGAGCAATTCATGCGCGCGCCGCTGCACGGTTTTCCAGTCGATGAGTCCGAAGCGGCGCGGTTCGCGTCCGAGAAAGATGTTCTCGGCCACCGACCGGAACGGCACCAGGTTGATCTCCTGATAGATCGTGCTGATGCCCGCTTCACGCGCTTCCTTGGGCGTGCGGAAATCGGTTTCGCGGCCATCGAAACGAATCGTGCCCGCCGTCTTTCTATACGCGCCCGTGAGAATCTTGATGAGCGTGGACTTGCCTGCGCCGTTCTGGCCGATGAGCGCGTGCACTTCGCCCGCCGCCACGGTGAGGCGGGCGCGCTTCAATGCGGGCGTACCGCCGAAAGCGATGTCGATGTCCTGCATGTCGAGGAGGGGAGCGTTGGGCATGGCGTCGGTGTTCGTCCGGAGAAAAGAGCGGGCGTCCGTGAATAGACGCCCGCGAACCAGCCAACTGCGCTCAATACCCGTACTGCATGCTTTCCTTGACGTTGCTCTTGTCGTAGAAGCGGTCCGAGACCTTGACCCACGGCGGGATGGTTTCGCCCTTCGCGAACTTCTGCGCGACATCGCACGCGAGCGGGCCGAAGAACGGACTCGACTGCACGCTTGCGCCCAGTTCGCCCGCCTGAATGGCTTCGAGTCCGCCCTTGGTGCCGTCGATGGTCACGAGCACGATGTCCTTGCCCGGCTGCTTGCCGGCCGCCTTGATCGCCGCGATTGCGCCGAGCGCCATTTCGTCGTTATGCGCGTAGACGGCGGTCACGTCCGGATGCGCCTGCAACAGCGTTTCCATGACTTGACGACCCTTGTCGCGCGCGAAATCGCCGCTTTGCGACGCGACGATCTTCATGCCCGAGTTCTTCGCGATGACATCGTCGAAACCTTTCTTGCGGTCGTTTGCAGCAGAGGCGCCCGTGGAGCCTTCCAGTTCGATGATCGTCGCCTTGCCGTTGGTCGCCTTAACGAGCCAGTCGGCGGCGCGCTGACCCTGATCGATGAAGTCCGAACCGATGAACGTGATGTAGTCGCGGCCGGCCTTCACCGTCGATTGATCGACGTTGCGGTCGACGAGTATCACCGGAATGCCGGCTTTCTTGGCCTGCAGGATGACCGGCACGAGCGGCTTCTCTTCGCGCGGCGGGAACACGAGCAGGTCGACGTGCTGCGCGATCATGCTTTGAATGTCCGATACCTGCTTCGCGGCCGAACTGTTCGCGTCGGTCATGACCACCTGCCAGCCGCATTTCGCGGCGACATCCTTGAAGCTCTTGGTTTCCGCGAGCCGCCACGGATTGTTGCTCTCGGTCTGCGCAAAGCCGACCTTGAGCGGCTTCTTGTTGGCGATCTTCGGCAAGCCGTCATCGGCGGCATGGGCCGCGCTGAAACCCATGGCGAGCGTCAGGGCGGCAAGCGTGGCGGCGAGCGGGCGCAAGCCCAGGCGAGTGTTCTTTTCTAGCGACAGCATGTCTTCCTCCGATAGGGATAGGTGCCTTCTTCTATTGATGCCGATGCTTATGTGTTGCCCGGTCTGCTGCTGCGAGAGTTGATTTCCGGCGAGTGCATGGTCGGCTTATGACTCGTCATCGCTAATATTATTAATTGCGAGTTGCTTTGCTTCGGTAATTTCCCTGACGGAACCGCGTTCGATGAGCGGGCCGTCCAGCTTCACGGTGCGGCGTCGCACCGGTGCGCCGGCCGCGCGATTGTGTTCTTCCTGCAGTAGCGTTTCCACGGCCCAGCGACCCAGGTCGTAGTTGGGCAAGACCACGCTCGACAACGGCGGATGCGTATGGCGCGCGATCTCCTGATCGTCGTAGCCGAGCACGGAGACATCGTCGGGCACGCGCAGTCCGAGTTGCTTGAGCGCTTCGATTGCACCGAGCGCCATCAGGTCGTTGGCGCAGAAGATGGCCGTCGGCGGATTCGCCTCGCGCATCAATGAAAGCGTCTGCTCGAATCCAGTGGCCGGTCCCCAGTCGCCTTCGCGGACCAGTTCCGGCGCAAACGGCAGGTCCGCCGTCGCCAATGCCGTGCGATAACCCTTGAGCCGGTCGCGCGCCGCGTCTTGCCACGGTTCGCCGTTGATATAACCAATTCGCCGATGCCCCGCCGCCAGCAAATGATCCGTCGCCGTGTGACCGCCCGCGACCTCCGCCGGCACGACCGAAGACACGTTCGCTTCGCTCGCATAGCAGTTGAGCAGCACGGTCGGCACCTGTTCGAGCGCGGCGGGCACCGTGACGCGGCGCGTGTAGACCGTCGCGTAGATCACGCCGAGCACGTCCGGATTGCCGAGCGTCGCGTCGAGCACGCGCGCCTCGATTTCCGCGTTGCCGTGCGTCGAATAAACCGCGAGCATGCGGCCGTGGGCGAAGGCGGCATCGCGCGCGCCGTCGATGCTTACCACCGGATGCGGACTGGTCGAGATTTCATCGGCCAGATAGACGATCAGATTGCGCTCCGCCGTATCCAGCGGCGCGAACGAAAGCGGCTCGCGCTGCGTCATGCGATAGCCGAGTTCGTGCGCGGCGCGCAGCACCTTGTCGCGCGTGGCGTCGGAAAACTTCGCGCCGGACGCGTTGTTCAGCACGAGCGATACCGTCGATTGCGAGACTCCGGTGAGTTTCGCGATGTCGGTCATCGTCGGGCGGCGTTGGGTGGTTTTCTTCATCTGGCGCGCCGTCGTAACGGCGGCGATTCATCCGTGAGCGTGCCGCTAATATTAATGATGATCCCGCGAAATGCCGCTCGGGGTTTTCACTGGTTTTGCGTGGAAAATTACTAATAATATTGACGGACGGATTACGCCCATGCCATTCTTGGCTTCACTTCGGCAAACATAAAACAAGGAGACGACACGCATGGGCCGATACGACGAGACCGCAAGAGATGCGCTCGCGCAGGACTTCGAGCGCGATGGCTTCGTTTTGTTGCGGGAACACTTTCCACGCGCAACCATCGAAGCCTGGCGCGATGCGTTCATGCCTTTGCTCGCGCCGCATAGAGAAGCAGCGGACGGCAATCGCGGGCCAGGCCGCTATTACGTGACCTTGCCTTTCGAAGGCGCATTTGCCGATCCATCGATTTTTTGCGATGAGGACATCGTGGCCATCGTCGAGCGCGTAGCCGGCGCCGATCCGGTCATGTGCCAGCTCGCAACTGATACGCCCGTGCGCGGTTCGGACTTTCAGGACTGGCATCGCGATACGCCCGCGCTCTTCGACGACGCGCCGGAAACGCCTTCGTTCCAGCTAGCGGTGAACTTCCCGCTCGTCGATGTCGACGACAGCAACGGTCCGCTCGAAACCACGCGCGGCACGCATCGCATGTCGCGCGAAGAAGCGCTCGCCGGTCTCGCCGATGGCCGCTTCCCCGCCGAACGCGTGCCAATGCGAGTTGGCGACGTGATGATTCGCGATGTACGCGGCTTGCATCGCGGCACACCGAATCTTTCCGGTGCGCCCCGGCCTATGGTCGTGGTCGGCTACAGCCGGGCGTGGTATTTCCGGCCCGAAGTGCGGATCGACGTGCCGCGCGATGTCTTCGCCAGCTTGCCCGCTCGCGCGAAGCGTTTGCTGCGTTACAACCCGCAAGTCGAAAGCACGGCGCGCACCTTCGACGAAAGCTACCGGCAGTTTGCATATTGAACGCCGCTCTAGACTCCAACGCCCGCGGGAATGAAGCGCTCGTCGAACTTCGTCATGGCGCGCGGCGTGTTGTGCTCGCTCCTCATATTGGCGGCGCGATAGCGGCGTTCTTCGAAACGCGCGATGACGGCGTGGTTCACTGGCTGCGGCCCGCCACGCCGGATGCGCTCGCTTCAAGGAATCCGCTCGGCATGGGCAGTTTTCCGTTGCTGCCGTATTGCAACCGCATTCGCGATGCGCGCTTTGCCTTCGATGGCGTGGAGATCGATCTGTCCGGCGACGGCAACGGTTTTGCGCACGCGCTGCATGGCAATGCGTGGCGGCTGCCGTGGCAAGTGAGCGCGTTATCGGAGGCGCAGGCGACGTTGAGTTTGCGGCACGAGCCTTCGCAAGAAGCCGCGCATCACTGGCCGTTCGCTTACGAAGCCGAACAGCGCATCACGCTCGACGCACATGCGCTCCATGTGACGATCACCATGCGCAATCTCTCGCCAAGAGCGATGCCCTTCGGCATGGGACATCACCCGTACTTTCCGCGCACCGAAGCGACTTTCGTTCACGCAAATGTCGACTCGATGTGGCATGCAAGTCCCGATCCGCTGCCGCTGCACGCCGGTCCGCATGCTAGCGTCGATGCACTGACTTCGACGCAAGGTATGTCTGCAAACGGCTTCGATCTGGATAACCACTTCACGGGTTGGAAGCACACGGCGACAATCGACTGGCCGAACGAAGGCCGCTCGGTCACGCTGCACGCCGATGCACCGCTGGACTTCATGGTGATCTACGCGCCGGCCGTGTTTCCTTCACTGCTTTGCGTGGAGCCGGTGAGCAATGTCGCGGACTGGGTCAATTTGAATGTCGAGCCGGCGCTGAAGGGAGGAGGCGTGCTGCAAGCGGGTGAGTCGATCACGGCATCGTTTTCGCTCACGACCGACGTGCGCTGATTCATCGATTCGATGAAGAACAAACGAAAACGCCCGGACCAAGGCCCGGGCGCTTTCAACTGTTGACGACTTAGTTGGACTGGCCGCCAGTGCTGTTGTTCGACATGCCGTTGTTCGACATGCCCGAGCTGCCCTTTTTCATCTTGCCCATCTTGTGCGAGCCGCTGCTGTTCGAACCGGAAGTGTCGCCACCGGTGGCGCCCGAGGTCGAACCCGTCGTGCCGTTTGCGTTCGGTGTGCTCATGCCCGTGCCACCTTGACCCGCGCCGTTACCGCCTGCCGTGCCGCCACCGCCGCCTGCTCCACCGCCCGCGCCCTGCGCGAATGCCGCGCCCGACAAGCTCAGAACCAGCGCCGATACCAGCAAGCTTTTTTGTGCAATCTTCATGATGTCCTCCCGAGTGGAATTTCGATGCGCGCCGCCTCGTGTCCGGAGCGACGTCGCTGCTTACATACCGCAATCGGCGTGCCGCGTTGCGAGCGAGCAGCTTTCAGCCGTCGACGTCTGAAAGAAAGAACACCGGGTTAGCGGTTAGGCAAGCACTTCGTCACACCACTCGATAGCCCACGAGCGCGCGCAATGCAGCGCATCCGCCTGGCTCTGGAAGGAGTCGAGATCGCCTGAATCGAAAACTTCCACATGCGCGGTGTCGTCTTCCGAGGCGCGCGTAATTCGCGCGTGAGCCTGGTAATTCCCGTCTTCGTCGTGTGGCGCGGTGCAGTCGATGTGAAAGGACCGGTAATCAAAGCGCATTGATTTCTCCGTAGGTGAGTGGACAAAGGCTAGCACGCTTGCGGCGTCTTGCCGGGTGCATGGCTTGCTCTTTCGTGACGAGAAACTTAACGGATGAACGCTCATGACCACTCGACACGCGCAGCATGGACACCCTGCAGACGAAGATGAAGCCCAAATCTACGGGGCTTTCAAGGACCTCGTGAACATGACGCCGCACCAGATAGAAAAGTGGCTCGCGACGGATCAATCCCGCGAAGTTGGCCAGAAAGACGGCAACAGCGAGTCCGTGGGACACAAGTCGGGGCGGCACATTATCGACATACTCGGCAAGAAGAAAGCCGACCTGAGCGATGACGACTACGCGCATATGCGCAAAGTGGTCGGCTATATCAAGCGACACCTCGCGCAACGACCGAATGATGTCGAGCACTCGCACTGGCGCTATTCGCTGATGAACTGGGGCCATGATCCTCTCAAATAAACCGCCAAAACGGTCGATTGCTTTCCGCTACCTACACACTTAGAATACTGTACGTATATACAGTATAAAAGCCAAGATGGATCTGTCCGAAAAGCTCGAAATTCTTGCTGACGCCGCTAAGTACGACGCGTCGTGCGCCAGCGGCGGCGCGCCGAAACGGGAATCGCGCGGCATCGACGGGCTTGGCGCGAGCACGGGCTCGGGCATTTGCCACAGCTTCACGCCGGACGGCCGCTGTGTCTCGCTGCTCAAGATTTTGCTGACCAACTTTTGTCTTTACGACTGCCGCTACTGCATCAACCGCCGGTCGAGTAACGTGCCGCGCGCCCGCTTCACGCCGGACGAAGTCGTCAAGCTCACGCTGGACTTTTATCGCCGCAACTACATCGACGGCTTGTTTCTCAGTTCAGGTGTGATCCGTTCGTCGAACTACACGATGGATCAACTCGTGCAAGTAGCGCGATCGCTGCGTGAAAAGCATCGCTTTCGCGGCTATATCCATCTGAAGACCATACCGGATGCCGACCCGGAACTCATCGAACTGGCGGGGCGTTATGCGGACCGCTTGAGCGTCAACATCGAGCTGCCGACCGAAATCAGCCTCGAACGGCTTGCGCCGGAGAAGAGCGGCCGCACCATCAAGCTCGCGATGGGCAACATTCGCGTGGCGCGCGAAGAGTCGGAAGCGGAGCCGCGCGCGCCGCGTTTCGCGCCCGCCGGGCAAAGCACGCAGATGATCGTTGGCGCGGACGAGACCGATGACCGCACCATTCTCGGCACGGCGGAAACGCTGTACGGTTCTTATCAGCTCAAGCGCGTCTATTACTCGGCCTTCAGCCCGATCCCCGACAGCCCGTCGGGTGTGCCGTCGCAGGCGCCGCCATTGTTGCGCGAGCATCGGCTGTATCAGGCGGATTTTCTGATGCGCGGCTACGGCTTCGAAGCGCAGGAGTTGCTCGGAACGGCCGGTAACCTCTCGCTCGATATCGATCCTAAGCTCGCCTGGGCGCTGTCGCATCGCGAACGCTTTCCGGTGGATCTGAACGCCGCGCCCGTGCGCATGATCTCGCGAGTGCCGGGCATCGGCATGCGTAATGCCAAGCGTATCGTCGAGTTGCGCCGTTCGCGGCGCGTGCGGTATCACGATGTCGCGCGGCTGCGTTGCGCAATGGACAAGGTGAAACCGTTCATCGTGACGGACGATTATCGGCCGCCGTTGCGCGAGGCGTCGACGGAGCAGTTGCGGCGTTCGCTCGCGACCGAGCCCGTGCAGTTGTCGCTCATCTGAGCGGATCATGCACGTCATCGAGATAGAAGACGACTTCGACTCCTGGCGGGGCGCGGCGCTCATCGCGCTGGCAAAAGAGCGCGCGCCCGAATCGATCGAATGGCGCACGGCCGAAGGCGCGGCGCAAGCGCCTGCGCTGTTCGGCGACGTCGTTGAAGACGCCGCCGCTTCCGAGGTGAAGCCCGCACGGATCCGGGTTTCGAAGGAACTGGCGGCGTTGCTGAAAGACGCAGCCTGCTTTCGCGACGAACGCCGCTGGAGCTTCCTCTATCTCGTGCTATGGCGCTGGACGCGTGGCGACCGTTCGGTGGCATCGCCCGCGGATGAAGACGGCGCGCGGCTTTACAAGATGGCCAAGGCCGTGCGGCGCGCGCAGCACGACATGATCGCCTACGTGCGTTTCCGGCAGCGCGACGAGGCGCTCGGCGCACCCGAGTACGTCGCATGGTACGAGCCGGATCACGACGTGCTCGCTTGGGCCGCCGAACACTTCGCGGCGCGCATGGGACGCTCGTCGTGGCTCATCACCACGCCCGATGGCGCCGCGCTCTTCAACGGCGAGCGCCTGCAACTGGAGCGCCGCCGCGCGCTCGCCGCCGATCACGCGAACGACACCGCCGACGCCGCCGAGGCGCTCTGGATGACCTACTACCGAAGCATCTTCAACCCGGCGCGATTGAACGAGAACGCGCTCGAACAGCACATGCCGGTGCGGTTCTGGAAAGGTTTGCCCGAAGGCGCGCTCATTCCCAAGCTCGTGAGCGATGCGCGCGGCGGCGCGCGGCGTGTCGGCCAGGCGCGCAGCGTCGGCGCACTCGGCGGCAAGGCGGTGCAGGTCGAAGCCGACGCCGCGCAACCCGAACGCGACGCGCCTACATCGCTCGATGAATGCCGCCGCTGTTCGCTGTGGAAGCACGCGACGCAAGCCGTACCCGGCAGCGGCCCGGCCGACGCGCGCATCATGCTGCTCGGCGAGCAACCGGGCGATCAGGAAGATTTGAAGGGCGAACCGTTCGTCGGCCCGGCAGGGCAGTTACTCGACGACGCCATGCGCCGCGCGCAGCTTCCGCGCGAGCAGGTCTATCTCACGAATGCGGTCAAGCATTTCAAATGGGAGCCGCGCGGCAAGCGGCGCTTGCACAAGACGCCCGGGCAGCAGGAAATCGAAGCGTGTTCGTACTGGCTCGACAAGGAGCTTCAGGAGACCGGCGCGCGCGTGATCGTCACGCTCGGGGCCACGGCGCTGACTGCCTTGCTCGGCAAGCGGGCGACCTTGCAGGCGCATATCGGCCGCGTGGTGCCGTATGGCGACAAGTTCATCGTCGCCACGTATCACCCTTCGTATGCGCTGCGGCAGAACGACGAAGCCGCGCGCGAGAAAACCGTCGCGGCTATCGTCAGTGCGCTCGAAAAGGCCGCCGAAGTGAACGCGTCGCGCTAAAACGCCGACTTCACGACGCCGCCATCCGCGCGAACCGCCGCTCCGTTGGTCGCCGAAGACAGTTCCGAGCACACATACACGACCGTGTTCGCAATCTCCTCGGGCGTGATGAAGCGCTTGAGAATCGAGGTCGGCCGGGCTTCCTCGAAGAACTGCTTTTCGAAGTCCTTCAGGCTCTTTCCGCCCGAGAGCTTCTCCGCGAATTCCGTGACGCCTTCCGAACTCGTCGGACCGGGCAAGACCGAATTGACCGTCACGTTCGTGCCCGAACACGTCTCGGCGAGACCGCGTGACAGCGCCAACTGCGCGGTCTTGGTCAACCCGTAGTGAATCATCTCGACGGGAATCTGAATACCGCTTTCGCTGCTGATGAACACCACGCGGCCCCAGTTTTTCTCCTTCATCTTCGGCAGATAGGCGCGCGAAAGCCGCACGCCCGACATCACGTTGGCGTTGAAGAAGCGCAGCCATTCTTCATCGGAAATTTCTTCGAAGGGTTTGGGATCGAAGATGCCCATGTTGTTCACGAGAATATCGACACTCGGGAAGCGCTTCACGAGTTCCGCGACCTGAGCGGCATCCGATACGTCGCCCGCGAAACCCTCGGCCTGTGCGCCCGGCGCCTGCTCCTTGAGCTTGGCGAGGGCGGCATCGACGGAAGCCTGCGAGCGGCCATTGAGGATCACCTGCACGCCTTCGCGCGCGAGTCCCACCGCGATGGCGTGCCCGATGCCCTTGGTCGATCCGGATACGAATGCCAGCTTGCCGGCGATCTTGAGGTCCATATGCGCTCCTTGAAAACGATTCGTGGATGCGGCGCGCCACCTGGCGCGACGCCTGGCGGTCATGGTAACCAGAAGTGGTGCACCTCTGCACAAGCGGTGCGCCGGCGCGGGCCGCGAAGGCCGCGAAAGACGTGAAACCTCGCGACATAAATGCTCGATGGCGCACGCGGCGGGCATCGTCCATAGTGGCGACCAGCGTGACGCAGACATCGCGGTAACGAGTGAACCCAAGCGCCGTGTCACGCACAGCCAGGATCGCGGTTATACGGTCCGATATCCCCGAATTTTTGCTTTCCGGCGCGGCCGGCATAAAAGGTGCACATCATGTTCGACTCGATCAAGACCCCTTCGCTCCACTCGCTGCTGAAGCTGGCTCGCCGGGCGACGGTGGCAAGCCTGTTTGCCGGAGCGGCGCTCATGGCCGGTTGTGCGAACGCAAACGCGCAGACCGTCGCAGGCCCCGACGTGATCTACGTCTACGCATTCGATAGCGACGCGTCCCAAGTCAAGCTCGATCAACATGGTCTCGTGTCGAAGCTTTCCAGCGCGTTCTCGGGCGACACTTCCGCCGCACAGCAAGCGCAGGACGCCACGGCCGCGCGAGAGGAAGTGGCCAACGAAATCGTCGCGAAGCTGCAAGCGCAGGGTCTGCGCGCCATTCGCGCCGACGTCGCGCCGCCGGACGATCAAAACGTGCTCGCCGTGGTCGGCGACTTCAGCACGATCGATGCGGGCAATCGCCGCCGGCGCGTCCTGATCGGACTCGGCGCGGGCGAAAGCAAGGTGGGCGCGAACGTGCAACTCGTCTTCAAGCCGGCGCACGGCGCGCCGCAAGTCATCGAACAGTTCGATGCAAAGGGCGACAGCGGCCACGCACCGGGCGTCGCGGAAATGGCGGGCGTCGGCGCGGCGGCGGGCCATGTGGCGAGTTCGCTCGCGGTATCGGGCGGCATGCACGCGGTATCGGAGACGAAGCACGCGGATGTATCGTCCGATGAAAAGCGCCTGGGCGACGCCATCGCCAAGGAAATCGCCAAGGTGAGCCGGGAAGCGGGCTGGACGGCAGTTAGCGGTTGAACAAAAACCCAATACACTGTGGGTCCCGGACGCCAGTTCCTTCACCGAGACCCCCGCATGCCGGCGCTTGCCCTGATTGCTGTGATTGTCCTGACCGTCGTCGTGACCGTGGTCATCGTGCTGCTGATCGCGAATCTGACGAGCGGCGAAAAGAAGATCGAACACAAGATCGAACGGCTCTACGCGAGCGACGACCCGCAATTCCTCCGCTCGATGGGACTGTTGCTCGGCCCGCCCGTCGTGGATGGCAACTGCTTCGAGATGCTCGTCAACGGCGATCAGATTTTCCCGTCTATGCTCGCGGGCATTCGCGGGGCGAAGAAAACCATTACCTTCGAAACGTTCATCTACTGGTCGGGCAAGATAGGCGAAGAGGTGGCCGCCGCGCTCGCCGAGAAAGCGCGCTCCGGCGTCGCGGTACACGTGCTGCTCGACTGGGTCGGCTCCTCGAAGATGGACAAGCGCTACTTGCAGATGCTCAAGGACGCGGGCGCGGAGGTCATTCAGTATCACAAGCCGCACTGGACCGGTCTTGGCCGCATGAACGACCGTACGCACCGCAAGTTGCTCGTGATCGACGGTCATACGGGCTACACGGGCGGCGTCGGCATTGCCGAGGAATGGACCGGACACGCTCAGGACGAGAAGCATTGGCGCGACACGCACTTCAGGATAACCGGCCCGGCGGTGGGACAGATGCAGGCGGTCTTCATGGACAATTGGGTCAAGGCCACGGGCAACGTGCTGCACGGCGGCGACTACTTTCCCGAGATCGCGCCCGCGGGCGACGGCCTCGCGCACATGTTCAGCTCATCGCCCTCGGGCGGTAGCGACGACATGCAACTCATGTATCTCATGGCGATCACCGCCGCCACGACGTCGATCCATCTGTCGAGTGCGTATTTCGTGCCGGACAAGCTGACGATCAACGCCATCGTGGAAGCGGCGAAGCGCGGCGTGCGCGTGCGTATCATCACGCCGGGCAAGCGGATCGATACACACACGGTGCGCGAAGCCTCGCGCGCCTGCTGGGGCGACCTGCTCGCGGCGGGCGTGGAGATGTACGAATATCAGCCGACCATGTTCCACTGCAAGCTGATCGTGGTCGACGAATATCTCGTGTCGGTCGGGTCGACCAACTTCGACAGCCGGTCTTTCAAGCTCAACGACGAAGCCAATCTCAACATCTACGACCGCGACTTCGCGGCCCAGCAGACCGCTATCTTCGACGACGACGTGACCCGAGCCAAACGCATCACGCTGGAAGACTGGCAACATCGGTCCTTGCGTGAACGCGTGCTCGAACGCGTGGCCGCGCTTCTCGATTCGCAACTGTGAAGCGCTTCTTACCTGGACAAAAGTTGCGTGCGGAACTAATTGCAGTCGCACACTAAAGAAGCGCGATACCGCGCCGATAAGACGCTCACACTATTGAGTCTTCGACATCGGCCCGGACATGCACGGCACCTATAACTTATGGCTGGTCGCGGCATCCTTGATCGTCGCGACGCTTGCCTCTTTCACCGCGCTCGACATTTCGGGCCGCCTCGCCATGCTTGGGCAGTCGCGCCTGCGCCACGTCTGGCTCGCAGGCGGCGCGGCGTCCATGGGCCTCGGCATCTGGTCGATGCATTTCATCGGCGTGCTGGCGTTCCAGTTGCCGATTCCGCTCGGCTACGACTTCTGGATCACCACGGGATCGCTGGTCATCGCCGTCCTGACGTCTTTCTTCGCGCTCTACGTGATCACCGGCGCAAAGCTCACGGCGCGACGGCTCGTGGTCAGCAGCGTGATGATGGGCGCGGGCATCGCGGCCATGCACTATACGGGCGATGCCGCCATGCGCATGCTGCCCGCGATCGTCTACGACCCAACGCTGTTCGCGGCGTCGATCGTGATCGCCATCGTGGCTTCGGGCGCGGCGTTGTGGATTGCGCGGACCTTGTCTGACGCGAACAAGTCGCACGTGCTGACCAAGCGCGCGGCGGCGGCGCTGGTGATGGGTATCGCCATCACGGGCATGCATTACACCGGCAACGCGGCGGCCGAATTCGCGCCGGGTTCGATCTGCGGCGCGGCCAACGATGTCGATACACACTGGCTCGCGACTACCGTCGTGCTCTTTACGCTCACCATTCTGATCATCACGCTGGTGCTGTCGCGCCTCGATGCGCGCACCGCGTTCCTCGCCGGCTCCGTCTCGCGGCTGAACGGACAGATCGTGCGCATGGCGACCTTCGACACGCTGACCGATTTGCCGAATCGCAGCACGATCACCGAGCGCATCGAGCGCGCAATCAAGAGCGCGCAGTCGGGCGGCAACGGCTTCGCCATTCTCTTCATGGACCTCGACGGCTTCAAGACGATCAACGATTCGCTCGGCCACTCCATCGGCGATGAAGTGCTGAAGGCGTTCGGCCGGCGTCTGCAACAATGCGTGCGTGGTGGCGATACGGTGGCGCGCATCGGCGGCGACGAATTCGTCGTGATGCTGGAAAACCTTCCCGAGCCCGCCGATGCCGAAAAGATGGCCGAGCGCGTGCTCGAATCCATGCGTCAGGGGCTGATGGTCGCGAAACATACCTTGCAGGTAATGCCGAGCATCGGCATTGCGCTTTATCCGCAGGACGGCGACACGGTCGATGCCTTGCTCAAGCACGCGGATATCGCCATGTACGAAGCGAAACGCGGCGGGCGCAGCACCTATCGCTTCTTCGAGGCGAGCATGAACGAAGCCGCCGTGCGGACCTTGCAGATTCAGCAGGCGTTGCACGAGGCATTGAACGCGGGACACTTCTATTTGCTGTTCCAGCCGAAGTTTCGCGGCGCCAACGGTACGCTGGCGGGCGCGGAAGCGCTCATCCGGCTGGATCATCCCGTGATCGGCGTACTGACGCCGCTCGAATTCATTCCGATTGCGGAGCGCTCGGGGCAGATCGTGCAGATCGGCTACTGGGTCGTGCGCGAGACTTGCCGACATATCGCGCGCTGGCGTGCCGAGGGGCGGCCGGCGGTGAAGGTGGCCATCAACTTGTCGCCGCGTCAGATGAACGAAGTGGACCTCGTGGCGAACGTGATGCGAATCGTGCGTGAAGAGAGCGTGCCGAGCGACCAGATCATGTTCGAGATCACCGAGACCGTCGCCATGCAGGACGCGCCGCGCACCATCGAGATGATTCGCGCGTTTCAGGACAATGGCTTCGAAATCGCCATCGACGATTTCGGCACGGGTTATTCGAGTCTCGCGTATCTGCAGCGGTTTCGCGCGAAGCAATTGAAGATCGACCGGTTTTTTACCAACGGGCTGGACGAGAACGGCCACGAAGGGCGCGCGATCGTATCGGCGATCATTGCACTCGCGCATTCGCTGGACATGGATGTGGTCGCGGAAGGCGTCGAGACGGGATCGCAATTGAATCGCCTGCAAGACTTGATGTGCGATGAAATGCAAGGCTTCTTGCTGGCGCGACCGCTTTCGGCGGATGCGTTTGGCGAGTTGCTGGTTCCTCGAACGCGAGGACCGATGATGCGGTAAATGGCGCATCGGCGTCTGGCTTAATTACGGGATAAGCGCGCCGGGCGTTTCATAGCGATCCATACATTTCTCTCCCGAACGAAGCTAGTGCTGGAGCGAGATGTCGATATACAGAAGTAACTTGCCGCATGTATTGAGCTTTATCAATCTCAAGGGCGGCGTGGGAAAGACCACGACGGCGGTGGCCGTCGCCGAAATGCTTGCGCACGAGTTGCGCAAGCGCGTGTTGCTTATCGACCTCGATCCGCAGACGAACGCAACCATCAATCTCATCTCCAAAAAGCGCTGGGACGAACTCGATCGCGAAGGGCAAACCATCGCACATTTGTTCGAAGACAAGATCAACCTGCATTGCAAGCCGAAATTCGATATAGAGAAAGCGATCGTGCGCGGCGTTTCCACGGTCGATGGCGGCATTGCGCGGCTCGATCTCTTGCCTTCGAGCATCCGGTTGATCGACTTCGAAGAGCGCATTGCGATGATCTCGTACAACCCCGGTTTTCTGATTAGTCCGCTCGATGTCTTGCGTCAGGCGCTGGAGCCGGTGCTTGAGCGTTACGAGTATGTGATTATCGATTGTCCGCCGAGTCTTGGTTCCGTCACGAAGAACGGCTTGCGCATTTCCACGGGCTATGTAATTCCGACGATACCGGACATCGTTTCGACTTGGGGCATTTATCAGATCGTGCAGAACGTGCGGAGCTTTGGTGCGCGGTTTGGGCGCGTGCTCGAGCCGCTTGGGATCGTCGCGACCAAGGTGCAGAGGAACAACCTGCACGCGCGCGTGATGGAGGACTTGTTCCATGGACGACTGGGCAAGTTCTCGGAAGAGGGCGTGCCGCAGCCGCGCTTTTTCAAGAGCAGAATTCCGCTGGCGGTAGACGTCGCGCGAGGCGGTGATGCGGACGCGGGGCTGCGCACGCTGAAAAGCAAGTATGGCATCGAAGCCTATGAGGCTTTGCACGAGCTTACTTTGGAGATATGGGCGCTATGCGAAGCACGATGCCATTGAGGAAGTTGTTGATGCGGCTTGCCCGGGTGGTGGTGGAGGAGGAGGAGGCGGTTTATCCTGGGTTTGCGGTGAGACTAGGGGCGGTGTTGGTTTCGGTAGGGCAGGAGGTGGAGGCGGCTGCGGCTCCGACTGCAGTGCAGGTTCCTGCGGCGGTTCCAAGTCCGATTCAGGTTGCTGCCGAGGTTGCGTCTGCGGTTCCTGCCTATGCTGCGGCTGAGGCTGAGGCTGCGGCTGCGGATGCGGATGCGGATGGGGATGCGGATGCGGTTCCGACTTTGCGTGCGCGCTCGCCGAAAACCGCCTTGCCCGATGTGCATAAGGAGTTTGCCAAGCTCGGCGATGAAGGCTTGCGCATATGGCTGCGTTCACTCGCGGTGGATACGCTTAGGGCGATCATTCGGCGCGAAGATATGGATGCGGCGCGAAGGGCTTCGAGATGGAAAGATGTCGGAAGGCTGGCAGAGTTTATCGCCGATGCGCTGGAGGTCAGGAGGAATCGAGGCGCGGCGTTTATCGGGCGTGAGCCGCGGGGCGTTAGCGGATCGTTAGATGGTATGGATGTCTGACGCCAACGCGTGGGTTCTGGGAAAATAGAAAGCGGTCGTCCTTCAGAACGATGAGGGGCCATTTGTAGCGGCCCGCCTATCGCTCGCACAATTAGGGCAGCGGTGGCAATCAAAGAATAATGTTCATGTCGAATGGCATATTCTTTGGGTACATTCCTGCGCAAGTTCGCCGATGCGACAGACATGGCGTAGAGGTCGCAGCCCTGCTTTAAGAAAACGCGGAGCCATCGGTGATGGCTCCGCGAATCATAGTCGCTAGCTAATTATCTTACTGAACAGATATCGCGATTCCGGACTTGAGGCCACCAGTTGTATCGGCTCGGTTGATGTTGATTGTAACGCTCGTATATGAGGAAGATGACGTCGAACCGGCGCCCGCGATATCGACTTGTGCGAGTGCGCTTCGCGTGATTTTCTGCATACTCATTTTTGAACCTATCTAAAGTAAAAGCGTTGATAAAAATTCTCGAACCTGTTGACGAGAATGGGTTTTCCAAGGTCGTTACGTATGGATATCGATGCAACGACACGCGGATGTTTGACGGATAGCGCGGTGACTAGTCGACCAGTCAATCTGGGAGCGTTTAGAGCGCGCTGAATCCTTAAAATTGGCTCACATATTGTTAGTTCGGAAAACGAACCTTAGACCAGTTAATTATAAGCGAAATTGACTGTAGCTACTGCTGTCACCGTACCACCCGTCATTGCTCCAAGTCGGTAGAACTGCGCAACCATCGGGATGGTCATCTCATTCGTCTGATCCACAGCACCGAGCGATTCAGCGCTTCCAAGCGTAATAGGCGATCCAGTCGTGTCGCCAACATTCGATGCCTTTAGCAACTGCACGCCCACCTGCGCCGCTGAACCGGTGTTTTTCAACACGCTGGTCAACGTGTCATTCGTACCATTCACGGTCATTGTCACGTTGGTGTTCGTAGCACAAGCGGCCAACTTCACGTTGAACGGCCGAGGATTTTGAGTGGACCCCACAGCCGCGAAATCGGTCGTCTTCGCCGTGTCGAGCGAGATCGTCTGGTTCGCACTACTCGAATCGACCGTGCAGGTCGGCAGAATGATTGTGCCTGTGAAGTTGAGCGTCGCGTCTACTGCAAACACCGACTTCGCGGCGGCCAATGCTGAGACTACTAGAATGAGCTTAAGTTTGTTCATCTTGCTTCCCGAAAATGTTTATAAACTTGAATGGTACAAACACGTTTTTTTACGCTTCTATTGGTACAGCACAGTCATTGTCATGGTCGAGTTCGCCGGTCCCGGAGTAAGGGTTCCTGTTCTGTAGTAGCGTGCCGTGAGCGGAATGTTGTAGCTACCACCTGTGGCGCTATTGAAGTTGCTTAAAGTTTTGTACACGCTAAGCGGAAAGACTGCACCGGTGCTGTCATAAAGCTGGATTCCGACGCCGCCGGCAGATGGGCTTCCGCTCAACGCCGCGACGTTGGTAAAGCCGGCCACTACTCCATTCGATGGATCGATTCGGTATTGAATGCTGTTAATTTGCCCAACCGAAAGGCCTGCTACGGGCGCACCACCGGGGCAGTTATTCAAGTCGAGCGTAAACGATGCCGGATTGCTCGACGTCGACCCAACAGTAGGTAAGTCACTTGGGCCGTGTATGCCCATGGGGATCGTCTTGTCTGGTGTCTGACAAGTCAACACGGTCACGACGACAGGCGAAATGTTGAAGCTTATAACTCCTGACGCAGGATTATCTCCGGCGGGTGGGCTAACAGCGCCTTCCCATGAAAAGCCTTGCGCAATCAAACCTGAAAGCGTGCCAGGAGTAATATCACCGATCTTCACCAAGGCAACGATCAGTTGACCCCCATTGTCATTAGTGCCGTTACTGTTCCAGTGAAAGCCCATGCCGTTAAAGCCGACAGGACCGGCCGTGCGTCCGTGAGCATTCAGATTGCCTCCCATCGCGATTCCCACGCCAGGAAGGGTCGTCTGATAGACAGGGAAAGCGGTGCCGTTATACGAGGCCGTATAGCTCGTCATGGTCGAGCTCATGCCTGCGAGTTCGAAGTCTATTCCTGAATAAGTAAGGTTAGTCGATGTACATGTGTACATGTTGGTCGTGTTCGGCATCATTGACCAGGATGTCAGCATGGAACCATTGGCCAGGTCGCGAGGAACCGCAACCGTGCCCGGCATCGTGATAGTAAAACTCGTATAGTTCGAGCGGCATGAGACATCGGCTTTAGCATTGTTAGGGAGCATAGTGACAGCTAACACCGAGCACACCGCGAGCCGCGCGAATGTCAGCACTATCCTCTTAACGTGATTCATGTATAACTCCAAAATGGTTAGCTCGTGCCTTGCATTACTGGCATACGCCGTCCGCGATCTTTAGCAAGATCGGCGTCACCGAGTTTGTCTTTTCTGGCAACTGATAAGGCACGGAGCAGGTTTGATCAGATGCGTCGCCCCACTTGACATTCAATTTGCCGCTATCGAGCTTCAGTCCCACCGCGATAATGCGGCTGCCCTGAGCAACGGTACCGACGGTGTTCTGTGCGTCGTCCGAAACCGTGGCGCCAAACGGAAGCGGCTTGCCGTTGGCCTGCAAGACACGCATTACTGCGGACTTGCCCTTGTCCTCGGTTTCGAACTTGAGCTTCACGACTGCGCCTGCCGTCGGCGCTGTTCGCTGAACGGTTGATTTCAGCTCGATATTCAAAGGCAAGCCCTTGGGATCGATCTCAACGTCGTTATTCGAATACGGCTGTATGCCCGACACCACTGCGTGGCCCCAAGGATCCACGCGAAGGCCCGAGCCGTTCGCAAGCTTCGCTCCAGCCGCATCCTTGGCTTCCACCACGGCAACCGTTTCGCCCATGTTCGGCGTGAACGCCACGCCATCGCCCCAGGCCACCACACCGCCTGAAACGCTCGCGCCCACCTGAGAGTATTGACGTCCCGTGCTGGCGTTGGCCGTCAGGAGCGCGAATGGCGACATATAGCCCACATTGGCGCCTGCATTGAACGAACTGCGTGCGCGGCCGCCGTCGTTGAAGTTTCCATTCAGGCCATACGTGATGGCGTTGTCGTCACCCAAGGTGCCGGTGATCGACTGTTGAATACTGGAACTGCTATTGCTCGTGTCATGCTGGAAGTATGTTGACGATTGCGGCGCATGCGAACCCAAACCCAACGGAACCGTGAGATTCAGCATGATTCGGTTGTCCCAGCGGTCCGCATCGACCTGATACTGGCGCACAAGCGACGCGCCATAGGTCAGACGCTTCCAACTGTTGTTATAGCCAATTTGATACTGCGTGTCGTGGCCGGAGCGATTCCAGTAAGAAGTGACCGAACCCATTGCATACACTGACCCAAAACGGCCACTCGATCCGATGCTCTGATTCAGCACGAACTGAACACGCGATTTCTGTAGCGCCGACATAGCCGCTAGCTGACCGTCGTCGTTCAATTGACGCATGGTCATGGCATCAGGCAAGCTGAAGAAACCGCTCGTGGAATAGCGGTACGCTGCGATCGCGATATTCGTGTCGGTTGGTGCAATTAGCTGCGAGTAACTCAGGCGTACGCTCGCCCCGTTACGCGTGCCGAGTCGCTTGAAACTCGCGGTCGCGCTGGTTACGTCCACGCCGAATGCACCAACGCTCGTGTTTAGCGCCGTGCCCACCATGCCCGCGAAATACAGATCCGCAGCGGTGATCCCGCCGTAGAGCGTCAGCAGGTTGCTTATGCCGTGCTGTATCGTGAACTGCGAGACGAAGGGATGAATGTTGAGCGTGGCATCACGATACTCACCGATCGTCGCGCTATAGCGCGTCACTCCCGGACGCAGCGCATTGACGGCTGCGGCGTACGGCACAGTGGAGACGTGCTGAGACCCGTCTGCTTCGGTGACGATGACATCGAGATTGCCGCCGTAGCCAGTCGGATACAGGTCGTCGATCTCGAAAGCACCGGGTGCGACGGTCGTTTCGAAAATGATGTTGCCGTTCTGCCGGATCTGAACCTTGGCGTTGCTATTCGCTATGCCATGGATGACCGGCGCATAGCCACGCTGCGATTCCGGATACATCCGGTCATCGGTGCCTAGTGTGACGCCTCGAACGCCATAACTGTCGAATAGCGCGCCGTCGGTGAAAGTGTCACCGGCGGTTAACTGGCTCTTGATTCCCTTGAACCCGCGCTGAACATAGGTCTGCACGCTTTGGAAATGCGAACCACCGTTACTGGTGTTCGTCAGGTTGCCCTGATAGCGAAAGCGCCAGGCACCCGCGTTGACCCCGCCGATCAGTCCGAGATACTGGGAGTCGTTATTGAATTGGGGCGATGAACTGTGATAAGCGTTGGCGTTGTATTGCAGCATGGCCGCAGGCACGCCATCCTCCCAGTACTTCGGATCGACATAGCCTCGGGCACGGCTATTCATCACGATCTGGGGGATTGAGACGTCCAGCCGTTGCTCGCCACTGTCAAACGACGCGACCGCGCTCGGAATCAGATCTGGCAAAGTCAGGCAGACCTTATCTGCTGTTTCGAGCTTGGCGGTCGACTCTGCCGAGAGCTTTCTCGGGTCGACGCCAAGCCGTTCGAGCAGATCGGCATTCATGCAAGGGACCACCTCGTGAGAGTCCCCTCCCAGCTCTCGAACCTCGATATTCAGCTTTCCTTTCCAGGCGTCGTTGACATATATGTCGGACCGATACGTGCCCGGAAGCACTTCTTGGCCCTTATTGAATCGAGATACATCTAACTTCTCGGAATCGCTGGAATCGAGGAATTGCTCGTTAAACTCGACGGCGGCATAGTGTTGCGGTGCATCCGCCCAGGCACGGCAACTGGTACCCACTGCCGCGATAGCTTGAATGACCAGAATACTTACCGGTTTCAGGTGCGTGCCTGCCAACTTAATGCTGCGGTATTTCATGTTCCCTGACGCATACGAAAATTACGGGCGTGCATAGCCATGCAGCCATTAAAGGCGTGCATGCCAGCCTGCGCGTCTTTTGGAGGAAATCCGGCGCGTTTGCAAACTCGTGGTTAGTTGGCCACGCGGTCGAACCGGGGTTGTCTCTTAGTCAGGGAGCCAGACTCGCTTCGCCAGACTGGGGGCCGCCGTAGTCGTTAATGGCCGTGTATTTGACCTTTCCGCCCGATGAAGGCACTTCACCCTTGAGCGGAAACGATTTTGATTCTCCCGGCCCGACCATTCCACCTTGATCGAATGCCGCGGTATGCCCGTCCCCCGTAAGTTCGATGCGGTCGAAAGAAACGTGATACTGAGAGCTATTGGACGCTTCGATCGCATTCGTCGAGCCATCACGCTTGATGTGCCACACGACAGCGCCGGGCGCGTCCGATGCTTGTCCTTTCAGTCCAGTCGGCCGGAAGAAGAACTTGATGCGTGTACGGAACGCCAATTGCAGCTGGTTGGCGGAAGCGTCATCGCCGGATGGCTTTGGCGGGACTTCCAGCACGTTCAGGTAGAGAATTGATTCCTTGTCGGCAGGCAGCGCCTCGCCGGTCGACATGATGCGCAACGTCTGAGACTTGCCCGGATCGATGCGCATGATGGGAGGTGTGATCGTGAACGGGACGTCGATGCTGTCCGGCTTGGCGTCCGGGTCGCCCTTATCGAGCCACACCTTGGTCAGCCCCGGGAGCTTTCCATTGTTCGTGAGCTTCACGGTGACTTCGGAATCGCTCTGGTTGTAGACGACGCGCGTGCCGGCAATCACCACGGAGGCGTACGCTTGTGGCGCCGCCGTGAGATGCCCAATGCACAGCGCTGTAATTGTGAGTAGCCTGCTTGCCAGTCTCATGGGAACTAAAATCTCAACCAAATGCTTTGACCCAACGCGAGGGTGGGCTCGCGCCCACCCTTGCATGACCTCTTACTTATGCGAACTCAACCGCCGCTAAAAGCGCGGCTTATTGATAGTCGATGCTATAAACGACTGACGAGTTCGCCGCGCCAGCGGACGTTACACCGGTTGCGTAGTACTGAACTTGATAGTTCAGCAGAGCCGAGCCTGAAGAGATGTCGGCCGCGATGGAGTTCTGCAGGTCGCGCGAAAAACCTGCCTTAATAGGCGAGGAGTCGGAGTTCAACAGTTGCAGCTTGACATTTCCGGCACCGCCGCCTGCGACAATCAGACGACCATCGCTCGGGTCGACGGTCGAGCCTGCTTCATAGAACACCGCCGCCTTGCTGCTGGCGGTAATCGGCGAGCAGGCCGAAAGAGCTATGTGGTAGGAGGTCGTGCCGGCTGTCTCGCCCGAAGCCGTGAGTTGGCTGGTGGAAACGGTCGGCAAGGTGACGGTGAAGTCTTTAGACGACGTGTCGTTGCCGTTGATGGTGCAAGTCGTGGCAGTCAATGCGCCGTTGAACGTAATGGTTCCGTCCGAGGCGAATGCGCTGGAGGCAGTCAAGCCAAGCAAGCCAGCAACGAGGGCCGAGATAGCAAAAGTCTTCATACGAGATTCCAGACAGTTAGATTTGCGAATGTGTTTTAAGTTGAATCGCCGCTAAGTATGTGAAGCGTCAAGCCTGGATTGGCGCCGAAAAGGTGCGCGTCAGTCCAGGCAGTCAGCTTCATCAGACGACAGAGTCAGTGCGACTAAAGTCATCCGAGTCGCTCTCTACAAAGCGTGTTTGAATGATCCGGTATCCTTATCTAAGCTTCAACGAGATTGGTCTTATATTTTCATTGGCATTGTTGCTTATGTTTAGGAAATCGAATCTTTGATTGAAAAGTGCCAATGTAAGTGTGAAGGAAATTGCTTTAGGGCAGTGGGTGAGCCGGCTAATTTGCTGCGCCTCGGGCGTCGTATGCTTCCTTGCGCCTGCCTTAGTATTTCGATGTAAGAAGGGTTTGATCCGGCGATGCAGAACCAAAATGTGCTCTTGGATTTCCGTCTCCGCCGGATTGGTGAGGCACCCGGAAAGCGGCGCGAACACTAGCCGACGTTGTCAGTGCGCAAGCAGCACAGATGAGTACTTGACGCCAGGCAGCTTGTCGAAGTGGAACTGCTTCCAACCACGCTTCAGTCGTGGCGGTTGCATGCGAAGTGCGTTCGGGGAAGTGGCTTGTAATACCTCTGTCATGTTGCGCAGAGTACCTCGACCGGTGAACAAGACAGAAGTCACCTGGATGGCGAAAGTCGAAAGCCAAGAGCCGAAAACCTTGCATCTTAGACAGACGCGCGTTGCGGAAAGGTTGGTTTTTTGTTGGCGCCAAGGAAGACCATCAGGTCGAGCGGACGCTTGAGGTAGGGAAAGACCCGAAGGACAATGTTGACAAGACGAAGTCTTGATCGACGCGCCTAAACGACCCATGCTCGAAAGCAGCGGCACAACCCATCGTGCCCACGCGATCTTCGGCTTCAACATGCCGCGCCGAAGCACGAGCGCATCAAGCCCCAGGGAGACTAAGCGGTATTAGATAGCAGCAGCCGAGCAGCGCAAAACCGATGCGCGTCGCCGTGCCTAAACAGAAGGTCAAATATGACGCGCCGCAGCAAACCCGAAAGCTGCTGCGGCGCGTTCGCCTTACACAGGCTTGATGTTCGAAGCTTGCTTGCCCTTCGGGCCCATCTTTTCTTCGTAGCTCACTTTCTGGCCTTCCGCCAGGCTCTTGAAGCCGTCAGCGCGGATTTCCGAGAAATGTGCAAACAGGTCCTCGCCACCGCCATCAGGCGTGATGAAACCAAAACCCTTTGCATCGTTGAACCACTTGACCGTACCGGTTGCCATATCTTCTTCCTGAATTTTGCCGCGTAGCGGCGGTTTCCTATCGCGATTGCGCTAAGGCGCCTATAGTGAACTGCCTACGTCTGAAAGGCAACTGGTGTTGTGCGCAAAATTACTTCTGCGTCAAACTCCGGTTCGCGAAACGCCGGATTTCCTGCCTTTCGGGCACACAACGTCCATTTCAACCTCAATAGACCGATGGCAAGCCGTCCGGCCGATGCTTGAAGCGCCTGTGCACCCAATAGTACTGCTCGGGCATCAGGCGAATTTGTTCTTCCAGAAACGCATTCATGCGGCTCGCATCGACCGTGTCGCTGGCGGACGGAAAATCGATCAAGGGTTTAAAGACCTTAAGCCGGTATCCTCGATAATCGGGCAACACCTCGGTGACGAACGGTACCACACGCGCATGTCCCAGCTTTGCAAGCCGAGAGACGGCAGTCAACGTGCAGGCCGGCACGCCGAAAAACGGCACAAAAACCGAATTGTCGATGCCGTGATCCATATCGGCCGCCAGCATCACCGGCGTGCCCGAGCGAAGCAGCGCAACCACCTTTCTGGCGCTCGTCGACCGCTCGATTAGCTCGGCGCCGAACCTGCCGCGCTGCCGTTTGGCTAGCGCGCACAGGCGCTTGTTAGACATGCGGGTGTAGAGCGCGGCCACCGGCGAAGTCGTTGAATGCACCAGACAGCCGACCTCGATGGCAACGAAGTGAAAGCCCATGAAAATGGTTGGCGGGGCGTTTTTATCATCGAGATCGATTTCGCTGTCTATCTGCACTATCGAACGTATCGACTTCGCGCTGCCGTACCACTGAATACCGCGCTCGAGATAGCTGCGGATTACATGACGAAAGTGCTTTTTGGCAAGCTCTTGATAGTGCGCTTCGGAATTGCCGGGAAAGCAAAGGCGCAGATTGACGAGAACGATGTGCTTGCGACGGCTCGGGATCTCGTACAGCAGCGCGCCAAGTATGCTGCCAATTCTGGCAACCCATCGATATGGAAGCATCGAGAGAGCACGGAGCAGTAGCGCGACAGGCGTGAAGCCGGGGTTCTCCGGTATTTGTTCTCGTGGATGAGGGAGGGAATCGGCTTTCATGGGCAGGTACCACTCGGTAGTAAACACCGTTTGCTCCGTAGACCGGCCTGAACCAGCTATTTACACATACGTAGTAGGCATTTAGTCTTGTTGAGCCGGAAAACAGCCGGCTGGATATTTCACGCTGATGGTCGGTGGCCTGGACGCGCCGGCCAAGGTGGCAAAGACTATTTTTCGCGAATCGATCGCCGATGCGATCGTGACGCACGCAAGACATTAGTCGCAGAGAATGGCGACTCTGGGCGGATTAGAAGCGGGCAAGGCTTGCGTTCAAACGCGCCTGCAACCGAGGAGACCGTGCAACCCGTCGCTGCACTTACACGAAGTTAGAACTAACGAAGCGAGTATTGAAAAGGATCGTCAGATCAATAATGCGCTAATTACTAATAAAGCGAGTCGTGCGAAAAGGGCGCTTTCTCGTTGAAGGGAGCATGGATTGTTGAAGCCCCTTGGACGATACGGGCACGATCGATAGGAGGGAGCAACTCACAAGCGGCGAATGGTGCGTGCCGCGTGGCTTGCTTCAGGAGGCATGCTGTGAAGCTTAACACGCATGCGGCTGTAAATCGGTAAAACATAAAGCAAGTGGAACGATATTTACCGGGCGTTGTGCAACTAAATCCTGCGCCAACTAACGCGCGCGTCATTCTGTGTGCAGAGACTAATTAATTTAGTACGGTCGAGCCATTATAAGCCGTTGTGGCAGACGTTGACCCGTGACCAAATTCGAATATGCGAACTGATACATCCATGATTCGAATCGACCGCGCCATCGGCAAAGCATTCAGAGATATTCGGATACCGAAACATAACGATTAACTTCAAGAAGTCGAGTCATCTCTTCGGCAAAAATAGGCATGGACTTTTCGCCGTGGCGTGCGTCGAATGATTAGCGACTCAATTCATCGCTGGGCGCATCACACCGACAACGCACATCAGCATGAAGTCGTTGAGATCACGATCATCGTGGTTTGCCTGCCCGTCGCCTCCGGAACACCGGGCGGCATCTTCCCTATAATCGCCCGATGGAAACTCAACTCGACAAACGCTTCGGCTTTCTGGTCGCCGATGTGGACCGCCTGTGCGGCAACCGCTTCGACGAGCTTGCCAAGTCATCGCTGAATCTAACCCGCGCGCAATGCCGCGTGCTTGCCTATCTGTCGCATTACGGCGAGGTGAATCAGGCGCGGCTCGCCGGGCTGCTCGAAGTCGCGCCGATCTCCGCCGGGCGGCTGCTGGATCGCATGGAGGAGGGCGGCTGGATCGAACGGCGGCTCAATCCCGACGACCGCCGCGAGCGGCAAGTGAGCATGACCGCGAAAGCCGAGAAGGCGCTCGACCGGGCGCGGCGCGTCGGCGACGAAATCACTTCCGAGGCGCTCGCGGGCCTGAGCCGCCAGGAAAGCGAGCAGTTGATCGGGCTCCTGCAGCGGGTGCGGGCGAACCTCAGCCGGATCGTCGACAAATAAGGTTTGGATCGGTTCTTGCTGTCGCGACAGGCGCTTCATTCACTTCCTGGGGAGAAGAATTATGCTTAACCTACGCACCGCACCGCTCGCCGTCATCGCGCTGTCCGTCGCGGCGCTCGTCACGCTGCCCGCGACGCCCGCACACGCGCAAGACGCCGGCGCGTCCACGCCCAAGCAGGTCAAGAAAGCGCAGCGCAAGGAAGCGCGCGCAAAGAAAAACGCCGAACTCGGCGAGCTCGAAAAGAACGGCTATAACCCCGGCGGCGAGCAGAACGACTATCCGCAGAATCTGCAGAACGCGCAGGCCAAGGTCAACGCAAAGAAGGCCGGACAACCGGCGCCCGCTTCGACGCCGTGAACCGGACGCTCAGTCACGTGAAGCTTCAGTCCAGCTGATACGACAACGAAGCGTTCACACGCGGACTGCGCGATGCGCTCTCGACGGGTGCATCGCCCGTTGCCTTGGCGACGGAGAGATCGATGCTGTAGTGCTTCGAATCCGACACTCGAAAACCTATCCCGAACGACGACAAACGCCGCGGACTCGCCGTGCCGCCGTGGAGAAAAACGCGCGCGGCATCGACCATGACGTAAGGCGTGAAGGTCTTCAGATACGTCATGCCGATATCGAGCGGCCGGTTCACTTCGAATGATGCGCCGAAGCCCGAATCGCCCGACACTTCGCCCGGCTGATAGCCCAGCGCGAAACGCTGCGCGCCGAACGAAACCTGCTCGGATGTCGGCAGGGAGTCGGGCGAATACTGCCCCGTCAGCGAAAGCGCCGTGCCGATTTTCATCGGCCATTCGTTGCTCTGCGTGTAGCTCGCGCCGGTCCGCACGAAGGTGAGCGAGACGGGATTGACGGGCGCGTAGCCGGCAATGTTGGTGTCCGCGCTCTTCGAGGCGCCGAGCACGTCGAACGCCTTCGCCACGTTCACGCTCGCGCGCCGCACGACGCCTGTCGCAATGCCGGTGTAATCGAGCTGCAATTGCGCGACGCGAATCTGCGAGCGCTGCGACAACTGCGGATTGCCCGCGACGATGGTGTTCTTCAGCCGGTCTTCATCGTGCGATGCATAGACGCTTCCCGTGCCGACGAGACTACGCGCGTTACTCAGCAGGAACGGATAGACGGCGGAAAACGCGAGCTTGTCGTTCACGACGGTGCGCTCGATATAAGACGGCAGCCCCGGATTGTCGACCGGATGCCCGTGATAATGCGATGCATCGACTTTCGCGGTGAAGCCATCCGTGCCGATAGGCAGCGAGCCGTTGAGCGCGTAATAGGTTTGATCGTCGCGTCCCTTGGGCAACAGCGCGGATGCCGACAGCGATTCGCCGAAGCCGAGCATGCCGTTCTCGGTCGCGCTCAGAATGCCCTGCACGCCCGGATGATTGAAGTCGATGCCCGTGCTCACGTTGAAAGGCTTGCGCTCGACATCGAGTTCGAGCGTGGCGGCGCCGTCCGTATTCTGCGGCGGTGCGACGGTCGCACGCGTCTTCACGCCCGGAATCATGCCGAGCACGTTGATATAACGCTCGAAATTCGCTTGCGTGAGCGGCCGGTCCTGACGCATGCGGTCGGCCACCGCGCGAATGCGCTTCTCGGCCGCGCCCGCGTTGCCTTTCACGACGACCTGCGCGATATACCCTTCGACCACCGTTATGCGCACCACGCCATCCCGAAACGTTTGCGCCGGAATGAAGGCGAACGAAAGCGCATAGCCGCGCTCCTTGTAAAGCGCGGTGATGCCGTTGGCGGTTTCGATCAGCTTGCCGATGGTCACGTCCGTGCCGACGAGCGGCGCGAAGCGTTGCGCGACATCGTCGAAGGGCAGGGCCTTGACGCCCTCGATTTCGAATTTGCGCGGCGTGAGATGCTGTGCGAGGAGCGCGTCGAGCGCGGGAGCGGGAGGCTGCACGTTCACCGATACCGCCGGCTTGGGCGGCGTGTTCACTTGCGGCAGGGCATCGAGCGGATTGCCGCCGATGCTCGCGCGCGGCGCCGCCGGAGCAGTTTGAGCGAGCGCGAGTTGCGCCGTGAATGGTGCGCCGATTGCGGCGAGCAAGAGCACCCGTTTCCAGTCGCGGATCTCCACAATGAATCCTCGAAGGTTGTCGCGAGAACGTCGTGCGGTGCGTGCTTCTTCAAACATCCTGCACGGGCAGCGCCGCGTTCTTCGTCGTGTGTTGTCGTTTGGTGATGCGATTCGTGGCTTCGATCGGACGCGGGTTGTGTTGCTGGCATGCGCGTCGACGTTCGCCTGGCGTCACGCTGTTTCCGAACCGCGATACGCCGCGATCCGGAAACGGTGACGCCTGGCTTCATGCGTTAGCGTCGCGGTCCTCCGAGCACGCCGCCGACGATCGAACCCACCGCGCCGAGCAAGCCCGTGCCAGAGCCGTTTGCGGTGCTGGCGGTGCTACCCGTGCCGCCTGTCGTCGTCGCGATACCCACGCCCGTACCCGCGCCTGCGCTGGTCGTGCCGTGCGTCGTGGCAACCGTCACGCCGACCGCGCCCGTGATCGTGGTCACCGTGCCGAGCACGCCGCCGCCCGAACCGGACGAGCCGGTCGTGCCGCCCGGCGCACCAGTGACCGCGCCAACGATGCCTGTCACCGGAGCAAGCACGCCACCGGCCGATCCCGTGGCGCCTGTAAGCGCGCCGGTCACGCCGCCGACCGCGCCCGTGACCGGAGCAAGCACGCCCGCACCGGCGCCCGTACCGCTCGTCGCGCCTGTCAACGCACCCGTTACGCCGCTGACCACGCTCGTGACCGGCGCGAGCACGCTCGTACCGCTGCCGGTTGCGCCCGTCAACGCACCCGTGACGCCGCCGACAAGCCCCGTGACCGGTGCGAGCAAGCCCGCCGTCGAGCCCGTGCCGCCGCCCGTCGCGCTCGTAAGCGCGCTCGTCACGCCGCCGACGAGACCGGTGACCGGCGCAAGCAAGCCTGCCGTCGTTCCAGTGCCGCCCGTTGCGCCCGTCAGTGCGCCCGTGACGCCGCCGACCAGACCCGTGACCGGCGCAAGTACGCCCGAGCCTGCGCCGGTAGCGCCGCCGAGAATGCCGGTGATCGGTGCGAGCGGATTGGACGCCGGCGTGCCGCTGACGAGGCCGCCCGCGGATGCCACCGTCGTTCCCGTGGTCGACACCAGATTGCCCACGCCCGCCGTGACCGGATTGGCGCCCGTGCCTGCGATGCCCTGACCCGCCTGACCGAGCGCGCCGCCGAGCGTCGTGAGGAGGTTGTTGACCGGCGTGCCGAGGCCCGTCGCCGCGCCGACGGTCTGCGTCGTCGAACTGACGACAGACGTGATCGGCGTGATGGCCTGGCTGACTTGCTGCGTGAGTTGCTGAACCGGTGCGCCGGTCAGCGTCTGATCGAGGACGCCGCCCGTCTGCGTCACCGCGTTACCCACGATTCCGACGATGCTCCCGACCGGCGTCGTAACGGGTGCGAGCGGTGAAAGCGTACCGGTGCCGAGGCTCGATACGAGCGTCCCGGCGCTGCTGACCGTATCGCCGGTTTTTTCGACGACACCGCCAAGACTCGCCACCGTCGTGCCGACCGGATTCGTGCTCGAGCCGATGGTTCCGAGCCCGGCCGACACGCCATCGCCGAGCGTCATGACAGCCGCGCCTGCGTTCGTGACGACATCGCCCGTGGCTTTCGTGGTGCCCGCGCTGACGAGCGGTGTGGTCGTCGCGCCGATTGCCGACCCGATTCCCGATACCGTCGCGCCAAGCGCGGACACCACGTTGCCTGTTTTGCCTACGACGGCCGCGACAGGCTGAGGCGTCGTGCTGCCCGTGGTGCCACCGCCGGTTCCCCCACCGCCAGTGCCCCCACCACCCGTGCTGCCACCGCCGGTGCTGCCACCGCCGGTGCTGCCACCACCCGTGCTGCCACCACCCGTGCTACCGCCTCCGGTGCTGCCACCACCCGTACCGCCGCCCCCCGTGCTGCCACCGCCCGTGCTACCGCCTCCGGTGCCGCCGCCGCTTGTGCCGCCCGTGCTGCCACCGGAGCCCCCGCTGGTCCCCCCGCCACTACCGCTGCCACTACCACTACCCCCGCCGCTACCCGTTCCGGTACCGCCGCTGCTGCCCGAGCCCGTGCCGCTGTCGCCGGTCGTGATCGTTCCAGAGCCGCTACCGCTCGCGCCTGCCGACTTGCTCATCGTGCCCGAGCCGCCACACGCCGCCAGCGTGAGTACGCTCGCGACCGCTGCCGCGACGATAGACTTGCGCAAGAATTCCTGTCCGACGTTCCTCGTATTCATGATGGCCCTCGTTACTTTGTTTTGGTTGAACCGCGGGCCAGTAACTGCGAAAGGTGTGCCAACGTACGGACGACGGGGCTCGCAGGCGTTCCTCGCCCTGCGAGAAGCGCTCGCGAAAGGACGCTTTCCAAATGAATTCGGGGTTTGGCGGGAGATTGCGGCCGCGTCTCACCGCGTATCGGCAAACGGCAATGCGGACGTTCGTAACGTAACGAACATCGAGCCGCGTTACGACGCGACGCGTTACGCGGGCCCGCCATAAAGAGCCAGTCAATGAAAAAGAGCGGGGCAGGAAATCAATACGAGTCGCTGCATTCGCATCAAGTTGATTTTACTCATATGCCAGGGTTTATTTACCCGATGTAACTATTGATGCACTGCACGATACAAAATGTTCTGACGTAATTGATTTTGAGATGTGCATGCGATATAAATTCGCCAACGCAGTCCTCTTCTTTCGGCAAACGTTGTGGGAGGGTAGCGATCAACAAGAAAAACCAAAAATATCGAGAGAGTTGGAGCGCCGCTCCGATGCATGGGCCCGGGGTCACGACATCGCGTTCGCGTGGTGGTCTGCCGCCTGGAGCCTCGCACGAAGAGGCGAATCCGCGGCCAGGCAGTACACCATCCGAGGGCAACAAGAATGACATCTACCTTGCTTCAATTCATCCGCGACCGGCGTGGGATCACCGCCATCGAATATGGGCTGATTGCCGGCGTGCTTGCGCTCGGCATCATGACGGCCGTGGGCGGCGTCTCCACTCAGCTCACGTCCACTTTCAACGCGATAAAGGCGGAGCTCGCTAAAACGTCGAGCTAATCCCATCTTTATTCGCTGACGAGATGCCGATTCGCGCGCCGGAGCAATCCGGCGCGCGGACCGAATACATCTTTCGAGTTTCGATTAAACCTCCGTATTACCACGGAGGGCGCTGTCTTATTGCCTGCCGATTTACGCTGCCATGATTTATTTTGAATCCGCGATATTTATCGGCTGGGCGCTGGCGGTCGTCTTATTCGACTGGCAGCGCAGGTCCATTCCGAATTCGCTGGTCGCGGCCGGAGGCGTGTTCGCGCTTGCGTTCGCCGCGCTCGGCATTTCGCCTTTTCAGACGGCGATCGGCTTCGCATTGCTCGGCGCGTTGGCGGGTTTCGCCGCGCTCTTGCCGTTTTACCTGCTCGGCATGATGGGCGCCGCCGACGTCAAGGCGTTCGCCGTGCTCGGCGCGTGGTGCGGCCCGCGCGAACTCGTCGGCGTCTGGGTCGCGGCGAGCCTTGCGGCCGCGGTGCATGCGCTCGTGTTGCTCGCGCGCCGTGAGGACCGCGTGGTGCTGTCGCTGCGCAGTCTTGCCGCGGATGCAAGCGTGGCCGAACGCAGGCGCAACAGCACGCCCTACGGCGCATTGCTCGCGGCGGCTGGGATCGGTCAGCTGGCGCTGCATCTGCTGAACGCAACGGGGCGGCCAGCATGAAGTCCGCGCCATCAATCCAACGGCCACGCCCACGACGAAACCAGCGCGGCAACGTGGCGGTCGAGTTCGCCATCGTGTTTCCGCTGTTCTTCCTGATCTTCTACGCCATCGTCACCTACAGCCTCGTGTTCGTCGCGCAGCAGTCGCTGACGCTCGCAGCGGAAGAGGGCGCACGCGCCGCGCTGCGCTATCAGGCCAACGCGACGAGCATCGACGACGCCCTCGCGCGCCGTGGCAGTGCCGCCTGCCAGACCGCGCAAGGCTTGTCGAACTGGCTTGCGGGACTCGCGCAATGCACCGCCACGCCCGCGCCATGTACCTACGACGGGAGCCTGCGCTGCATCCAGGTGACGCTCGCTTATGCCTATGCGCAAAAGCCGCTGGTCCCGACGCTGCCGTTGATCGGCCTCGCGCTGCCCGATTCGCTGGTGGCGCGCGCGATGGTCCAGCTCAATCCGGACAATGTGTTATGAGCGTCCGCCCGAACTTTCACGATTGATCTCATATGGCCAACGTCACACGAACGCTCGCGGTCCTGTTTTTCATGCTGGCCATCGCGCTGGGCATCTTCGCGTTCACGCTGGCGCGCGCCCCGGCGCCGCTGCCGGCAAGCGCCAACGGCGGCGCGCCCGGTCCCGCGCTCGCGGTGGATCGCAAGCTCGCGCCGGTGGTGATCGCCGCACGCGATTTGCAGCCCGGCAAGCCGCTCGATGCCGCGTCGCTCACGGTGCGCATGCAGGCCGAACCCGCGTCCGGCGTGTTCGGCGATACCGCCGCGCTCACCGGCCGCACCACGCGCGTCGCGGTGCCGCAAGGCACGCCGCTCACGGTCGAGACGCTGTCGAGCGGACTTGCCGATGTCGTCGAGCCGGGCGAACGCGCGATCGCGGTGCGCGTCGACGAAACCAACGCGGTCGGCAATCTCGTGCGCCCGGGCAATTTCGTCGATGTGTTTTTCACGCTCAAGCGCGAAGGCGGCGGCAGCAGCGGCGCCGAAGTAGAGGCGACACAGGCGCGCCTTCTATTGTCGAAAGTGCGCGTGCTGAGCGTGGGCGGCGCGTCGGTGGAGGGTGTCGATGGCAAGGCCGCGGGCGACACGAACCAGGCGACTCGCAATTTGAACGCACAGACCGCCGTACTCGCCGTGCGCACCGCCGACGTCGATGCGCTCACGCTCGCCGAAAGCTCGGGCCGCCTCGTGCTGGCGCTGCGCAACACCAACGACGACGAAATGCCGCCGCCGCAGTCGTGGCTGCCCCTGCATGCCGCTGCCTTGCATGCCGACGCGGATGGCGCCGCACGCGCGGCCGCCGGGGTATCGCTCGGTGCGCTGTCGGGCGCGCGCGCCGGCCGCGAACCGGTGACGCAGCCGCGTGCGGCGGGCGTGACGCGTGCGCCGCGTAGCAACGAAGTGGAAGTGATCCGGGGTGGCCGTGTCGAGCGAACCGCATATTGAGCGCGCCGATGCCGGCTATCCCGATGAATTCGAAACGAAGCAAGCCATGACGATGACGATAAACCGGCCAACGATCTTGCGGTTCCACACGCGCGCGCTCATGGCGTGCTGCGCGGTTTTGCTCGGCCTCAACGTGAACCTGGCGCAAGCCGTCGCGACGCCGCACGCGGATGACATCGAGCGCGCATCGACGGGCAGCGCGCAAGACGCTCCCGTGATCGCGCTTGCGACCGGTGCGCAGCGGGTTCTCGCGCATGGCCGCACGGTGTCGCGCGTGGCCGTCGCCGATCCCGCCATCGCGGATGTTCTCGTGCTCAAGAATGGCGGCGTGCTGCTGGTCGGCAAGTCGGCAGGCACGACCAATCTGCTCGTCTGGGAACAGGGCCGCGACACGCCGGCGTCCTATACCGTCGATGTCGCCGCCAGCGCGAACGCCGCGCTGCTCGACCACGACGCGCCGCAAGTGCGCGTGCTCGGCAAGACGGCCGTGCTCAGCGGCAGCACGCCGTCGATGGCCAAGCATCAGCGCGCGGCAGCGGCGGCGCGCGCGGCTATCGGCAAGGACGGCGCGCTCGTCGATACATCGACGGTACAGAGCAAGAGCGTCGTGCAGGTGGACGTGAAAGTGGTCGAGTTCAGCAAGGCCGTGCTGAAGGAAGCCGGCTTCAATCTGTTCTCGCAGAATCACGCGGGCTTCGCGTTCGGCAGTTTCGCGCCCAGTTCGCTGGGTTCCTATACCGGCGGCGCGACGACCGCGTTGCAGGTGACGTCCACCTCGCCAATCGGCGCCGCGTTCAACCTGCTGCTCAACTCGGGCTCGCGCGGTTTGTTCGCCAACCTGAGCCTGCTCGAAGGGAACAACCTCGCGCGCGTGCTCGCGCAACCGACGCTCGTCGCGCTCTCGGGCCAGAGCGCGAGCTTTCTCGCGGGCGGCGAAATTCCGATTCCAGTGCCGCAGGCGCTCGGGAGCACGACCATCGTTTATAAGCCGTATGGCATAGGCCTTTCGCTCACGCCGACCGTGCTCGGCGCCGACCGCATTGCGCTGAAGGTCGCGCCCGAAGCGAGCCAGCTCGACTTCGCGCACGCCATCACCATCGACGGTGTTTCGGTGCCCGCGCTTACCACGCGCCGCGCGGAAACGGCGGTCGAACTCGGCGACGGCGAGAGCTTCGTGATCGGCGGGCTGGTGGATCGCGAAACGGCGTCGAACGTAAACAAGGTGCCCTTGCTCGGCGACTTGCCGATCATCGGCGCGTTCTTCAAGACTTTGCAGTACTCGCAAACGGACCGCGAGCTGGTGATCATCGTGACGCCGCACCTGGTCGCGCCTATCGCCCGGGGCGCCGCCTTGCCGATGACGCCCGGCCAGCAGTCCGAACAGCGCGACGGACCGGTGTGGAAGAGCTTCGTCGGCGGAGCGCTTTCTTCCGACACCGCGCCAGGATTTTCGCGATGAACACCCAAGGATTCGGACCCGGCAAGGCAGCAGCGGCGGCGGCAGCGGGCGAGCCGCTCACCGCGCGCTTTCTGCTGGCGAGTCCCGAACCGTCGAGGCAAGCGTGGCTGCAGCAGGCGCTGACCAGCACGGGCGCGGTGGAAATCGCGCCGTGCGACGCCGTCGCGCTGGTCACGCGCATCGCGGAATGCGCGCCGGCCATCGTGTTCATCGACTTCACCGAGCGCGCCGATTACCACGCGGCCGCACTCGCCGAAGCGGCCCGCGACGCTTTTCCGAACGTGCCGGTCGTGGCGCTCGGCACGCTTGCGACGCCCGCACCCGCGCTCGCCGCGTTGCGCGCGGGCGTGCGCGATTTCATCGATACCGGCGGGCATCCCGGCAGCGTGCTCACGGTGGCGCGGCGGCTTATCGACGAGCGTCCCGAACATGTGCCCAAGCGCGGCAAGCTGACGGTGCTACTCGGCGCGCGCATCGGCGTGGGCGTGAGCACGCTCGCCGCCAATCTCGCCGTGAGTCTGCAACGGCGCGGTCAGAGCGCGCGCCGCGCCACCGCGCTGCTCGATCTCGGCCTGCCCGCCGCCGACAGCGCGCTTTTGCTCGACACGCGCAGCGAACTGCATTTCGTCGATGCCGTGCGCAACCTGCGCCGGTTCGACGAAACCTTCGTGCACACCGCCTTCGCGCGTCATGCGAGCGGCCTCGCGCTCACCGCGCTGCCCGCCGATCTTGCCGAAATGCGCGCGATTTCCTTTGCCACGGCCGTCAGCACGCTCAACCGGCTGCGCGCATACTTCGACCACCAGATCGTCGATCTCGGCGGTTTTTCGAATCCCGACTTCGTCGCGCAAGTCGTGCAGGCCGCCGACGAAACCTGGCTCGTATGCGATCCGAACGTGGTCTCGGCGGTCTCGGCCGTCACGCTCGTCGAGCATGTGCGCGGCGGCGAGCAAACCGAAGCCGCGGCGCGGAAGATTTCGCTCGGTCTGGTCGTCAACAAGTTCGATGCGGCGCTCAACTTCGGCGCGGATCAACTGGCCGCGCGGCTCGGGCTACCGCTCATCGGCATCTTGCCGGAACGTGCGCAGGCGCTCGGGCGCGCGGTGAATCAGGGAAGCCTGCTCGCGGAAACCGCGCCGCGCGACCCTTACGTGCGCGCGCTTTTACCTCTCGTCGCGCGTCTCGCGGATGAACCCGCGCCCGCCGGCCGCCATGCACTGCCCAAGGCTACTGAAAGCCCGGCCGCCGGACTCGCGCAACTTCTTCCCACCTTTCTCAGGCGGTCATGACGATGGTTCAGGACTTCAGCAAGGACATCGCGTTTTCCAACGATCTGGCCGAGGATGCCGTCGCGTTCGCGCACTCGCAGCAGTTCCAGGACGTGGCGAGCGCGGCACATGAACATCTGCTCACGCGTATCGAGGAACTCGGCGCCGAATTCGGGCGATGGTCGCGCCAGGCCATCCAACAATTCGTCGATCTGGAGATGGACAGCTTCGTGCGCCTGCGACGCATCCCGCTCAACGAGAGCGAGGTACGCCTCGTCGCGGCCGCGCTCACGAAGGAGCTCGCGGGCTTCGGTCCGATCGAGGACTTGCTCGCCGATGCCGCCGTGGAAGACATCCTCATCAACGGCTATAGCGATGTCTACGTGTCGCGTCACGGCATGCTCGAAAAGATTCCCGTGCGCTTTGCGGACAACGCGCACCTCTTGCGCATCGTGCGGCGGATTCTCGCGCCCATCGGCCGACGGCTCGACGAGTCGAACCCGATGGTCGATGCGCGCCTGCCAGACGGCGGCCGCCTGAACGTGGTCATCGAACCGTTGTCGATCGACGGGCCGGTGGTGTCGATCCGCAAGTTTCGCCGCGATCCGCTGCGCCCCGACGATCTGCTCGCGAACTCCACGTTCAATCAGGAGATCAGCTCGCTGCTCGAAGCGGCGGTGGAGGCGCGCTGCAACGTGCTCGTCTCGGGCGGCACGAGTTCGGGCAAGACGTCGCTGCTCAACGCGCTCGCGTTCTTCATTCCGAAGCACGAACGCGTCGTGACGATCGAGGATACGGCCGAGTTGTCGCTGAACCATCCGCATGTGGTGCGGCTCGAAAGCCGTCCGGGCGGCTTCGACGGCGCGGGCGTCGTGTCGATTCGCGACCTCTTGCGCAACACGTTGCGGATGCGGCCCGACCGGATCATCGTCGGCGAAGTGCGCGGTGGCGAAGTGCTGGAAATGCTGCAGGCGATGAACACCGGCCACGACGGCTCGATGGGGACCGTGCACGCGAGTTCACCGCGCGAGTGCCTTTACCGGCTGGAAATGCTCGCGGGTTTCGCGGGCTTTCAGGGCACCGAGGCAAGTCTGCGGCGGCAGATCGCGAACGCCATCGACTTTATCGTGCAGATCGGGCGGCTCTCGAACGGCAAGCGGCGCATTCTTTCCGTGACGGAAGTCACCGGGCTGTCGGACAACATCATCGCGATGCAGGAGTTGTATCGCTACGACCCCGTCGCCGATGCGAACGGCGAGGAAACCGACCGCTGGACCTCGCTCGGCATTCATCCGAGCTCGCCCAAGCTCGCGAAGTATCGGCAGGCGTTGGGCGCGTCGCTTGCAGAAGGATTCGGCAAAAGCGGCGGCGGCGGTTTCGGCGGCTTCGGCGGAGGCTTCCGTGTCTAGAGGCACGGCGCTCGTCGCGATGCTCGCGCTGTTGTTCGCGGCCGCCGCGCTCGCTTTGTGGCGGCGCGGCGCGCAAAAGCGCGAACGCATGCTCGCCGCGCGCTTCGTGGAGCGGCAGGTCATGGCGTCGCACGCAACGCCGCGGCCGCGCACTGCACGGCAGCCCGAGCAGTCGCGGGCATCGGCGAACACGCACTCGGGCGTGAGTGTCGAGATTGCGCGAGACATCGTGCGGGCGCGTGCCGCTTATGGACATCTGATGCGGCGTGCGGGAATCGAACGGCCGCGCGCTTTCTTTTTCGTCACGCTCGTCGCCGCGGCGCTGGCCGCATTCTGGATGACAGCGCGCACGAACGCATTGCTCGGGCTTGCGGCCGGCGCGCTCGTGCTTGCCGTGACGGCGGCAGCGCTGTTTTGGCGCGCGCAGAAAAGACGTCAGCGTATCGTGCGGCAGTTGCCCTCGTTCATGGATGGCATCGTGCGGCTCATCGTCATCGGTCATAGCGTGCCGGCGGCGTTTCAGACCGCGCTCGCAAGCGCGGAGCCGCCGCTCGCCGATTGCCTCGACCGCGTGTTGCCGATGCTGCGTACCGGCATGGAGATCGATCACGCGCTCGGCGCGGTGGCGCGGATGTATCGCGTGCGCGAGCTCGAACTGGTGGGCGCGGTGCTGCGCGTATCGGTGAAATACGGCGGGCGCTCGGACGTGATGCTCGACCGCATGTCGGCGCTCATGCGCGATCTGGAACAGGCCGACCGCGAACTCGTCGCGCTGTCGACGGAAACGCGTCTCTCATCGTGGGTGCTCGGTCTCCTGCCGGTTTTGCTCGGCGCGGCGGTGATCGTCACCAACCCTCAATATTTCGATGCGATGTGGACCGATCCGCTCGGCCAGCGGCTCGTGTACGCGGCGCTCGGCCTGCAAATGCTCGGCGTGTGGCTGCTGTTTCGCATGGCGAGGCTCAGGACATGAGCGCGCGCGCCGTAAACGTTAAGAGGACGCGATGCATCTGACGCCCAACCTCGTGGCCGCGTTCGCCGTGCTCGCGCTCGCATGCGCCGCCGCCCTGATCGGCGTGCTCGCGTTGAGCCGCTACGCGCGCATGCAACGCTCGGCGCGCACGCTGGAAGGTGCGCTCACGCAACGTGTCGCGGCAGGCGCGCCGGTATCGACGGATAGCGGGCCCGCGCGCAGCGAAGCGCCGCCAACGGGCCTGTTCGCCGCCATCGGTCGCGCGAGCATCGCGTGGCTCGATACCTCGTTCGGGCGCATCGCCGTGGCCGACGAAGACCGCCGCCTGCTCGATCGCTGCGGCTATCTCGACGCGCGCGCTCGCGGCGCCTTCATGCTGGCGCGCATCGCGGGCGCGGCGCTCGCGCCGGTCGCGCTGATGTTGCTCGCGCGTGGCACGCCGCACGGCGCGCGCTTCATGCTGCTGCTGTTCGTCGCGCTGTCGGGCGGCTTCATGGCGCCGAAGTGGTTCGTGCAGAGCCGGGCGAACGCGCGTCAGCGTGCGGTCGGCAACGAGCTGCCGATGTTCGTCGATCTGTTGCGGCTGTTGCAGGGCGTGGGGTTATCGCTGGATCAGAGCCTGCAAGTGATGATCCACGACTTCAAAACGGTGCTGCCGATCTTGTCGAAGGAACTGGCGGCGGCGCAGGCGCAGTTTGCGACGGGCCGCACGCGCGAGCAGTCGCTCAAGCGCCTTTCCAGCAGCTACGAGAACGAAGACCTCGCGGCGGTCGTGCGGCTCGTGATTCAGGTGGAGAAATACGGCGGCGCGGTGCAGGAGCCGCTCAGGCAGTTCGGCGACCGTCTGCGCGAGGCGCGGCGTGCGGCGCTGCGTGAGCGCATCGGCAAAGTCACCGTGAAGATGACGGGCGTGATGGTGCTGACGCTGTTGCCTGCCCTGCTCATCGTCACTGCGGGGCCGGGGTTTCTCGCGGTATTGCATTCGCTTTCGGGGCTTCATCGATGACGCAATCTTCAATCAACCGGACGCGACTCGTCGCGCTTGCCGCTATCGGAGCATGCATGCTGTTAGGCGGATGCGCGAGCAAGATGGAAAGCGGCTACGGCGTCGGCATTCAGGCCGAACGTCAGGCCGCGCTCGATCAGGCGATGCATCGCGATGCCGCGCCCGACACGCCCGGCATGTATCTGGCGCTCATCGACCGGATGCAGTCGCAAGGGTTGTACTTCGCGTCGCTCGCGCATATCGACGCTTACGAGCAGCAGTGTGGCGAGTCGCCCGACACCATTCTCTTGCGCGCCGATGCGCTGCGTCAGACCGGCCAGACACAGCCCGCCGAAGCAGCTTATGCGCGTCTCGCCGATACCCCGTTCGCGGCGCGCGGTCTGCGTGGACTGGGTTTGCTGGCCGGCCAGGCGGGCGACTTCCGGCTGGCGGCAATGCGCTTCGAAGCCGCCGCGCAGCGCGCGCCGACCGATGCCGCGACGCTGTCCGACCTTGGGTACGCGAAGCTGCGCGAAGGCGACATAGCGGGCGCGCGCGTGCCATTGATGAAGGCCGCCGAACTCGCGCCGGACAACGCGAAGATCATGAGCAACGTCGCGCTCTTTCTGCTTTCGAGCGGGCAGGCCGCTAACGCGCAGGGATTGATGACGCAACAGAAGTTCGCGCCGGACGTGCAGCAGGCCATTCAGGGCGATGCAAAGCGCGTGCAGCAGGCGGCGCGCACGTATCGCGCGCAAGTGCAGGACGAAGGCGGCGGTAGCCGTATCGCGTCACGTTGAAATCGAATCGAGCGAGGAAGCAGTCGATGAAAGCATCGTCAATGGCAGCGATCTGGTTGAGCGCGATGGCGCTCGTATCCGCAGCGCGGGCCGAGGAAGGCGCACCGGCAGCAAGCGAAGTCGGTCACGCAACCGAAGCCTGGCTCACGTTGCAGTCGAGCAATGCCGCAGCCGGTCCCGCGCGCCCGATGCCCGGCGCGCAAGCGAGTCTTGCCTACGCGCGCTACATGAAGTCGTTCGAGACGGCTATTCCCGAGCGCTACGGCTCGTCGCTGGAACAGGCGGGACGTCCGGCGCTCGATGTTAACTATCACGACGCGGACTGACCGGCCCATGACACGGCCTTTTCGCCATCGACCAGCGCGGCGCGCGCAACGCGGCGTGGCGGGCACGCTCGCGGCCATCTGGCTGATCGTGGCGGTGGCGGCGCTCGGCGCGATCGACGTCGGCAATTTCTTTTTCGCGCGCCGCAGCCTGCAAAGCGCGGCCGATCTAGCGGCAACAGCAGGCTCGCAAGTCGCCGATGCCGCGTGCACGCGCGCCGCCGCCGCCGCGACGGGCAGCGTGGCGGTCAACGGCTTCGATGCCACCGCGTCGGGCAACGGCATGACGACCGCGTGCGGCCGCTGGGACACGCAAGCGAACGCCGCGCCCGACTATTTCGCGGCGGGCGGCACGCCGATCAACGCGGTGAAAGTCGTCGCGACGCGCACCGTGCCGTACTTCTTCGTGGGGCCGGCACGCACGGTGACGGCGACGGCCGTCGCCAAGGTCACGGATATCGGCGCGTTCAGCATCGGCACGACGCTCGCGAGCATCGGCCCGGGACCGATCAACGGCCTGCTCAACGCGCTGCTCGGCACGAGCCTCAATCTCTCGCTCGCGTCGTATCAGGGACTCGCCGATACCCGCGTGAAAATCGCCGATCTGGTGACGGCGGCGGGCGTGGGCACGGTCGATCAACTGCTCGCCACGAGTCTCACGGCCGCGCAGATCGCGCGCCTGATGGTGAACGCGCTGCAAACGACGAGCGTGGCCAACGCCAATCTCTCGACGGCGCTCGGCGCGATGCAGACCATCGCGAGCGCCAATATCTCGGGCAATCAGACGATCTCGCTCGGCAAGACATCGACGGCGCCGGGGCTGCTTTCGGTGGCGCTCGCCAACACGCAATCCGCGCTCAACGCGACCATCAGCCCGTTGGACGCGCTCTTCGTCATGGCCGAGATCGCGCAGGCCGGGAAGTCGGCGGTGAACGTGGCGGGCGGGTTGAATCTGCTCGGGATTTCCGCCGGGCTGACCGTGCAGGTCATTCAGCCGCCGGTGCTTGCCATCGGCGAAGCGGGCCAGGATGCCAACGGCAACTGGCGCACGCAGGCGCAGACCGCGCAAGTGCGCGCATCGCTCGATGTCACGGTCGGCACGCTGTCGCTCGTGCTCGGTCCGCTCTTCGGCAACATCGCGCCGACCGTGCATCTGCCCGTGGTCGTGGAGGCCGTGGCGGGCTCCGCGTACCTTGCGTCGACGCAATGCAAGGGGCCGCCGCTCGCGCGGCGCTCGGTCATCGGCGTCAACAGCACGGTGGCGAACGTGTGTGTCGGCGACACCCCCGCGGGCACCGCCGCCTGCTCGCAACCGGCGACGCTCGTCAACGTGCTCGGACTGCTGACGGTCACCGCCAAGGTGACCACCGGCTCCGTGCCTTCGGCATCGGGCACGCTCACGTTTGATGGCCAGAGCGGCAACAGCGACGACTACCAGACACTTGCATCGCTGCCGGGGAAGACGCTCGCCAACGCGTTGTCCTCGCTCAACACGAGTCTCTCGGCGCCTGGCGGTTTGATACTCGCGTCGCCGCTGCTTCCGTCCGCGCTGCTCAATAGCATCGCACCGCTGCTGCTTGCCTTGCTCACGCCCGCATTGACCACGATACTCGCCGGACTGGACCAGGTCCTCGTCCCCGTCCTGCAACTCCTCGGCGCGCAGATCGGCACGAGCACGATTCACGACTTGTCGCTTACCTGCGGCGAATCGCAACTGGCGTACTGAACGACATGAGACAGATCACCAAAATCGATGGCCTCGACATCCACGTGTGGGAGGGCAAGTCCGACATCGTCGAGCGCGTGGTGCGCTGCATGTCCAGTCACGAAGTGGATGTATTACGCGCGGACGGCACGTCCATCAGCGCGCCGCGCGATTCGTCGCGCCCGGCAATCGCGATCATCAGCGTAAGCGTGATAGACAGCGGCGCATTCGTGCTGCGCGACTGGGAAGCGCGTCATTCGATGCCCGTGGTCTGGGTCGGCGCGGCGCCGCGCGAACGCGATCCGTCCATGTTTCCCGCCGATTATTCGCACATCCTGCCGCTCGATTTCACCGGCGCCGAATTGCGCGCGATGGTCTCGAAACTCGCACAGCAATTGCGCGCGCATGGCGAGGAAGCGCAGGCGTCGCATGCGTTGATCGCGCATGCCGAATGCATGCAGGCGCTCTTGCACGAAGTCGATACCTTCGCCGATTGCGATACGCCCGTGCTTCTGCACGGCGAGACCGGCGTCGGCAAGGAGCGCATTGCGCAATTGCTGCACGAGAAGCATCGCCGCTATGGCGAAGGTCCGTTCGTGCCGGTGAACTGCGGCGCGATTCCCGATGGTCTCTTCGAGTCGCTGTTCTTCGGGCATGCGAAGGGATCGTTCACGGGCGCCGTGCTCGCGCATAAAGGCTACTTCGAGCAGGCCAACGGCGGCACGCTTTTTCTTGATGAAATCGGCGATTTGCCGCTCTATCAGCAAGTCAAGCTGCTGCGCGTGCTGGAAGATCAGGCGGTCACGCGGCTCGGTTCCGCGACGCCCGTGCGGCTCGAATTCCGGCTTATCGCGGCGAGCAACAAGAGCCTGCCGCAGCTCGTGAAGGACGGCACGTTTCGCGCGGACCTCTATTACCGGCTCGCGGTCATCGAACTCAAGATTCCGACGCTGGAAGAACGCGGCGCGGCTGACAAGATTGCGCTCTTCAAGTCGTTCATCAACGAAGTGGTGGGCAAGGAGAAGCTCGAGTCCTTGCCCGAGTTACCGTACTGGCTGGCGGACGCCGTCGCCGATGTCTATTTTCCCGGCAACGTGCGCGAGTTGCGCAATCTGGCGGAGCGCGTGGGTGTGACGGTGCGGCAACTCGGCTCGTGGGACGAAGGGCGCGTCAAGCGGCTCCTCGTGCTCGCGCGCAATGCGCAACCCGTGGATAACGCCACTGAGCTGCTCGTCGACCGCAGCAAGTGGGACATGAACGAACGTAATCGCGTGATCGCGGCGCTCGAAGCGAACGGCTGGCGCCGGCAGGACACGGCGTTGCATCTGGGCATCAGCCGCAAGGTGCTGTGGGAGAAGATGCGCAAGTTCCAGATCTTCGATGAGGAACCGGAGACGCGCCCGCTCTGAGTGCCGCGCTCGGGTATCGATTCCGGGCGTCCAAAAAAAACGCCGACGCATGCCTACGTCGGCGAAGTTCTGGCGTTTCGAGGGCTGCCAGAAGCTCTGGGCGGCCGGATGAAATAAGTGGGTCCGGCCTTATGTCCTTTCAACTTTCCATACAGGCGTGCGCGCCTTCATGCCGCGTCCGCGATACGCATCGCCGAGCGCCGGCTGGTTTGCCGCGTGATTGCATGGGCTCCCTGCATGCCTTGCATGTCCGCGTGAGCATCCACGCCCGGCACGTTGTCCATGCCAAACGTGGGCCGCGCGAGCAGGAAGCCTTGCGCGAGCACATGCGGCCACTGCGCGAGCCATTGCGCCTGCGCGGGCGTCTCCACGCCTTCGACAACGATCGATACCTTGAGCCGCGTGAGCAGCGCGAGCACCGAGGAAAACACCATGCACGCATTCGGGCAGCGCGGCGCTTCCGCGAGCAGCTCCTTGGCGATCTTCACGGTGCCGAAGTCGATCGGCCCGAGCGCGGCGAGGCACGCGTAGCCGGTACCGAAATCATCCATCGCAATGTTGACGCCTTTATTACGGAAGCGCTGGACGACCTGTTGAATCGACGGAAAGAGCGCAAGATCCTCGCTTTCCGAGAGTTCGAGTTCGACATAGCTCGACGCGATGCCATGCGCCACGCAGATCGCTTCCATGCGTTTTGCGAAGCCCGGCATGGCGGCGACCGAAGGCGGCACGTTGACCGCGACGGGATAACGCTTGCCGCCGCGCGCGAGCCACGCGGCGATATCGCCTGCGACGGCATCCATGACGAACCAGGTGATCTTCACCATGACGTCCGGGTCCTGCAACGCCTCGCAGAACGCGCCAGGCAAGAGCACGCCATAGTCTGGATGACGCCAGCGGATGAGCGCTTCCATGCGCGCAAGCTCGCCGCTGTCGACTCGGTAGATTCCCTGATAGGCGATACAAAACTCGCCAGCCGCGAGACCCTGAAGTACGCGACGCCTCAATGCCTGACCGGAGTCGCGCACGACGTTCTCGACCTGCGAGCGGGATGTCGTTGTACTCATGCTTTGCCGCCCTCCCTTAGTGTTCAAGAGAAGGTTTGCAGGAGTCGTGCCAGTTTGGATATACGCGGCGGTTCGGCGTTCGGATGCGGACTTCAGAAAGGGAAAACCCGAATTTTTGCCGGTGTTGAGCGATCCTCGGAAGCATCGGGAAGAGCGTATCGGTCAAAGGTAACGTTACGTCGAGGCAAGCGTTACGCCCGCATGCGTCGTCACCGTGCACGGCGCCTTGTAGTTTCGAGCCTGTGTGTAATAACTTTTGCAATGCTGACTAGTGGAGAGCGCACGTTCGCGGCTCAGTAAGTGATGGTCGCAAGGATGGTATCGCTATACGTTCCGGCGGTGGGTGTGGCTTGCGGCAGCACGCGCGCATAGACCGTGATCGCCTGACTCGAACCGGTGCCGGTGCCTGCAAGAGCCGGCGCGGAATTCGTGCCATCGCCCCACGGAGTCGAGTAAGCCGCGTTCTGATAGAGCTGATATCGCACCTGTTCGCTGCCGCCGCCGCGCGTCATGCGCCGGTCCGCGACGCTTGCGCCGCTGCCGCCGCCGGCCGATAACGTTATCGAGTAAGGGTCGTTGTTGGTGCATGCCACGCTCAGTGTGCCCGTTGCCGTCAAGGCGCCATCGAGTAGTCCGGCCGTGCCGAAATTGATGTTGGTCGCGGCAAGCGTGCAATCGTTGATGACGGTCGCGCTCACGGTAAAGGAAAGGGCGTTCGAATTGGCGGTCACGGTCGAGCAGTTGGGCGGCGAAACAACGTATTGCTGATACGTCATTTCGGCCTGCGTCGCGCCCGAGAATGTCGATAGATACGTTCCCGCGACGAGCGTGCTCTGACCCGCCGCGATGCGTCCATAAAACGGCAAGGTACGGCTGCCGGATGCCGTGCCGAGCGCGAGGATAAGCGGTATGTCGAGCGCCACCGCGCCGTAACTCGCGGAGCGCCGCGAGCCCCAGATCGTGCCGCCGGTCGAATCGGCATAGAGGTTGTATTGCAGCGTGCTGGCGCCGTTGGCCGCCAGGCGCGGCGTGTAGGACGCGCCTGCGCTGCCCGTCCCGATGCTGATGCACGCCCGCACCGGCAAGGTCAGCACGAAGCCCGTGCAAGACACCGTCACCGAGCCCGAGACGTTCGCGGACGAATCCGTCGCGGGCGCGATCGATCCGAAGTTGATGCTCGATATCGACGCCGTGCACACTTGCGCACGCACCGGCGTCGTCATGAAGACGAACAGCGCGATAGCCAAGAACCATGCGCGCTTCATGGCAACGCGCTCTTGCAGGTGAATGGGCCGAGCGTCGGTAAGGCGTGTGCTTGCGCCGTGAAGGCAACGTGCGCTTCGCAGGGCGTGCCGGATGACGTGGCGTCGAGCGTATTGGTCGCGGCGAGATCGTCGATGAAGGCGAGTCCGTCGTAGCCGACGACGTAACGCTTGCCGGTCTCGCGGTGCGTAAGCGTCGTGCCCGGCGGCAAGGGAGCGCTTGCGGCATCGACGAGCTGCAGTTGTGCGCCGCTGAAACCCCGTAACGGAAAACGCGCGACGACGCCCGCCCGCGATTGCGGCGCGAGATTGAGCTGCGTGGTGGCGATGGAGGTATTGGCGGGAAGATCGAGCGGGTCGATGCCGAGATGATTCGCCTGATACGCAATCAGATCCGGCACCAGCAAATGCCCCGCGCCATTGGTCTTGCCGATCTCGCGGTTCTCGTGCAGCACGGGCACGTTCGCTACGCCATCGGTGGAGACGAGCGCGAAGGCGTCGTCGATACGGCGGCCCGCGAGCACATCGCCTTCCATCATCACGATGGAGCCCGATGCGTCCAGCTCGCCATACACGCGCGACTGCACGCTCGCCACGGTGCCGAGCAAATCGCCATAGCGAGTGCGATACGCGCCTTGCGCAAGCGACTGCTGCACGCCGTTCTGATGCGCCGTCTGCGCTTGCCAGCCAAAGCCGCCGCCGTAGTCGGCCGTCTTCGTCACCGATGCGCCGAAGAGCGGTTTGCCGTGATCGCTGCCTGCATCGACGCTCGCGTTGAGGGCGCCGCCGAGCGCGAAGGCGAGCGCCACGAAGACGCCGGTGTTACGCGTGTCGCCGAAGTCGTGATACACGCTCGCCGATAGCGACGTGCCGCGCGGCAACGTCACCGTGTACGCCAGCGAACCGATGCGCGAGTCGCCGTAGTAGGGATCGGCAAGACCCACGTAACTCGCGCTTGCCGTGCTCGAAGAACCCAGCACGCGCACGGGCGCGGCAAGCGTCGCGCGATACGTCGAACGCGGCACGGGCGTGCCTTCGGCGGACGCCAGATCGCTGTAGTGAGGCGTCGCTTTCTGCGCTTGCAGATCGACGGAAAGCGCGGGCGTGCGCCATTGCCATCCCACCGAAACCTGCATGCCGCTGCCGCCATGCGGCGCTTGCGGAACATAAGGCGGCAAACTGCTATCGAAGCCGTTGTAGAAGCTTGCCGGATAGATATAAAGGGGCGCGGGATTCGAGCCGCCGTTGCCCGCGCTGCCCGCTAGCGACACATTGAAGACGCCCGCTTGTCCGATGCCGAACAATACGCCGGCGCCCGCGTTGTAGACGCCGCGCGTGGCTTCGCCGTGTGCTTCGAGCGTGATGGTATCGGTTATGCCGCGCCTGATCGACGCCGATGCCGACGGGTCGCCCGCATAGTCGAACGAGCGCAGCGCATACGCGCGGCGCACGAAGCCCGCTTCGACGGAGAAGTCCGTGAGGCCGCTTGCGAGCAGACGCGGGTCGATATAGAGCGGCACCGTCGTCATCACGCTGCGGCCGAGCACATCGCGGCTCACGATCACCGCTTCGCCCGCGCCGTTGATGGCCGGCACCGCATTGATGACGAACGGTCCCGAGGGCGCCGCGCCGCTGAACTGGCGCACATTGTTGACGTAGAGATCGACGGCACTCGGCACGGCGGCCGAACCGCCGAGCGCGGGCACGGGATACGTGACGAGATCGGGCCGCAAGCCGAAGTCGCGCGATAGTTGCGCGCCCCCCATGCGCACCGGGCGCGTCCATGTGAGCGATGAGGAAATCGTGTCGCCGATGCGCGTGGTCATGAGTGAAGCGGTGTCCGAATGGCTCCACGACGTATCGAGCCGCACATAGCGGCGGCTGTCCGCATACCAGTACGCCGTGCCGGTGTTGTCGAAGAGGCCGCCCGGATAGAAGAAACGTTCCTCGCCATAGAAGCCGTATTGCGCCGGCGAGTTGGTCTGCACGCTCGCTTCGTAGTTGATGACGAGGCCCGTGCCGGTTGCGGCCACCGGCGCGCGTGCCGGAATGTTGGAAAGCGCGGAAGGCACGCGGCGCGCATCGGCGGCTTCGAGGTCGATGCGTTGCTGTTGCTCGATGTATCGATAACGCAGGCCTGGCACGACACCCAGCGCGATGCGGCCGTTCGCTTGCGCTTGCAGGTCGTCGGTGCGCAAGCCGAGTTCGCGCAATTCGCCAGGCGTCGTGTAGATCGTCTCGTCGGTCACGAAGAATTGCGCGATCTTTTGCGTCGATGTTCCGTTGATCGACACTTCGAGATATAGCTCGCCGCGTTCATGGGGAAGGGCGCCTTGCATCTGCATGGGCGCTGTCGCCGGTGTCGAGTCGTTCGCGTGCGACCACGCGGGCATGGCGGACCACACGATGATCGGCACGAGACGAAGCACATGAGCGCGTGACCGGCTCGCACCCGGGCGCGGCGATGGCATCCACGGCCTAGCGGTCGGAGCCCGGCGTTCCCGGCTCGACGTTCACACGCATGGTCACGGGCTCGCCGTTGACGACGGCGTGCAAGGTCGCCCACGTGCCATTCGCAGGCGCGCCCTGCACGGGCCAGCGGCGCGCGGCGCCGGGCAACGCATAGCCGAGCAGTCCCGCCGAGACTTGCGTGCTCTGACCATCGGACCAGTCAAGACGAACGCGGCTCAGTTGCGCATGCGTTTGCGCGCCGTTCGACACGCGCAGCATGACGTCGGTTTCGTTGCTTGCCTGGCTCTTGCGTTCCAGCGCGAACTTCAACGCGGGTGAGCGCGCTTCGTCCGCGCCCACGAAGACCGGCACCGAATAGCGCAACTGCATGCGCACGCCCGTGTTCTGCGCGCTTTGTGCGTTCGGAATTTCATCGATCAGCAGACGATACGTCTCCTCGCGCGCAAGCGGCTCGCTTCCCACTCGCAGAATGCGGATGGTCTGGTCGCCGTTCGGCGCGATCTGCACGATCGGCGGACTCGCGACGATGGCGGCCGTGCGCTCCAGATGGTCTTCGTCGAGCGACTGCGTCCATGCGAACACGCGTACCTGAGCATTGAGCGGCGCACTGCCGTCGTTATGCAGCGTGAGCGCGGCGGCGGGCCTTTCGGCGGAGAGATCGAGCCGGATCGGCGACACTTGCAAGGCCGCCGCCGATACGTTCGCCGCGTACAGAAGGCACCACCACGAGAAGCCCGCCAGCGCACACGCGAGCTCCCGCCTGCCGGGCCGCGCGTCCCGGTAACACTGCGATGAGCGCATGCTAGAACGTGACGGTAGCCGTGACGACGGATGAATACGTGCCCGCGGCCGGCGTGGTCTGCGGCGCGACGCGGCCATAGACCGTGACCGTCTGCGCCGCGCCCGTGCCGGTGCCCGAGACCGTGTCGGTGCCGACCGTCTGGCCCCAGACGAGCGTGCGCGCGGCATCGCGATAGAGCTGATAGGCGACCGTCGGCAGAGGCGTGCCCGTGCCCGCGAGCAGCCGGTTCGGCACCGTGGAACCCGACACCGAACCCGCATCCAGCCCGACGTTATACGACGCGCCGTTCGAGCAGGTGACGCTCAACGTGGTGGTCTGATCGATGTTCGCCGCGATAACACCCGAGTTGCCGAAATTGAGCGGATTGGCCGCGATCTGGCAATCGTTCTGCAGCGTGAGGGATACGGTGAAGGTAGTGGTTCGCGTGGCTGCGTTTGCTCCGAACGGAACAAGCGGCCCCGATGCCAACGCGATGCAAAGCACGGAAACGGCAAGGTTACGGCGACGCATTGTTCACCTCTTCTCTGGAAGTGTCTTCCGCGCGCCAAACGTTTGCGCTGCTCTCTCAGATTTTTGGCGCGTCGTGACGCCCTGATTATGTGCATTCCTCAGACGTTAAAGCGTAAGCGATTGTAACAATGCGTCGTCAAGGGTTCGCCGTTTCAGAACGCGATCTCGACGACCGGCATTGGCGGTCGTTGCGCGGCCTTGATACCGGCGATGCGGACGTCCGCGAAATATTCGCCCGCGAGGATGCGGTACTGGCCGCCTGCGGAACAGGCCACGCTCGGCTGCGTGGCGCCCGTATCGAGCGTGCAGATATCGTAGACGGTCAGCGTCACGGGCAACTCTGCGTTGCCGGTGCCTGCGAAAGCGGAAGGTCCCGCGCTGAGCGCGAACGTCACCACGACGGACCATGCCGTCAGCGAACGGATGCTGGATGCCATGAGTTTCACGATGAACAGCGGTGACGGATGCAGCCGACGGCGCGGCCGCGAGCGCCGCTACTTCGGCGCCTCTTTTCGTTTACGGCATCCGCTGAGGAAACTTGATCGAGCGACCCAGCCTCAAGCGGCAGCAGTCTCCGTCACGGGCCGAAGACGTTCGAGCGCACTGCCGTCCTGGTTGAACAGATGCACATGGCGAATGCTGAAGCCCGCGTTCAGGCGTTGTCCTTCGAACGCAGTGGACTCGCCCGAGCCCTTCACTTGAATCACGAGGTCGTTCGGCAATCGCAGATGCAAGAGCGTCTCGCCACCGAGATGCTCGATCACCATCACTTCGCCGGCAAGACCGCTATCGATATCGCCGCCGCATTCCTCGACGAAATGTTCCGGGCGAATGCCGAGCGTGAGCGTCTCGCCCGCCTTCACCGACGAAGCCTTGAAGGGCAGCGTGAGCGCCTCGCCACCGGGCAGTTCGATGCTGACGCCGGCGGCATCGACACGTTGCACGCGCACGTCCATGAAGTTCATCTTCGGCGAGCCGATGAAGCCTGCGACGAAGCGATTATGCGGCGTGCGATAAAGCTCCAGCGGCGTGCCGATCTGCTCCACGCGCCCATGATTCAGCACGACGATTCGATCTGCCATGGTCATCGCTTCGGTCTGATCGTGCGTGACGTAGATCATCGTCGCGTTGAGTTGCTTGTGCAGCTTGATGAGTTCGAGGCGCATCTGCACGCGCAAGGCGGCATCGAGATTCGAGAGCGGTTCGTCGAAGAGAAACACTTGCGGTTCGCGCACGATCGATCGCCCGATGGCAACGCGCTGACGCTGTCCGCCCGACAACGCGCGCGGCCGGCGTTCGAGCAGTTGACCAATCTGCAGGATCTCGGCTGCGCGCTGCACGCGTTCCTTGATCTGCGCTTCGGGCAGCTTCAGCATGCGCAGTCCGAACGCGATGTTCTCGTACACCGTCATGTGCGGATAGAGCGCATACGACTGAAACACCATCGCCACGCCACGCTGCGATGGTTCGAGTTCGGTGACGTCTTCACCGCCTATCAGTATTTGCCCTGAATCGCTGCGTTCGAGCCCGGCGATGCTTCGCAGCAAGGTGGACTTGCCACATCCCGATGGTCCGACGAAGACCATGAACTCGCGGTCCTTCACCTGAATGTCGACGCCCTTGAGCACATCGGTGCCTGCAAAGGACTTGCGGATCTGCTGTAGATGAACGGCGCTCATGCCTGTCTCCGTCTATGGCCGGGCCACGAGTATGTTCATCGCAGCGCAGCATCGAATGGCTTCGTCGATTTAGTTCTTGACAACCTGTTCGGGCCAAAATATACAATTGTAAAACCGAAATTACAAGTGAAACGACACAGACGGTCTTCGCCGCATACGCCGTGTTTTCCACCCGTTCCCTTCGCACTCGCAGGAACCGAAAGACGCTACGAACGAATCCGCAAGCCATCACTGCTCTAAAAAAATCAAAGGAGACAGGCATGAAGAAGCGCTTCACCCAGGTGAGACAACTTGGTCCCGTCAAGCACGTAGCGGCTGTCGCGCTACTTGCGGCCAGCGCGGCTTTCGCCGCATCGAACGCACAGGCGTGGACGCTCAAGGAAGCCGCGGAGCCGTATTCTGGCACCACCATCAAGGCCATCTTTCTGGATCGTCCCGGTTACAAGGCAGCACAAACCCTGATACCGCAGTTCGAGAAAGAAACGGGCATCAAGGTGCGCTGGGAAGTGATTCCGTACGAGAACACGCGTGAGAAGGAAGTGCTCAACTTCGTGGGCGGCGGCGATCAGGACATCGTGCTCGTGGACGTCGTGTGGATCGGCGAATTCGCGAGTAACAAGTGGCTCGTGCCCATCAAGAAGTTCACGGACGACCCGAAGCTCGCGGACCCGAACCTCAATCTGAAGGGCTTCTTCCCCATCCTGCTCGACTCGTTCGGCACATGGGACAAGGTCACGTATGGCCTGCCGTTCGATAATTACTCGGGCCTCATGTTCTACAACAAGTGCATGCTGAAGGACGCGGGTTTCGACGAGCCGCCGAAGACCTGGGACGAGTTGCTGACAACCTACGCGCCGAAGCTCACGAAGGGCGACAAGTTCGCTTTCGCGTTGCAGTCGCGGCGCGGCGAGACGCAATCGGCGGATAGCTTCATGCGCGTGTTGTGGCCCAATGGCGGATCGCTTCTCGATGCTAAGTTCAAGTCGAACCTGATGTCGCCGCAATCGCAAGCGGGCCTCGAATACCGGCAAAAGCTGATGAAGTACATGCCGCCGGGTATCGTCGATTTCGATCACGCCGAAGCCGTCAACGCGCTTGCGCAAGGGCAGGTCGCGATGATCACCGAATGGTCCGCTTTCTATCCGACGCTCACCGACCCGAGCAAGTCGAAGCTCGGCAACTGTCTTGCGATCACCACCGAACCGAAGGGGCCGGCGGGACTCAAGCCCGCGCTCGGCGGCTTCTCGCTTGCCGTGAATGCAAAGGCCAGCGCGAAGAAGCAAGCGGCATCGTGGCTCTTCATCCAATGGATCACGTCCGAGGCCATGGCGAAGCCTTATCTCGAGGCGGGCGGCGTGCCGGCACGCACGGCGGTCTATCAGGACAAGGCGGTGCAGGACAAGTATCCGTTCGTGAAGCCGATGGTCGAATCGTGGCAAGGCGGCGTGCCGGATTATCGTCCGCGTTTCCCCGAATGGCCGGCGGTGTCGGAAGTCATCGGCGAATGGGGCAGCAAGATCATGCTCGGTCAGGTGACGGTGAAGGATGGCGCGCAGACCATCGGTCAGAAGACCGAGGACATCCTGAAGAAAGCCGGCTATTACGACGGCAAGAAGCCTTTGCTCAAGTAATCGGCTGAACGCTAAACATCAGGAACCGGAGGCGATCGAATGGCAGGCGTGGCAACTTCTCCAAGGCTCGGAAAGCGGACGCGTTACTTTGGCGTGGTGCCGCGAACGCCTGCCTTCTGGTTCCTAATTCCGGCGATATTCGCGCTGGCGGTCATCGGCATTTACCCGCTGCTGCTGGCGCTCTATAACTCGTTTCATCAGTACAAGCTCGCCGATCTCGCGTCGGGCACGCCGTTCGTGGGCATCGACAATTACGTGGCGACGCTCACCGATCCCTCGTTCTGGGGCGCGCTCGGCCGCACTGCGTTGTTCCTTTGTCTTACCTTGCCGATCGAGGTCGCACTCGGGCTCTTTGCGGCGTTGATGCTGCACCGTATCGACTTGCGATGGATGCGCGCCGCCGCTCGCGTGAGCCTCGTCATTCCAATGGCGACAACTTATGCGGTCGTGGGCCTAATCGGCCGCCTGATCTTCAACCGGCAGTTCGGCGTGGCGAACTATCTGGCGGGCCTCTTCGGCATTCCGCCGCAAGACTGGCTTGCCGATCCGACGCTTGCGTTCGTCTCCGTGATGATCATGGATATCTGGCAGTGGACGCCGTTTTGCGCGCTGATTCTGCTGGCCGGGCTTTCCATGGTGCCGAAGGAAGCCGAGGAAGCGGCGCGCCTCGAAACGCCGAAGTGGAGCATGATTCTTTGGCACTTGCAGCGACCGTATTTGCTGCCGGGTTTGACGGCCATCCTCATTCTGCGCTCGGCCGACATGCTGAAGATGTTCGATGCCGTCTTCACCATGACGCGCGGCGGCCCCGGCACCGCGACGGAGTTCATCAGCATCTATATCCAGCGCGTGGGCTTTCGTCTCTTCGATCAGGGCATGGCGTCCGCTCAGGCCATCATTCTCTTGATCCTGACTATCGTGCTGTCGCGTCTTTATATCCGCTTCGTGTACCGGGAGGCCGCGTGAGTTCTCCGACTCTGCAAGCCGCGAATGGCGGCATGACCAAGCGTGCCCTGCGTGCGCGTGCCGCACGCAAACGCGCCACCGTATGGCACTTTTTCGGTCTGGCGATCGTCTTTCTGTCGTCCGTGTTTCCCTTCTACTGGATGGTGACGACGAGCCTGAAGAGCCAGTCCGACGCGCTCGCGTATCCGCCGAAGTGGCTGTTCAGTCCCACGTTTCATCACTATTCGGCGGCGCTTTTCGAGCATGACGTGGCGGGCAGTCTGCTCAACTCGCTCATCATCGCGAGCAGCACGACGGTGCTTGCCATTCTGCTCGGCGCGCCTGCTGCCTACGCGCTCGCACGCTTCGAATTTCGTGGCAAGGAAGACCTGTGGTTCTGGTTCATCTCGAATCGCATGGTGAGCCCCGTGGTGCTCGCGGTGCCGTTCTTTCTGATTGCGACTAAGCTCGATCTCGTCGATACGCACATCGTGCTGATTCTTCTTTATCTGACGTTCTCGTTGCCGATCGTCGTATGGATCTGCACCGACCAGTTCCGCAATATTCCCGTGGAACTCGACGAGGCCGCGCGGCTCGATGGCGCGTCGCCGTGGCGCGTGTTCTGGCGCATCAACTTGCCGCTCGCGATGCCGGGCATCGTCGTATCCGCCATCTTCGCTTTCATCTTCTCGTGGAACGATCTGCTCTATGCGCTCGTGCTGACACGCACCGATGCCATTACATCGCCGGTCGCCGCGACGAGCTACATGAGCGGTTACGAATTGCCCTGGGGCGAGATCATGGCCACGGGTACGCTGATCGTCCTGCCGATGGTCGTCTTCGCGCTGCTCGTGTCCGGGCGGCTGGTGCAAGGTCTCACGATGGGCGCGGTGAAGTAGACTCCTTCGGCCTTCCATTGTGACCAGACACTCGATATGAGCAAGACAGTACCACCCCTAGCCTTCGCCGAAACCGACGAATCCATCGACTCGGAAGAGGAATTGCAGGCGCGCGTCGCGTGGCACTACTACGTCGGCAACCTGACGCAGCAGGAGATCGCGGAACGTATAGGCAGCAACCGCGTGCGCGTGAACCGGCTGCTCGCGGCAAGCCGCGAGTCGGGTCTCGTGCAGATCACCATCAACAGCAAGATAGCGCCATGCGTCGCGCTGGAAGAAGCGCTCAGCAAACGCTTCGGTCTTGAATGCGCGGTGGTCGTGCCGACCGGTGCGAACACCGAAGCGAACAACGCGGCGCTCGGCATCGGCGCGGCGAGCTACTTTTCGAGGCAGATAGTTGCAGGGCAAACTATCGGGCTTGGCTGGGGACGCACGATCCGCGCCGTGCTGCGCGCCATGCCGCAACGCAGTTATGGCGCGGTGTCGGCGGTGTCGCTGCAAGGCGGCCTCTCGCATTGCCCGAGCATCAACACGTTCGATATCGTTTCCGACTTCGCGGATATCTGCCGCGCGGACGGATATCTGTTCGCCGCGCCCATCTACGTCAGCAGCCAGAAGGCGCGCGATGTGATCCTGCAGGAAGGCACCGTGCGCGAGACCTACGAACTCGCGCGCAACTCCGACCTTGCCCTGCTGACTTGCGGCGATCTGACGGAATCTCTCGTCGTAACCTATGGCATCGACAATCCGGAGCAATTGCGCACGCTCGAAAAAGCGGGCGCGGTCGGCGACATGCTCGGGCATTTCATGGATGAAGACGGCGAGCTGATCGATCATCCGCTGAATCGCCGCACCGTTGCGATCACGCTCGAAGACTTGCGCAAGCTGCGTCGCGTGGTTCTCGTCAGTGGCGGGGCGAAGAAGTTTCATGTCACGCGTGCGGCGTTGCGCGGACGCTATCCGTCGGTGCTCGTGACCGATGAAGACACGGCGCGGCGACTCTGCGACGAACCTTGAAGAGAACATGACCGACACCATCGACCGTAACCGCGAGTTTGCAGGCAAGACCGTGCTCGTCACCGGCGCGGGCAAGGGCATCGGCCACGCGACCGTGCATCTCCTGATCGAACGCGGCGCGCGGGTCGTTGCCTTGAGCCGCAGCGCTGCCGACCTCGTGCAACTCAAGGAAGAGACCGGCTGCGAAACCATTGCCGTCGATCTCGCAAATGCCGATGCCACCCGCGAAGCCGCGCGCGGCGCGCAACCGGTCGATCTGCTCGTGAACTGCGCGGGCATCGCGCAATTGCAGCCGTTTCTCGAGACGACCGCCGAAGCGTTCGATCTCACCATGAACGTCAACGTGCGCGCCGCGATGATCGTCGCGCAGGAGTGCGCGAAGAGCATGATCGCGCGCAATGCGGGCGGGGCCATCGTCAACGTGTCGAGCTTGTCGGCGACCGTCGGCTTGCCGTTGCATGCGGCGTATTGCGCGTCCAAGGGCGGACTCGACGCAATGACGCGCGTGATGGCCGTCGAACTCGGACCGCACGGCATCCGCGTCAACGCCGTGAACCCTGTCGTGACGATGACGCCCATGGCCGAGCGAGCCTGGAGCGACCCCGTCAAATCCGGCCCGATGCTCGCGCGCATTCCGCTGAACCGCTTCGTGCAGCCCGTGGAAGTGGCGCGCTCCATCGCCTATCTGCTAAGCGACGATTCCAGCATGGTCAGCGGCGTGAGCCTCGCCATCGACGGCGGCTTTCAGGCGGGCTAGCCAACAATAAACATTTCAAGGAAGGAACGACGATGGAAGCACTGGTTCTCGAAGAAGCACGGCGTATCAGCTTGCGGCCGTTCAGCTTGCCGCAGGTGGTCGGACCGCGCGACGTGCGTATCCGCATTCACACGGTGGGCATTTGCGGCAGCGACATTCACTATTACCAGCATGGCCGCATAGGACCGTTCGTCGTCAATGAGCCGATGGTGCTCGGGCATGAAGCGTCGGGCACGGTCATCGAGGTCGGCGATGAAGTGAGCAATCTCAAGGCGGGCGACCGCGTGTGCATGGAACCCGGCGTGCCGGACATGGAGTCGCGTGCATCGCGTGAAGGGCTTTATAACCTCGACCCCAAGGTGCGCTTCTGGGCCACGCCGCCCGTGCATGGCTGTCTCGCGCCGTTCGTCGTGCATCCCGCGGCCTTCACGTACAAGTTGCCGGACAACGTGAGCTTTGCCGAAGGCGCGATCGTCGAGCCGCTCTCCATCGGCTTGCAGGCCGCGAAGAAAGCCGCGATCAAGCCGGGCGATGTCGCCGTCGTGCTGGGTGCGGGCACCATCGGCATGATGTGCGCGCTGGCGGCGCTCGCGGGGGGATGCAGCCGCGCCATCGTCTGCGATCTCGTGCAGGAGAAGCTCGATCTCATTGGCGCGGTGCAGGGCGTGACGGCCGTGAATATCCGCGAACGCAATGCGAAGGACGTGATCGCCGAACTGACCGACGGCTGGGGCGCGGATATCGTGATCGAGGCGAGCGGTAATGAAAAGGCCTTCGAGGGCATTGTCGATCTGTTGTGTCCCGGTGGCTGCCTAGTGCTGGTCGGCATGCCGCAGCGCGCCATTGCCCTGGATGTGGTCGCCGTGCAGATCAAGGAAGCGCGCATCGAATCCGTATTCCGCTACGCGAATATTTTTCCGCGTGCGATCCAGCTGATCGCATCCGGCAAGCTCGATGTGAAGCCGTTCATCTCGCGCACATTCCCCTTCGCCGATGGTATCAAGGCGTTCGAGGAAGCATCGAGCGGCCTGCCTACGGATGTGAAAGTGCAGATCGTGCTCGAAGAATAACGAACGCCAAAACGATAACCGGAGACACGAACATGACGGATATGACGGCCATTGTGTGCCGCGCGCCGAAGGACTATCGCGTGGAGCGCGTCGCGCGCCCGACGCCGGGCAGAAACGAGATCGTCATTCGCATTGCCGCATGCGGAATCTGCGCGAGCGACTGCAAATGCTGGTCGGGCGCAAAGATGTTCTGGGGCGGCCCGAACCCTTGGGTCAAGGCGCCGGTCATTCCAGGCCATGAATTCTTCGGCTACGTGGAAGAACTGGGCGAGGGCGCGGCCGAGCACTTCGGCGTGAACGAGGGTGACCGCGTGATCGCCGAACAGATCGTGCCGTGCGCGAAGTGCCGCTATTGCAAGTCCGGGCAATACTGGATGTGCGAAGTGCATAACATCTTCGGCTTTCAGCGTGAAGTGGCGGATGGCGGCATGGCCGAATACATGCGCTTCCCGCCGACAGCCATCGTTCACAAGATTCCGGACGGCATCTCGCTCGAAGATGCCGCGATCATCGAACCGCTCGCGTGTGCCATTCATACGGTGAATCGCGGCGATATTCAGCTAAGCGATGTCGTCGTGATCGCAGGCGCGGGACCGCTCGGCTTGATGATGACGCAAGTCGCGCATCTCAAGACGCCTAGGAAGCTGGTCGTGATCGATCTCGTGGATGAGCGGCTGGAACTCGCGCGCGAATACGGTGCGGATATCACCATCAATCCCAAGAGCGATAACGCGCTCGACATCATCCGCTCGATCACGGACCAATACGGTTGCGATGTCTATATCGAAACCACGGGCGTGCCTGCCGGCGTGTCGCAAGGGCTGGAATTGATTCGCAAGCTCGGACGCTTCGTGGAGTTCTCCGTGTTCGGTGCGGATACGACGGTCGACTGGTCGATCATCGGCGACCGCAAAGAACTCGACGTGCGCGGCGCGCATCTCGGTCCTTATTGCTATCCCATCGCTATCGACTTGCTGGCGCGCGGGCTCGTGACTTCCAAGGGCATCGTCACGCACGACTTTTCCCTGGAAGAATGGGACGAAGCGATCAAGACCGCCAATTCACTCGACTCAATCAAGGTTTTGCTCAAGCCTAAGAGCGCTTGAAGCAGGTGTTGCAAGCGCGCCGCATTTTCTTAAGCAGGCGTTTTCTCGCTGACATAACCCGTACTAAGATGTAACGGTCAACGACGACGCTCGCCGAGGCCGAATGTGAGACGAAAGGATCTGCTCTATCTTGCGATTCTGGCGCTTCTTCTAAAGTTCTTGCCTGTCCTTGCGCTCTGTTTCCTGGCAAGCGGCTTAGCGGATTTTCAACGCAGCCGCCAGTTCGATGCAGCAAACTGGCGGCGTTATTTTCTTGGCAATGGCCTGCTTACGTGGGTGCTTTCTCCCTTCAATTTGCTGGTCGATCTCATCTGCGAACGGAATCACGGCGTCTACGATCTCTCGCAGTTACCGGCCGCGCATCAAGACGAGATCCGCTCGATCATCGCCGCTTTCAACGACCATCTTCCGCTAGTGAACGCGCGCCTCGGAGGGCAAATGGCAAGCAAGCGCCGCGGCATGTGTTTCGTGCGCTGGTATGGCATGCCTGTCGATAGTTCGCTTGACTTACCGGAAATGGCGCGCGACTTCAAATACGTCAAGACCATCGGCATATCGGTTTTCAATGAGCGGCAGAGTACGTCAGTGCATTACGGACCGCTGCGTCTTACCTTGCGTTGTCTTTACAACCTCCGTCCTATCGACGACGAAAATGTCTTTATCGAAGTAGCGGGGCTTCGTCATTATTGGCACGACGATCCGCTATTCATTTTCGACGATACGCTCGTGCATCGGTCGGTCAACGAATCCGATCGCTTGCGGTACTGCATTTTTCTCGATGTCTTGAGGCCTTCGCATTTTGCGCGCGTGCTTGACGTCATGGTCGCGGCGGTGCGTCTTGGCGTCATGTCCATGCGACGTGTGTTCTATGCAAACTGGGAAATGATTCGCTAGCTTGCCAATAGGCGAGAGGGCCGTGAAGCAACTCGCCTTAGCTTTTATCATGCAACTAACTGTCGATCGCGCTCGATACTTTATGTTGACGCCTTAAAGCAAATGCCTCATTCCTTAAGCCTGCAAAGCAACATGGTGCTAAAGCCGTCTGAGCTAAAGGCGTCGCCATCCATGCTCCTTTTTTAATGCGGCGCTACAATCCGCTTGCCTCGTGCTTAGTCGCCTTGCATTCGAGACGCGATGAATTCAAAGACTGACGGCCGCCCCACGCCTTCAGCCTCATGCGATATCCGATAACCATTAATAAGCCGGAGCCGCCCAATGACCACGCTTTCCATCAACGGCCAGACGCATACCGTCGATGCGCCGCCCGACATGCCCTTGCTTTGGGTGCTGCGCGATCTTGTGGGCCTGACGGGCACCAAGTTCGGCTGTGGCATCGCGCAATGCGGCGCCTGCACCGTTCATCTCGACGGCGTCGCCGTGCGTTCATGCGTGCTGCCTGTGGCGGCTGTCGGTGAGCGCAAGGTGACGACGATCGAAGCCGTCGGCGACACACCCGCTGGCAAGAAGGTGCAAACCGCATGGCGTCAGCTGGATGTGGTGCAGTGCGGCTACTGCCAGTCCGGACAAGTCATGTCCGCGACCGCATTGCTCACGACCGTTCCCAATCCGACCGACGACGACATCGACGCCGCGATGGCGGGCAACATCTGCCGCTGCGGGACGTATCACCGCATCCGCGCGGCGATCAAGCAAGCCGCGAAGGAGGCCTGAGATGTCGCAAGGCTTAATCGAGGCGGGACGTCATGCGTCGCGCGGGGCATTCTCGCGCCGTGCATTTCTCAAGTTCGGCGTAACGATAGGCGCGGCTGCCAGCGGCGGCTTATTGATCGGCTTTAGTCTGCCGGCCGCGAGCCAGGATCAGAAGAGCGGCAAGTCCGTTATTGCCGGCGATGGTGTCGAAACGCCGCAAGACGGCGTATTCGCGCCCAACGCCTTCGTGCAGATCGACAAGAACGGCAAGGTCACGCTCATCATGCCAAAGGTCGAGATGGGACAAGGCGTTTATACGGCGCTGCCCATGTTGATCGCCGAAGAGCTGGAAGTGCCGCTCGACAGCGTAGCGATTGCGCATGCGCCGCCCAACGAAAAGCTTTTCATGGACCCGTTGCTGGGCGGTCAACTCACCGGCGGTTCAACGTCGATTCGTTATGCATGGGAACCGATGCGCAAGGCAGGCGCCGCCGCACGCATGACGCTCATAGCGGCTGCCGCGCAGCAATGGCAATGCGATGCATCGACATGCAGCGCCGCAGGCGGCAAGGTCACGCAGGCATCGAGCGGGCGCAGCGCAAGTTATGGCGAACTCGTCGAAGCAGCCGCCAAATTGCCGGTTCCCAAAGACATCAAGCTTAAAGACCCCAAGGACTTCAAGCTGATCGGCACGCCCGCCAAGCGTTTGGATTCTCCCGAAAAAGTGGATGGCACGGCGGTATTCGGTCTCGACGTGCGCTTGCCCGACATGGTCTATGCGGCCATCGTGAACTGCCCGGTGTTCGGCGGCACGCTCGTTTCCGTCGACGACAGTCACGCCAAAAAAATCCCGGGCGTGAAGCAGGTCATCAAGTTCGATAACGGCGTGGCGGTCATCGGCGATCATACGTGGGCCGCCAAACGTGGCGCGGCCGCACTCGTGATCGAATGGAACGAAGGCGCGGGCGCGAACACATCGACGAAACAACTTGTCGATGAAATGGCGAGCGCATCACGACGCTCGGGCGCCGTGGCGCGCAAGGACGGCGATGTCGACAAGGCGTTTGCCAATGCCAAGACGCGTGTCGATGCCGTCTATGTGCAGCCGTTGCTCGCACACGCGACGATGGAGCCGATCAACTGCACGGTGCACGTGCGCGCCGATGGTTGCGATGTCTGGCTAGGCACTCAGGTGCCCACGCGTGTCGTCGATGCAGGCGTCAAAGCCACGGGCTTGCCGCCCGAAAAGATCGTCGTGCATAACCATCTGCTCGGCGGCGGCTTCGGTCGACGGCTCGAATTCGACATGGCCACGCAAGCGCTCAAGATAGGCAAGCAGCTTGGCGTGCCGGTCAAGGTCACATGGTCGCGCGAGGAAGACATTCAGCACGACATGTTTCGTCCTTGCTATCACGACACGCTGTCGGCCGGTCTCGATGCGAACGGCAAGCCCGTGGCGTGGACGCATCGCATCGTCGGTTCGTCGGTGCTCGCGCGTTTTGCGCCGCCGGCGGTGAAGAATGGCATCGACCCGGATGCGGTGGAAGTCTCCGCCGATCTTCCCTACGATCTGCCGAATCAACTCGTGGACTACGTGCGCCAGGAGCCACGCAAGGTGCCGACCGCATTCTGGCGCGGCGTGGGACCGACGCGTGGCACGTTCGTCGTGGAGAGTTTCATCGACGAACTCGCGGCGCAGGCGAAGATCGATCCCGTGCAGTATCGACGCGATCTGCTCGGCAAGTCGCCGCGCGCGCGCAATGTGCTCGATGTCGCCACGCAGGCGGCGGAATGGGGCAAGCAAACCATGCCGCAAGGTCAGGGGCGCGGCGTGTCGGTCATGCATGCGTTCGGCAGTTACTTCGCAATCGTGGCGGACGTCGCGGTCGATAAAGCCGGCGCGGTGAAGGTCAATCGAATCGTATGCGCGGTGGATTGCGGCATGGTCGTCAATCCGAATACGGTCGAGGCGCAGGTGCAAGGCGGCATCATTTTCGGCATCACGGCGGCGCTTTATAGCGAGATCACGATCAAGGACGGCCGCGTCGAGCAGAGCAATTTCACCGACTACCGCATACTGCGTATTCACGAAACGCCGCCGGTGGAAGTGCATATCGTCAAGAGCAGCGAAGCGCCGGGAGGAATCGGCGAACCGGGCACGGCGGCACTCGCCCCCGCCATCACCAATGCGATTTATGCCGCCACCGGCAAGCGACTGAGGCAATTACCAGTCGGCAACCAGTTGCAAAGCGCTTGACGGAGGCCGACATGAAAAACGTATTCAAGCCTCTCGTGGCTGCCTGTTTTGCAGCGTATGCCGTGACGTCGACACTCGCGCATGCAGCGGATGCATCCGCCGATGCACTCGTCGCACGCGGCGCTTACCTTGCCAAAGCCGGCGATTGCGTGGCCTGCCATTCCGCTCCGCGCGGCAAACCCATGACCGGCGGCTTGCCGATGATGACGCCGTTAGGCGCCATCTATACGACCAATATCACGCCCGACCCCGACACAGGCATTGGCCGTTATACGGAAGAGGATTTTGCTAAAGCCTTGCGCGAGGGCGTTGCCAAGGATGGCCATAATCTTTATCCGGCCATGCCTTATCCGTCTTATGCAAAGATCAACGATGAAGACATGCATGCGCTTTATGCGTATTTCATGCATGGCGTCGCGCCGATCAAGCAGGCTAATCGCGAACCAGACTTCAAATGGCCGCTTACCATGCGCTGGCCGCTCAAGCTTTGGAATCTGGTATTTCTCGAGAAGGGCGTGTACCGCGATAAATCCGGCAAGGATGTCGCCTGGAACCGTGGCGCCTATCTCATTCAAGGCCTGGGCCATTGCGGCTCGTGTCATACGCCACGAGGTATCGCGTTCCAGGAAAAAGGACTCGACGAAACGAGCAGCGTCTATTTAAGCGGGGGCTTGCTCGACAACTGGTTTGCATCGAACCTCACCGCCGAACACAACACCGGTCTTGGCCGATGGAGCGAGCAGGATATCGCGACGTTCCTCAAAACCGGCGCGAACGGGCACGCGTCCGCATTCGGCGCAATGACGAGCGTGATCAACAACAGCACGCAAGCCATGAACGACAGCGATGTGGCGGCCATGGCGAGTTATCTGAAGTCGCTGCCGGCAGCGGGCGGTAACGGCAACGCGCCGTATTCGTATGATGCCAAGGCCACGAAGGTGTCCCTGGCGCGTCCCGCTGCATCGGATTCGGGCGCGCGTGTCTACACGGCGTACTGCATGCATTGCCACGGCGTGGACGGTCGTGGCTTTGCGCCGATGCTCGCGCCTTTGGCGGGCAATCCCAACGTGCTGGAAAAGGATGCGTCGTCGCTCATCAACGTGACGCTGAACGGTACTGGCGACCTCGTCATTCAAGGCGTGCCGGCGCCTTATCCCATGCCTCGCTATGCGCCGGTACTGAGCGATCAGCAGATAGCGGACGTACTAACGTTCGTTCGCGGCGCATGGAACAACAACACGCCCGCTGTCAACGTCGAGGACGTCACCAAAATGCGCAAGTCGACGCAGGCGGCGCGTTGAGCCGCGTCAAGTGGAAAAATCGACGACGTCGAGCGTGACCGAACTCGACGGATGAGCAAGGAATTTACGATGAACGCGAGCGCTGATGCGCTCGTAGCCATCGCTTAACGCTTTGAGCAGACGCTCGTCGGTAGCACCGACGGGCGCCCAGAAATATTGCTCCAATGCCTTGCGCGTGATGTTGCACTGAATGGCCTGCTCGCGCGAGAAGGCAACGAAACTGACGGACGCGCGGTCCGCCGAGACGCTGGCATTGACGTTCATCTTGCTTGTCATGATTCGACAGGGTTGTCCGGTTCGCGGTTTTTATTTTGTCAGAAATTCGCCGCTCCGCGCATGCTTCATCGTTCGGCAAACGTGCGCAAGCAGGCGAACGACTTCCTTCATTACGGTGACATGGGAAGCCGCTAAAGTATTCTAAAGGGTTTGCCGAACGTTCGTTCGCTTATGCATTACGCGTTCGCTTTCCCCGCCGCGTCTCAAATGGCGGGCCGGACGGCCCGCACGAGCTACCGACGCTTGTCATTTTCGACAAAAGAATGGAAAGAAAAATAAAAACAATGCATGCTCAGGTGTACTACTCTAGATCGAATGTCCAGAGCAGTGTCTCCACCAAGAGCAGGAGTCGATAACGGTTCGACCTGGCGCGGCTCGCCCGGTGTCAAAGATGGCGCGTCGTGCATTCCCGAAAGTTCACCAGGCAGCGGTCCGGCTCGCTTCGCGGACGTCTGTTGCCGCCAGCAGGAGCGGAACATGAAGCTTCCATCGACGATGGATCCCTGGAGCCGTACCCTGGCATTGCTCGATAGCCGGTCAAGCCGACGATCGCAGTCTGGCGAGACCCATGGGCTGATGCCGCGTGCCTTCACGCGCGAGCCATCGAACGCATTAGCGCGGGCGGCGGGCGCGGAAAGCGTGAACATTCGCGTGTTGGAGCGCTTGAGCGAATCGACACTGGCGCTTTCATGGCACGATCCCACTTCATTCAATTATTCAGAGCAGGTGTGGGCGCTTTGCACGGCGCGCAAGGGCGGAACGTGCGTGCTAAGCGGGCAGGTGATCAGGCGCGGGCAGCCGGTGTATCGGCCAAGGCGCGTGGGCAGTTCCGTGCCGCTCAATAGCGGCGCGATGATTCTCGCGGGCGCGCTCGTGACGGATGTGCACGAGCCTGCCGAGATGGCGCAGGAAAGCTGAGAAGTCGTCAAGAGGGCGTGTGCAATGCACGCCTCGCCACACCGCTTTTTTGATTGTTTCGCCAACGCCCTATTCATCAAGCCATTGCGCCGTGCGCGGTTAAAGCACGTTAAGCGCATCGAACGCAATTAGGCAGAAAGCAATAAAAAGTAATCTTTTGAGCGATTGCCGCTATAACAATGGTATCGCTTTAAGATGTCTCGACGGGTGAGTGTGCGCGTCGAGATTAATGCTTCATTGTTTAAGCCTTTATCAATTCTCGTACGCTCATTCCCTAGACCTATGCAGGATATCAAACGGGGGAAGAATGGTTACATTGGCTCAGTTGGAAACTCAGATTCAAAAATTGCAGCGCCGTGCAGATGCATTGCGTGAACGTAAATCGAGCGAGGTCATCGCAAACATTCGCGCGCTGATGCAGGAATATGGCCTGACTACGGCGGATCTCGACAAGAGCGACAGTTCGCCTGGCGTCAAGAAGCGCGGGCGTCCGGTGGGGTCGAAGAATGTGGCTTCGTCCAGGAAGGCCGTCAAGAAATCGAAGATGCCGCCCAAGTATCGTGATCCCGCGAGCGGTCTGACTTGGAGTGGGCACGCGCGTCCACCGGCCTGGATCAAGGATGTAGCAGACCGTAGCGTGTATTTGATCGACGGCGCATCAAACGGCAAAACGGGCGCGCGTCGTGACAGTCCGGCCGGATCGTCTAAGGCAGCGGGCGCCAAGAGCAAAGCTCGTCCGGCAGGAAAAAAAGCGGCAAGCGTGCAAGAAGCAAGCACTTGAAAATGCGCTTAGCGCGGTTTAATCCCGCTAAGCAAGCAACGGACTGCGCATGCCGGAATAGCCGCTTGCGCGATCGTAGGCAAGCCCGACTTGCAACACGGCAAGATCCATTTGCGCCGGCCCGATTATTTGTATTCCGGCTGGCAAACCCGCAGGACCGAAACCGGCTGGCGCGGACAACGCGGGTAAGGACGCCATGGTTGCGGGCACCACGATTTCCATCCATCGGTGATAGGTATCCATTGTTCGTGCGCCTATGGAATGAGGCCAGTTGAGCGTGGCATCGAAGGGGAAGACTTGTGCCGCAGGCAGCACCAGAAAATCATAACTTTCGAATAGCGCGTTCAGCGTTTGATACCACGCCGAACGGTCCAGTGCGGCGCGGTAGACGTCTTCTCCCGAAAGACCCAGTCCGCGCTCGATTTCCCATACGGCTTCGGGCTTTAGCAATGCGCGCTTAGCGGCATCGCGATAAAGCGGCGCATTAGCGCCCGCAATGGCGAAGCTGCGTAAATCGATCCACGCTTGCCACAAGCGATTAAAATCGAATTTCAACTCTGCCGCTTCAACCGTGCAACCTGCCGTTTCAAAGTGACGCAAGGCGGCGCTACAGGTATCGAGCAAGGACGTCTCGGTAGGCAGATATCCGTTTAGATCGCCAAGCCAGCCGATTCGCGTGCCACGCATATCGCGCTCCAAGGCACTGGCAAATGCCGCCGGTGAATCGCCGCGGCGCGAGAGTGGGGCGCGCGCATCGAATCCCGCTTGCACCGAAAGCAGGAAGCCGAGTTCGGGGACCGTGCGCGCCATTGGACCGGCGACGCTGAATTGCTGATAGAACACTTCGTCGGCGGGGCCATACGGCACGCATCCCGGTGTACTGCGAAATCCGAACACGTTGTTGAATGCCGCAGGCGTGCGCAGCGAGCCCATCATGTCCGATCCATCGGCCACGGGAAGCATGCGCAACGCGACCGCAACGGCTGCGCCGCCACTGCTTCCGCCAGCCGACCGAGATGGATCGAATGCGTTGCGCGTCAAACCATAAACGGGGTTATAGGTATGTCCGCCAAGGCCGAACTCGGGAGAGTTGGTGCGGCCAATGAAGACCGCGCCTGCGCGACGCGTGCGTTCGAAAATGAACGCATCGGTTTGCGTGATTTGCTTGGCGAAGAGGGGCGAGCCTTTGGTCGTCACCATGCCGGCGACGGGCAAAATGTCCTTGGGCGCTTGAGGAAAACCATGCAACACGCCAAGACTTCCGTTACGCGCCAACTGCGTGTCGCGCTCGCTTGCGAGCTTTAAAAGACTCTCGTGATCCTGCATCGCGACAATCGCGTTGACTTGCGGGTTGAGGCGATCCACTTGCGCCAGATACGCGCTCATCACTTCGACGCAAGATACTTCTCGTGCATGGATAGCTTGGGATAGCGCAATGGCGTCGAGTGCAACGATATCGTTGGTGGGCAAGGAAGCAAGCCTGGTCATATGCGTTTAGCGATTAAATTCGGGTAACACGTATCTCGCGACTTCCTCGATGACCGCGCGTGCCTCGCGCCGCTCAGAAGAAACGTTCAGCGTGACATGATGCGTGCCGTTATTCCGCATGGCGCGCAGCAGGTCGATCAACGCGCGATAACCCGTGCGATAGCCAAGAGAAATATCGCTGGCAGGTTCGTCGGGATCTTCGCTCAAGTCGAGACGCATGGCCACGCCGAATGCGCGAAATTCGCCGGGCGACACGCGCTCGACCGCTGCGCGCCACATGCTATAGCGGCCGCGCTGCGCTTGCGGTTTGCGGTGATAAGTCATCCAGCCAAGCGAGTGACGCGCAATCCAGTCGACGCTTTGACCGCCGGAGCCGACTGCGATCAAGGGAATCGAAGCGTCCTGCTCAGGCCGCAGAAAGAATGCGGGCGCACCTTCGGGCTCGCGGTCCGGAATGACGCGCGAGGGCACCTCGATGGCCGCAGCGAGCGTCTCCCAATGTCGTTTGTATAAGTCGCGGCGTTCTTCAGGATCGCGCCCGAAGGCCGCATATTCAGGCGGCCTGTCACCGGAGCCGACACCGAGAATGAAGCGTCCACGCGAAAGCGTATTGACGGAAACGGCGCCCTTGGCGATATGAAGCGGGTGTCTCAACGTGAGCACGATTGCTCCGCTTGCAAGCGCTATACGCTGCGTATTCGATGCAAGCGCGCCGAGCAGAACCCACGGATCGAGGTGTCCGACGGGATCGGGATAGTCGATGCTATTGAGCGGGACATCGCGCACCCATAGCGCACGAAAGCCGAGTTGATCTGCAAGACGCGCGAGTTCTAGCTGCTCGCTAAAGTCCACTACGGTCCGGCCCGACGTTACCAAGGGAAGCGTAAGGCCGATGGAGAGCTTGCCGGGTGCGAACAGCGTGTTCGCAATGGAAGAGGCGGACATGGCACTCGACGGAAGATGAGAAGGGCATGCTCCATCGATACTATCACTCGGCAAAGAAGCCCGACGCCGTCAAGCGCCGGGCTTTTCATGGCGTTAAACCGCGGGCACCACGCGGCGATGCGTCACGAGCGATACCGCGAACGTCACGACGATATTCACCGCCAGCGCAATCAGGCCGATATAAAGCGGCCACGATCCCGCGCCTACATGCAGGACATACACCGGCTTGAGCCCTTGCGAGATGGCAAGTCCAGTGCCGAGCACGATACCGACGAGCCAGCCGAGAAAGAGGCCGGGCATCGTCATGCGGCGCGTGTAGAGACTGAACACGATAGCGGGGAATATTTGCAGAATCCACACGCCGCCGAGCAATTGCAGGTCGATGGCATATTGCGTCGGCAGGAAGACGATGAACAGCAGCGCGCCGAACTTCACGACGAGCGATACCACCTTGGCCGTCGCGGCTTCCGAAGCGGGCGTCATGTCCGGCGAGATCAGCGGTCCCCACAAGTTGCGTGTGAAAAGATTCGCCGCGCCGATCGACATGATCGCGGCCGGCACGAGCGCACTAATGGCAATGGCCGCCGCCGCGAAGCCCACGAACCACGAGGGAAACAGCGTGTTGAAGAGCGCGGGCACGACATCCGACGCCGATTTCACATGAATGCCCGCCGCGATCGCCATATAGCCGAGCAATGCGATCAGGCCCAGCAGCAAGGTATAAGCAGGCAGAAAAATTGCGTTCTTGCGCACCGTGGTCGCGGACGACGAAGACAGCACGGCGGTCATGGTATGCGGATACATGAATGCCGCAAGCGCCGATCCAAGCGCAAGCGAAGCATACGCCGTGAATTGCGCGGGCTTGAGCGTGATGCCCGTTGCGCCGCCCTTGGCCTTGAAGAACTGATCGGCGGTATCGAACACATGCGCATAGCCGCCGAGCTTCGACGGAATGACCCACACGGCCGCGATCACGACGATATAGATCATGATGTCCTTGACGAACGCGATCATCGCGGGCGCGCGCAGGCCGCTCGTGTAGGTGTAGAGCGCGAGGATCACGAACGCGACGATCAACGGCAATTCGCCCGTCACGCCAAGTCCCTTGATGACCACCTGCATGCCGACCAGTTGCAGCGCAATATAAGGCATGGTCGCGACGATGCCAGTCAACGCGATGGCAGCAGGAAACCACTTGCCGCCGTATTCGCCGTGCACATAGTCCGCAGCGGTGATGTGATTCTTGGCGTGCGCGATTTTCCAGAGCTTGGGCATTACCGCGAACACGAACGGGTACACGATGATCGTATAAGGCAGCGCGAAAAAGCCGTACGCGCCGACCGAATAGACCAGTGCGGGAACCGCGATCACCGTATAGGCGGTATAGAAATCGCCACCGACCAGGAACCACGAAATCAATACGCCGAATTGCCGGCCGCCCAAGCCCCATTCATGGAGTTGCGTAAGATCGCCACGCTTCCAGCGCGCCGCAAAGAAGCCGACGACGGTGACCAATAGAAAGAACGCGATGAAGATGGTCATCGCAACCGGATTGACTGGATTGAGATCGTTCATTTGATGCCCCGATACACGACATAAAGCAAAAGCGACGTGAGCGGCACCCAAAGAAACTGATACCAGTAGAAGAAAGGAAAGCCTGCGAACGATGGATGCGTGTCGTTATAAAACGGCAGCCAGAGCAGGGCAATATAGGGAATCAAAAGAGTCGCCCAGAGCCATGGACGGTTCTTGTTTTGGTCGCTCGTGTCGGGTTCCAACGCTGGTTCTCCTCATACGTCGTTGCGGGTTCGAGGCGCGGCGCAGTATCGTCTTTTGTCTGCGCCTGGCGCTGCGAGCGAATTATCCAAGATATTTGTAATTGATGCGCGCATGTCACGCTATCTTCGTTTAATGCTTACGTGTTCCTTTCCGGTTACGTCGAGCATTAGCTAAACCATCGCCTTTGGTTGGTCTTGGCACGATGCGCTAAAGCTGAACCGCTTTGAAGACGACCAGCATTGCACGCTCGACGCTAAAGCCCGCAGGATCGATCGACACACTCATGCTTCGTCCGACGATCCTTCGAGGTCGATACCCAATTCAGCCGCCATGCGCTCAACCATCGCTCTTAGCTGGTTGACTTCGAGTGTCAGGCGCTTTTGCTCGGCCTTGAGCGATTCGACTTCCGATGGCGACCAAGACTCGCGTTCAGCGACATCGCGCACGGGGAAATCGCTCATGCTCACTTCGCCGCATAGCAAATGCACCCAGCGGCTTTCGCGCTCGCCCGGCACGCGCGGCAATTTCATTACGCGCGGCGGGTCGTTGGAAGCGAGCTCATCGAGAAAGCTCTCCACGGAGGAGATGTCCGCGAAGCCATGCAGACGCGCGCTGTTCGAGCGCAATTCCGCGGCGGTTTGCGGGCCGCGCAGGAACAACGTAGCGAGCAAGGCAACCGATTGGCTCGGCATACCAAGCACACGATTGACGTTATGTTCGAAACGCGGCACGCGGCTGCTGCTGCCTTCCATCACGAGCGAGAGGCGCTTCAATCCGTCGATGGTCGTGAGGACTTCGTCCTCGCTCACGTTCATGACTGGAGCCCGGGCGGTCTTCTGGTTGCATCCCGAGGTGAGGGAGTTGAGCGATAAAGGATAAGTGTCCGGCACGGTATGCTGCTTTTCGACGAGCACGCCGAGGACGCGTGCTTCGAGTGGCGTGAGTTCGCGCAAGGCAGGGCGCGAAGCGGGAGAAGAGGGCGTATTCATAAACGTTCGGAGACTGGCGGTGAGACGCTTATGATACCGGTGGAGCGCAACGATTCATGCGTACGCGCACCGCCGTGCGGCCGTCTGGCTTCCTGAGACTGTGCACTCGTTCGGACCGATGCGCTTTTATGGTGCATGGATGTTGGCATCGGCGCAATATAAAGGTGTTTAATTCCGGCTTGTACCATTGGCATTGAAGTTGCTTTTCGATTGAACGGCACTGGGCTGCCCGCGCATTCGATGCAGACGAAAATCGTGCCTATCGTTGGCATCGCGCTTAGAGGTCGCCTAAGAAACAACACGACATACCGGTTGAGTCCGGTCGGCCGCGTCGTTAGGCTTTCGAGCGTTTGCGAGTGCAACCAGAATTACGAGCGAAGGGGCGCCGCCCCAGCATGCACTTCATATGGAAGACCGGTTATGACGCAAGCATTCTTCAACGAGATGTTCGAGCAAAGCGTGCTGGAGGCGCGCGGTGTGCCAGCGGCAGCCTTCAATGAGGTGGGCGATCCGCGCAAGCATTACCGCGATTTCATGACCTGGCTCATCGCGCAGAGCGAACAGCAAATCAGCCTCAAGCGCGCCGAAGCCGATCTCAACTTTCGCCGCGTCGGCATTACGTTCGCAGTCTACGGAACGAGCGATACATCCGGCAGCATTCCCGAACGTACCATTCCCTTCGATGTCATTCCGCGCATCTTTCCCGCAGACGAATGGAAAGCGCTGGAGCGCGGTTTGCGGCAACGCGTCAATGCGCTCAATCGGTTCATTCACGACATCTATCACGAGCAGAACATCATTCGCGCGGGCATCATTCCCGAGGCGCAGATTCTCAACAACTCGCAGTATCGGCCGGAGATGCGCGGCGTTAAGGTGACGCGCGACATCTATGCGCATATCGCGGGTATCGACATCGTTCGTGCCGGCCAAGGCGAGTTCTACGTACTCGAAGACAATCTGCGTGTGCCATCGGGCGTGTCCTACATGCTTGAAAACCGTAAGATGATGATGCGGCTCTTTCCCGATCTGTTCGCGCGTAACCGCGTGGCGCCGGTTGCGCATTACCCCGATTTGCTGCTCGATACATTGCGCGCGGCGGCGCCCGCAGGCGTTGAAAATCCGACGATCGTCGTGATGACGCCCGGCATGTATAACTCGGCGTATTTCGAGCACACGTTCCTAGCGCAGCAAATGGGCGTCGAGTTGGTCGAAGGACAGGATCTCTTCGTCGACCACGACTTCGTGTATATGCGCACGACGCAAGGGCCGCAGCGCGTCGATGTGATCTATCGCCGCGTGGATGACGACTTCCTCGATCCGCTCGTGTTCCGCGAAGATTCGTCGCTCGGCGTTCCGGGCCTCATCTCGGCATATCGCGCGGGCAACGTGTCACTCTGCAATGCGGTAGGAACAGGCATTGCCGACGACAAATCGATCTACCCGTATGTGCCGGACATGGTGCGCTTCTATCTCGGCGAAGAGCCGATACTCAACAACGTGCCGACATGGATGTGCCGCAAGCCAGACGACTTCAAGTATGTGCTCGATCACTTGCCCGAACTCGTCGTGAAGGAAACGCATGGCGCGGGCGGCTACGGCATGCTGGTCGGCCCGGCATCGACGACCGCGCAGATCGCCGAGTTTCGCAAGGTGCTCGAAGCGCATCCGGACAAATACATCGCGCAGCCTACGCTCGCGCTATCGACATGCCCGACGTATGTGGAGGCAGGCATCGCACCTCGCCATATCGATCTGCGTCCGTTCGTGCTGTCGGGCAACGAGGTGCGCATGGTGCCGGGCGGCCTTACTCGGGTCGCGCTACGTGAAGGTTCTCTTGTTGTGAATTCGTCGCAAGGAGGCGGAACCAAGGACACGTGGGTGCTTGAACGCTAAGAGCCCCGGCTCGAGAATCGAGACGCGAACCTCCATATCTACAACCGGGAAAACCCATGCTGAGCCGTACCGCGGATCATCTCTTCTGGATGGCGCGCTATACCGAACGCGCCGAAAACACCGCGCGCATGCTCGACGCGAACTATCAGCTTTCGCTCTTGCCGCAGTCCGACGAATATGCGGAACTGGGCTGGCGCGCGATGCTTTCCATCTCCGAACTAAGCGGCATCTATTCCGCCGCGCACCACGGCATGAAGAGCCACGAGGTCGTCGACTTCATGGCGCGGGACATGTCGAATCCCTCGTCCATCGTGAGTTGTCTGCGGGCTGCTCGCGAGAATGCACGCGCTGTACGCAGTTCGACGAACAGCGAGTTGTGGGAATCGCTCAATACGACGTGGCTCGACTGTCAGCGCATGCTGGCCGATGGCATTCTCGAGCGCGAGCCCTATACCTTCTTCGAGTGGGTGAAGTTTCGTTCGCATCTCTCGCGCGGGGTTCAGCTCGGCACGCTCGTCAAGGACGATGCGTTTTACTTCATGCGTCTCGGAACCTTCATCGAACGTGCGGATAATACGGCTCGCATTCTCGATGTGAAGTTCGAGATGATGGAGCAGCGCGCCGATACCTCCGCGCAGCCGTTCGATTATCACCACTGGACCGCCGTGCTGGGCTCGGTATCGGGCTTCGAGGTGTATCGCCGGGTGTATCGCGATGTCATTACCCCCGAGCGCGTTGCGGGCCTCTTGATCCTCTATGGCGAATGGCCGCGCTCGCTTGCGGCGAGCATTGCCGAAGCGGAGCTGCTCATCCGTCATGTCACCAAGGGTCGCGAGACCGAGGCGTCGCGCCTGGCGGCGCAGTTGAGCGCCGAGCTTAGAACGGGACGCATCAGCGAGATTCTGCAAGCGGGGCTGCACGCGTATCTTGTGAGCTTTCTCGCGCGCGTAAACGATCTTGCAGGCCGTATCAGCCGCGAGTTCCTCTTGCCTATCGCTCCCGAGACGCCGGAAGCGACTCAGGAGCCCTCGCAAACGCAGACGCAAACGCAGGGGACGGGTCAGTCGCAGAGCCAGTCGCAAGGCTCCGCTTGAACGCGTCCCTAGCGTTTCGACGCCGCCGCGACGACGCGATGCACGAAGCGCAGCTTGTCGATCACCGCCGGGGCGAGCGTGAACGGATAACCATCGGGCATGCCCAGGCTGCGGTTCAGGCTGTTGAGCACATAGGTCAACGGAAACCAGCGTTTCATCAGGTTATCGAAGGTGGTTTCCTCGACAGGCGTCTGGTCGGTAAGCGTCGGTTCATGCGGACTGTCGGGGACGAGCGCGAGGCCGCAGGACACGGCGGTATCGAGCGTATCGACGATATGCAGGTAATGCGCCCAGGTCTCGGCCCAGTCCTCCCACGGATGCATCGTGGCATAGCTGCTCACGAAGTTCTCTTCCCAGTTGGGAGGCGGTCCCTCGTTGTAATGGCGCTGGAGCGCGGCGTTGTAGTCCTGCTGCTCGTCGCCGAATGCAGTGCGATATGGCGCAATTCGCGCGGTGTCGCCAATCAGGCGATCGAAGAAATAGTGCCCTGTTTCATGGCGGAAATGACCGAGCAAGGTGCGATACGGCTCATGCAGATCGGCGCGCGTTTTCTCGCGATGCGCGTCGTCGGCTTCCGCGATGTTGAGCGTGATGATGCCGTTGTCGTGACCCGTCATCACGCCGTGGCCTTGCGAATCGCCTTCGAGAAAGCGGAATTCGAGGCCGCGTTCCGGGTCTTCCTGCCGCGAGATCACCGGCAGGCCGAGCTCGGAAAGCGTATAGAGCAAGCGCCGCTTGGCCGCCTCGATCCGATACCAGTAGGTGCGGTTGTCGGGATTGTCGAGGTTGGGAATGACGCTCGTGAGCTTGCAGGAGCAGCAGAGCGTTTCCGGCGAGTCGGCGGGAACCACCCAGTTGCAGACGTTCTCGACCTCGTAGTTATGACACGGGCGGTACAACATGTCTTTCGCGAGGGGATGCAGGCTTTTCCATTGGCCGTCGCCGGTTTCCTCGAATGCGCTGATCTGATTGAGTTCGGGCACGTAGCCAAGCCGCGCGCCGCAATTTTCGCAGTGTGTGTTCTCGAAGAACACGAGCTGATCGCAGCGGTTGCAGTGAAAAGTCTTCATCGTGATAGCCGGAAGGGGTGGAGTTCGCGTCGGAACCGACGCGGTGTTCGTGGATGCGCGCAGTCCACGCAATCATCGTGCCGCGTTAAGCGCTCTTCCCGCCTGGCGTTACAGCAACGCTAAACAACAGATAAGACGCGCACGATGCACTGTCCGTGTGCGGCGTCATTTGAATAAAAGGAGTCCGGTGTGTCCATTCGCGTCGCGTTGAACCATGTCACGCATTACCGTTATGACCGGCTCGTCGGGCTGTCGCCGCAAGTGGTGCGCTTGCGCCCGGCGCCGCATTGCCGCACGCCGATTCTGTCGTACTCGTTGAACGTCGAGCCCGAGGAACACTTCATCAACTGGCAGCAGGACGCGTTCGCCAATTATCAGGCGCGCCTTGTTTTCCCGGAGAAAACGCGCGAGTTCAAGGTGACGGTCGATCTCGTCGCCGAGATGGCGGTCTATAACCCGTTCGATTTCTTTCTCGAACCGTCCGCAGAAAAATTCCCGTTCGCCTACGCGCCGGATTTGCGCCACGACCTCGCACCCTACATGATCAAGCGCGAATTGACGCCGCGCTTTGCGGAGTTCATCGCGAGCATCGACCGTACGGAGACGCCGACCATCGACTTCATGGTCGGATTGAATCAACGTCTCGCCGATGAGATTCGCTACCTGATCCGCATGGAACCGGGCGTGCAGACGCCGGAGGAAACGCTCGTCAGCGCTGCCGGTTCGTGCCGCGATTCAGGCTGGCTGCTCGTCGAAACGCTGCGCCATCTGGGACTTGCAGCGCGCTTCGTCTCGGGCTATCTGCTGCAGCTCGCGCCGGATACGAAATCGCTCGACGGTCCGAGCGGCACGGAAGTCGACTTCACGGATCTGCATGCATGGTGCGAAGTGTTTCTGCCGGGCGCGGGCTGGATCGGTTTCGATCCGACCTCGGGCCTGCTCGCGGGAGAAGGCCACATTCCGGTGGCGTGCACGCCGGAGCCGGACAGCGCGGCGCCCGTTTCAGGTGCAGTCGATGAGAGCGAAGTCGAATTCACTCACACCATGACCATCACGCGCGTGCTGGAAACGCCGCGTGTGACGAAGCCTTACAGCGAGGAAGACTGGAGTGACGTGCTGCGCATGGGCGATCAGGTCGATGCGCAATTGAATGCTTCCGACGTGCGCCTGACGATGGGCGGCGAGCCGACCTATGTCGCCGTGCGCGACCGCGATGCGCCCGAATGGAACACCGACGCCCTTGGTCCGACCAAACGCGCCTACGCGGTCACGCTAATGGACAAGCTGCGCGCGGAGTACGGCGTGAACGGCTTCCTTCATATCGGCCAGGGCAAGTGGTATCCCGGCGAGCAGTTGCCGCGCTGGGCGCTGTCGCTATTCTGGCGTGCGGACGGCGAGCCGTGTTGGAGCGATCCCACGCTCTTCGCGGACGAACGCGAGCCCGCCAACTACACCGCCGAAGATGCCGAGCGCTTCATTCGCCATCTCGCGGGCAAGCTTTCCTTGGATGCAAAATACGTTCAGGCGGGCTACGAAGACAGTTGGTACTACCTGTGGCGCGAGCGTCGCCTGCCGGTCAACGTGGACCCGTTCGACTCGCGTCTCGACGACGAATTGGAGCGCGCACGGCTCTTCCGCGTGTTCGATTCCGGCTTGCCCTCGGTGACCGGCTACGCGCTGCCGATCGCCCGCGAAGCCGCCGACGGCACGCGTCCGGCGCACTGGGCGAGCGGCCCGTGGTTCTTCCGCGACGAGCGCATGTATCTGATTCCGGGCGATTCGCCGATGGGCTACCGCATGCCGCTCGATTCGCTGCCGTGGGTGGCTAAGAGCGACTATCCGTATCAGCACGAGCACGACCCGTTTGCGCCGTCCATGCCGTTGCGCCGGGCGGCTGAATTTCGCATGCAATATGCCGCCGACCGGGATTTTGAATCCGGTGTGCAAAATGCCGAGCCGGGCGCAGATGTTTTCGGCAGCGATGCGGCAGGTCCGGGGAAAGCATTGACCGGATCGTCAGCCTTGGGCGATGCATCGGCGTATTCGGCAAGTACTCGCATGCCCGAACGAGGCGAATCCGCGAAGTGGATCGCGCGTACCGCCGTGTGCGTCGAAGCACGCAATCCGGCGCGCGCCGCAGGTCCGAAAGCCGAAGCCGATGCGCTCAAGAAACACGGCAACGGCAACAAGCTCATGCATGTGTTCATGCCGCCGCTGACCTCGCTCGACGCATATCTCGACTTGCTCGCCGCCGTCGAAGCCACGGCCGCCGACCTGCGTATCCCGGTGATCGTCGAAGGCTATCCGCCGCCGCGCGACACGCGTCTGAAGGTGCTGCAAGTCACGCCCGATCCTGGTGTGATCGAGGTGAACATTCATCCGGCATCGAACTGGAAACAGCTCGTCGAGCACACCGAATTTCTTTATAACGCTGCGCACGAGACGTATCTGAGCCCGGAGAAGTTCATGCTCGACGGCCGTCACACTGGCACGGGCGGCGGCAACCACTTCGTCCTTGGCGGTGCGACTCCGCCCGATAGCCCGTTCCTGCGACGGCCCGATTTGCTCGCGAGCCTGATTGCCTATTGGCTCAACCATCCGTCGCTATCCACACTGTTCTCGGGTCTCTTTATCGGTCCGACGAGCCAGGCGCCGCGTGTCGACGAGGCGCGCAACGATCAGGTCTACGAGCTTGAAATTGCATTCAAGGAACTGCAACGCCAGCTCGATCTGCTGGGCGGTCGCGACAGCGCCACCGTGCCGCCGTGGCTCATCGATCGCATTCTGCGCAATATCCTGATCGATGTGACCGGCAACACGCACCGCGCGGAATTCTGCATCGACAAACTGTATTCGCCCGATGGTCCGACCGGCCGCCTCGGCCTGCTCGAACTGCGCGGCTTCGAAATGCCGCCGCACGCGCGCATGAGCCTCGTGCAGCAGCTTCTGCTGCGCGCGCTGGTCGCCCGCTTCTGGGAAAAGCCCTACACCGCGCGCCTTACGCGCTGGGGCACGGAGCTGCACGACCGCTTCATGCTCGGCAGTTTCGTGGAAATGGATTTCGAGGACGTGCTGGCCGACTTGCGCGAAGCCGGCTTCGCATTCGAGAAGAGCTGGTTCGATCCGCATTTTGAATTCCGTTTCCCGCTCGTCGGCGCCTACGACACCAATGGCATCGAACTGACGCTGCGCAATGCACTCGAACCGTGGCACGTGATGGGCGAGGAAGGTGCGATAGGCGGCACGGTGCGCTTCGTCGATTCTTCCGTCGAGCGGCTCGAAGTGCGGGCGCTCGGGCTCAACGGCGCCCGGCATGTCATTACCGTGAACGGCCGCCCCTTGCCGATGCAGCCCACGGGACGCGTCAGTGAATATGTGGCCGGCGTGCGCTTCAGAGCATGGTCGCAATCGGCGTCGCTGCATCCGACCATCGACGTGCATGCGCCGCTGACTTTCGATATCGTCGATACCTGGACGGGCCGCGCCATCGGCGGATGTCAGTATCATGTCGCGCATCCGGGCGGGCGCAATTATCAGACGTTCCCGGTGAATGCATACGAAGCGGAGAGCCGCCGGCGCGCGCGTTTCTTCGCGACGGGACATACGCCGGGCGCAACACAGATCGAGCCGCAGCAACGCAGCCTCGAATTCCCCTTCACGCTCGACCTGCGCTATCGTTAAGAAGCGCTCATTCACGGAACCAGACGATCTTGCCGTTTCAATCGACCTTGCCCTTCGACACGTCCGGTGCGCGTGTCGACGCACTCGCGCTGATGCGCACCTTGCCGGCGCGCGAAGGGCACTGGGACGAATTGCGCGATTCTTCCGGCCAGTTGCGCGAGCCCTGGCGCCAGTTTTTCGAATTGCTCGGTGAAGACGGTATCGAGCATCTGGATGAAGGCGTGGCCGCCGTTGCGCAGCAGATTCGCGACAACGACATCACGTACAACGTCTATGCCGATAACGGCGAGCCGCGCGCGTGGTCGCTCGACCTGCTGCCGCTTCTGATCGACGAAGAAGAGTGGGCCGTGATCGGACGCGGCGTCGCTCAGCGCGCGCGTCTCATGGAAGCGATCATGGCCGATATCTACGGCCCGCAGACGCTGCTGCATCGTGGTCTCTTGCCCACCGCGCTCGTGTTCGGACATCCTGGCTATCTGCGTCCCGTGAAGGGCTACGTACCGCCTGGCGGGCGCTTCCTGCAGATCGTCGCGGTCGATCTCGCGCGCACGCCGAAGGGCACATGGACGGTCATGGCGCATCGGACCGAGGCGCCTTCCGGCCTCGGTTATGCGCTCGAAAACCGGCTCATCGTCGCGAGTCTATTTGCCGATCCGTTTCGTGCCATGCGCGTGAGCCGTCTCGCGCCCGCTTATGCGCAACTCATCGCGACGCTCGCACGCGCCGCACGCGCCACCATGCGCGACGACGATGGCGAACACGAAGAGACTTCGCCCGATGCACCGCATATCGCGCTCTTGAGTCCCGGACCATTCAGCGAGACTTACTTCGAGCACGTGTTCCTTGCGCGCTATCTGGGCGTGACGCTCGTGGAAGGCAAGGATCTGACGGTGCGGCATGACAAGCTCTATCTCAAGACGCTCGCGGGTTTGTCGAGAGTGCATGCAATATTACGGCGGCTCGACGACGCATTTTGTGATCCAGTCGAGTTGCGCGGCGACTCGACCATCGGCGTGCCGGGACTGCTGCAGGTCATGCGCGCGGGCAACGTGATGGTGTCCAACGTGCCGGGGGCGGGCTTCACCGAATCTCCCGCGCTCAATGCATTCCTGCCGGGTATCGCCGATGCCTTGCTCGATGAGTCGCTCGACTTGCCGACCGTGCCGACGTGGTGGTGCGGCGAGCCCGCCGCACGCGAGGAAGCATTCGAGCAACTGGACCGAGCGTTGCTCGCGCCGACGTGGCCGGGCGCGCAAACCGACCATCCGCCGGGCATCGACGCGGGCGTGCAGGACCTGGCGGAATGGCGCGAACGGATTGAACGCTCGCCGGATGTTTTCACCGTGCAGGAGAACCTGCAGTTTTCGAGCGCACCGCGTTTCAATGATGGCGCGTTGGGTTCGCGTCCCTGTGTGCTGCGCGTGTATGCCATTGCGAACATCGACGGCGGCTTCAGCGTCGTGCCGGGCGGCTTCACGCGGCTTGCCGCGGACCGGCGAGCCACGGTGTCCATGCAGTTCGGCGGCAGCAGCGTGGATACGTGGGTGCTGTCGAGTCAACCGGTGCCGGCCGCATCGCTGTTGCCTTCGCCGATGAAACCGGGCGACGTGCGCGCGCGCCGCACGGTGTCGAGCCGCGCGGCAGAAAATCTTTTTTGGGCGGGCCGCTACAGCGAGCGCTCGGAGAACAACGTGCGCCTGTGCCGCCTGCTTTTGGGCACGCTCGAAGTCAACGACAACGGCGATCTGTTCCCGACGCTTGCCGACTTCGCGGCGCAATGCGGCCTGATTCCATCGATCGATACGCCCGCGCGCAGTTCTCCGCAAGCCTTCGAGCGCGCATTGGTGATGGGTCTTGCAAACCGGTCGACGAGCATCGGCGGCAATCTCGCGGATCAGGCGCGCGCCTCGGGCGAAATTCGCGACCGTCTTTCCAACGATCATTGGCGCAACATTCTCGCGTCGCGCAACGATTTCCGCGATGCCCTCGCGCTGCTTGCGCTGCCTTCGGCGAGCGGAAGTCCGAATGCGAGCGGAAGCGGCGAGTCCGCGCCGCCGGTCAGCAGGCACTACGACCGCGTAATGCTCGCGAATGCGCTCGAACATCTGGCGACGCAGCTATCCGCCATCAGCGGTGCGCAAGGCGACCGCATGACGCGCGACGAAGCGTGGCGGCTGCTCTTCATTGGCCGGCATATCGAACGCGTCGCGAACATGGCGAGCTTCGTGCGCGTGGCTGCCGAGCACGGCACGTTGACCACACCGGCAGGCTTCGACTTGTTGCTGCAGCTTTTCGACAGCACGTTAACGTATCGATCACGCTATCCGGGACGGCTGGAAGTGCCGGCGCTCATCGACATGATCGTGCTGGATGAAACCAATCCGCGCGGCCTCGTCGGCGTGTATGTCCGCTTGCGCAAAAAGCTCGATGAAATCGCAGCGGCGGCGGGCGGCGCGCGTCGAACGCATTTTGCATTCATCATGCCGCATGCAGAATCATTTCCGAGTCTCGAGTCGCTTTGCGAGACGGACGAAGACGGCCACTTCGCCAATCTGATCGAACTGTGCGACCGGCTCGTGAGTGCCGTGGGCGTGGCTTCGAACGAGGTAAGCGCGCGTTACTTCAGCCATGCGAACACGCTGGCCTCGCAGGTATCTTCATGACCGTATCCAACAACCCCGAAGCCACGACACTCGCGGTAACGCATCGCACCACGTATCGTTATTCGACGCCTGTCGAGATCGCGCAGCATCTCGCGGTGATTCGCCCATTGCATTGCCCGTGGCAACAGGTGATCGCGCATACGGAGCGGATCGAGCCGGTGCCGTCCTATGTGCACAGCCGAGTCGATGCGTTCGGCAACGACGTGCTGTACTTTTCGCTCGATGCGCCGCACGAGCGTCTTTCGATGACGAGCGAGACCACGGTGCGGCTCGTGCCGCGCTGGAATGCGTTCGATCCCGCCGAAACGCCGCCGTGGGAAAAGGTCGTGCAGCGCCTGCAATACCACGCGGGCGCGCGGTTCTTCGCGGAGAGCGAGTTTTGCTATGCGTCGCCGAACATCGCGCTCGATCAGGCGTTGCGCGAGTACGGCGCACAGAGCTTCGAGGCCGACACACCGCTCGTCGTGGGTGCAATCGATCTGATGCATCGCATTCATGCGGATTTTGAGTACCGCCCGTCGTCGACTGCGTTCGATACACCCGCCACGCGCGCCTTCGACTTGGGTCACGGCGTATGCCAGGACTTCGCGCAGGTGATGATCGGTTGCCTGCGCTCGCTCGGCTTGCCGGCGCGCTACGTGAGCGGTTACTTGCGCAACGACCCGCCGCCGGGCCAGACCCGGCTGATCGGCGCGGATGCCTCGCACGCATGGGTTTCAGTGCATTGTCCGCAGAGCGGCTGGGTCGATCTCGATCCGACCAACGACGTGCTGGCGGATCTCGATCACATCACGCTTTCCACGGGGCGTGACTACACGGACGTGTCGTTATTGCGCGGGATGATTCTCGGCGGCGGGTCGCACCACATAGACGTGGCGGTGAACGTGCTGGCGTTGTAAGTCTGGCATTCTGCATTCAACAGACCGCATGCAGAATGCCCTATTCATCAGCGCACTCATTCGCCTTCTGGGAAGTCCGCGCCCAGCGTCACCGCTTCCCAGCCATCGAAGTCCTTGCGCAGGGCTTCGACTTTCAAGCGCGCGTTGGTGAGCGCGGCCTTGCCGAGCAAGAGCCGCAACGGCGGATTGTCGCTTTCGACCGCCTTGATGATCGCTTCGGCGGCACGCACCGGATCGCCCGGTTGCTTGCCGCTGTAGTTGCGCACCATATCGACGCGCGCCTTCGCGGTCTCGGCGTAATCGGCGATGGTATGCGGCGCCTGATTCGCCGAGCGGCCCGCCCAGTCGGTGCGAAACGGTCCCGGCTCGACGATGAGCACCTTGATGCCGAGCGGCTTTACTTCTTGCGACAGAGATTCCGACAAGCCTTCGACCGCGAACTTCGTCGCATGATAGAAGCTGATGCCCGGGAACGCGATGATCCCGCCGACCGACGAAATATTCACGATGGTCCCGCTCTTTTTCGCGCGCATGCCCGGTAGCACGGCTTGGGTCATATCGACCAAGCCCCAGACGTTGATTTCAAACATCTTGCGCACTTCTTCGCTTTCGCTTTCTTCCAGCGAGCCGAAGTAGCCGATGCCCGCGTTATTCACGAGCACGTCGATGCGGCCGAACTTGGCCGTCGCATCGCGCACTGCGGCTTTGACCTGAGCAGGGTCGGTGACATCGAGCGTGAGCGCAAGCGCCAGATCGCCGTACTCCTTTGCAAGATCTTCGACGGCCGCGACGTTGCGCGCGGTGATCACGGTCGGGTAGCCGAGGCCCAGGGTCTTGGCGGCGAGTTCACGGCCGAAGCCGGTCGAACATCCGGTAATGAACCAGACGGGTTTGTCAGCGGTTGTTGCCATGTGCGATTCTCCGTTAGAAAACGTTGTTTCATGAGCAATTCGCGAGCATGATCCATTCCCCGCTTGTGCGACAGCGTCTAGAGATTCAAGCCCTTATAAGCGCCGCTGACAGACAAAGACTTCAAAGCGCCTGACGAATCAGCATATCGACGCTTGGCCTATGTTCGATGTCTTGCTGCGAAGTCGCGAGCCCGTCACGCTCATCGCGAAGAAAGTCGATGAAGGCGCGCAGCTTCGGCGCGACATGACGGCGGTCCGGGTAATACAGCGTATAGCCGGGCAGTGGCGGGCTCCAGTCGGCGAGGAGGCGCACGAGCCGGCCTTCCTCGATGAATCGCTCGATATAACCATTGATCATATAAGCGATGCCGATGCCATCCAGCGCCGATTGCACGAGCGCAGCCGAGTCATTGAGAATGAGCCGACCCGTCACGACGAGATCGAGCGATTCGCCATTCTTCCTGAAGCTCCAGCGCTCGATCTGTCCGGTGCTGATCAGACGAAAGCTTATACAGTCGTGCGCCGCCAGATCATGCGGATGCTTCGGAACGCCGCGCCGTGCAAGATAGTCAGGCGATGCGACGATATGCGCTTCGATGGGCGGCCCGATCCGTACGGCCACCATATCGCGCTCGACACGATCGCCAAAACGAATGCCCGCGTCGAAGCCGCGCGCCACGATATCGACGAGCGAATTGTCGATGCACAGGTCGACGCGAATCTCCGGATAACGATCGAGAAAGCGGCGTAACACGGGCTGCAGCACGATCATATGACCCGAGCGCGCCACCGTTATGCGCAAGGTTCCGGACGGTCGTTCGGCCGCCGCGCCGAGTTCTTCCGAAGCGAGCGCGAGTTCGCGCACTGCGGGCAAGACGCGTTCGAAGAATTTTTCTCCGGCTTCGGTAAGGCTCACGCCGCGCGTATTGCGCGAGAACAACGCGAGGCCCACGCGCTTCTCAAGTGTGCGAATAGCCTGACTTACGGCGGAAGGCGACACGCCAAGCCGCACGGCAGCGGCGGAAAAGCCCTTTTCCTCGGCTACCGCGACGAACGTCATGATGCCGTCCAACTGATCCTGATGCATGCACGCATTCCTCGAACGAATATCGGCGCTTCCTTGCAAGCCACGCGAGCTTGAACATCTGGTAAAGGCGCTTCGAAGCAGGGCATGTTAGCAGCAGCGGACGCTACCGGCAGGAGTGAAGGGATGCGTCAAGCACGAATTGCCATGCAGGCTTTTAAGGCTGGCTGAAAGCGCGCCGGGGCTGCATGCGCTAAGGTAGAGGGCTTGGTTGCCTACACGCTTGTTCGCCTTGAATGGAGAATCACACGATGGAATACGTGAAACTAGGCTCGACCGGACTCGAGGTCTCGCGCCTGTGTCTTGGCTGCATGACGTTCGGTGTGCCGGAGCGCGGCACGCATCCATGGACGCTCGACGAAGAAAAGAGCCGCCCGATCATTCAGCACGCGCTGGACGCGGGCATCAACTTCTTCGATACCGCCAATACCTATTCGGATGGCACATCGGAAGAGATTGTCGGCCGCGCATTGCGCGACTTCACGCGACGCGACGACATCGTGATCGCAACGAAGGTCTTCAATCGCATGCGTCCCGGTGCGAACGGTGGTGGCTTGTCGCGCAAGGCTATCTTCAACGAGATCGATAACAGCTTGCGCAGACTCGGAACGGATTACGTCGATCTCTACCAGATTCATCGATGGGACTACACGACGCCGATCGAGGAAACCCTCGAAGCGCTGCATGATGTCGTCAAGGCGGGCAAGGCGCGTTATATCGGTGCGTCTTCAATGTATGCGTGGCAGTTCAGCAAGTCGCTGTATCTTTCGCGTGCCAAAGGATGGACCGAGTTCAAGACCATGCAGAACCACTTGAACCTGCTGTATCGCGAAGAAGAGCGGGAGATGCTGCCGCTTTGCGTGGATCAGGGCATCGGCGTATTGCCGTGGAGTCCGCTTGCACGAGGACGCCTGACGCGGGACTGGGATGCGACCAGCGCAAGACAAGAGTCGGATGCATTCGGCAGCACGCTGTATCGAACGGACGATGCGGACCGTGCAGTGGTCGAAGCCGTTGCCGCCGTCGCTCAAGCGCGTGGAGTACCGCGTGCGCAGGTTGCATTGGCTTGGGTTGCGCAGAAGACGCCTGTGAGTGCGCCGATCATCGGTGCGTCCAAGGTAGGACATATCGACGATGCGGTTGCTGCGCTCGAATTGAACCTGACCGACGAGGAAATCGCGCAGCTCGAAAAGCCTTACGTGCCGCACGCGGTGGCCGGGTTCAAGTAAGCGTTTCGGCGTCAATGGCTGCGTTGTCCATGAGATGACGCAGCCATCGTCGAGGATGCTAAACCTCGCTCGCGGCTTTTCGCGTGACGGCCGAAAGGCGCGACCTGACGAAGCCGATATGTTCGCGCAAAACGTAAAGCGCATCGGCATACGCAAGCGGCACTTTGAGCGTGTTCAACGACTCCTCGATGTAATCGAGTTCGACCAGCAAGCCCTTGCGCTCTTCATCGTTCGACATTCGCATGGCGCCGCGTTCGACCGCCAGCAACGCGCCGTAGTAACGATAGATTCGCGACCTCACGCGCCATCGATATAAGCCTGGCACGATCCGCAGCGCCGGAAAAATCAGCACCGCCACGGGCAGCAACAACACGAGCGCGCGATCCGCGATATTCGCAAGCCAGAACGGCAGCACGCGGTAAAAGAAGCCCTTGCCGGAATGGTAATAACGGTTGGCGTCCTCGCTGATCGGAAACTCATGCGCGACGAAATTCGGAAACTGTCCGCCGCGTTGCAAGAGCCCGGGCTTGCCATGCACTTCCTGCGCGGCTTCGATCAATAGATCGGATAGCGCGGGATGCAGCGTTGGACGCGCGACGAGTTCGACGGTTGGCGCAACCAGATGCACGGTCTCGGACGGCACGCGACGGCCCAGATCGAGCACGCCTGGCGGCAGATCGATCTCATCGAGATAGGGAAAAACACGCGTATAAGCGCGCGCTTCCTGAAAGTCCATTACCGAGACGCCAGGTACTTTCAAAATGCGCAGCATGAGTGCGCGTGTGGCGGAATCGCCGCTTAGAAAGACGGCATCGACCTGATTGCTGACGAGTTGCGTGGCCGCGTCCAGGCCGTCTGTTGCAAATAGCTCCGTGCTTCCACCTGGTCTGATGCCATTCGCTTCGAGCAGCTTGAGCGACAGCATGCGCGTGCCGCTGCCTTCACGGCCGATTGCAATGCGCTTGCCTTCGAGTTGAGAAAGCTGCGTCAGCCCCTTGCCGCGATAGAACACGACGAGCGGGACATACGACACGCTGCCGAGCGATATCAACGATGACGCATGCTCCTTGCTCGCCACGCCACCCTGCACGAGCGCGAGATCGATTCTCTCCTTCGGATCGAGCAGACGATGCAGGTTCTGCACCGAGCCATCCGATGGCATTACCTTGAGCGTGACGCCGTTTCTCGCGAGGATCTTCGCGTACTCTTCCGCGTAATAGTAGAACGAGCTGTCGGTTTGTCCCGCGCTTATGGTGATGGTGCGAGGCGGCGCGGGATCGAGGAGCCAGAAGACCAGCGCCCCGGCGATGGCAAGCGCAAGCACGACAGGCCCGGCAGTCCAGGTGAGATCGTGCAGCATGCTATGCGTATGTTCGTGTGGCAGGTACGGGCGCTTCGCGTCTTGCCGCTTCATGAGTGAGCGATCCTGAAGGTCCGGCAAGCACAGGCATGATTGACCATGGCGAGTCTCGTTGATGAGCGGCGTTGACCCGCAGTGTACCGCTTACAGGCGGTAAGGCATGCCCGTCATGCCCGTCATGCTCGCCGCATCACGCCCAATGCGCGGGCACCCAGAATCTGCCGACCCAGTGCGCGGGAACCCACACGGCAGGGCGCGGCGCCGGTGCGACATAAACCGTCGCTGCGGGCGGCGGCGCAGTCGCGACGACGGGCGCTGCGATCACCGTCGTCGTGCTGGCCGTTACGGTGCCACCCGTGACCACGGTGGCGCCGTGCGAGCCGCTGCTGGCCACATAAGCACCCGACGTACCCGATGTCACCACGACGCCCGGCGCGACGCTCGTAGCGCTTCCTGAGTGCGTTACGCTGCCGCCGTTCGCGGTGTTCACCGTGCCCGAGCGATTGCAGGTGTAGCCCGCGCAATTCGTGGATGCATTATGCGTCGAGGTGTTGCCGTTGGGTCCGGTCACCGACCCCGTCGATGAGTACTGACCGACGCCGTTGCGCGTGACGGTGCTGTCGGTGGTGGTGGTCTTGCCGTTCGGCGTAGTCATGTTGCCGGTGTGATTGCAGCTGCCGCCCGCGCAGTTCGTATCGCCGGAGTGCTGCACGGATCGTCCTTCCGGACCCACGGCGGTGCCCGAGTTCGCGAACTGCCCGGTGCCGGTTCGCGTGACCGTGCCGGTGTTGGTCGCCACGCCGCCCCACGGATTCATGTAGCCGCCGGCATGCGAGCAACTACCGCCACCGCATGAACCCGCGTGCGCGCCGTTATATTCGCCACGGCCGGTGTAGGCGGAGCCTGAGCGTGTCCAGCCCGCGAAGGCCGAGCTGCTTGCAAATGCGAGCGCCGCGGTGGTGACAATCACGAGTACATGACGCAGCGCGCGAGCAGTCGCATGCGTGCCGGATGGGTTCGATACGGTGATGTCTGATCTGCTTTTCACGGGATGTCCCTTCGATTCGTGGGTGGCGATGCAGATCACTATAGGGAAAACGTCTCGCGCGGTCTCTTCCGAACTTATTTCACGAGATGTCGCGCCGACGCGAAATCGCGCTTTGCGTCACACTAGGGCCTCTTCGTTAGCAGCAGAGCCATTCATCATGTCTATCGCGTCTACTTCTTCTTCGATCCGCATCGCCATACTCGACGACTACCAAAATGTCGCACTCAAGCTCGCAGACTGGTCGCCGCTCGAAGGCCGCGCCGAGATCACCGTCTTCAACGATCACATCGCCGAGCGCGATGCCTTGCTCAAGCGCCTCGAACCCTTCGATGTCATCTGCGCCATGCGCGAGCGCACGCCGCTCACGCGCGACATCATCGAGCATTTGCCAAGGCTCAAGCTGATCGCATCGACGGGTGCGGCGAATGCATCCATCGATCTCGACGCAGCTGGCGACCGTGGCGTCGAGGTCAGGCACACGGGTTACTCGTCGACAGCCACTATCGAGTTCACCTGGGCGCTCATCCTCGCGACGATGCGCAACATTCCCGCCGAGAATCGTTCGTTGCAAAGCGGCGGATGGCAGGTTGGCCTCGGCACCGAACTCGCGGGCAAGACGCTCGGGCTTCTGGGTCTCGGGCGTATTGGTTCGGCAGTCGGCGTGATCGGCCGCGCGTTTGGCATGAACGTGATCGCGTGGAGCCAGAACCTTACCGAGGAACGCGCGCAAGAGAAAGGCGTGCAGCGCGTCGATAAGGAAACGCTCTTTCGCACGTCGGACCTGGTGTCCATTCACTTGCGGCTATCGGAGCGCACGCGGCATCTCGTGAGCGCGCCTGAATTCGCGCTGATGAAGCCGACGGCGCGGCTCGTGAATACGTCGCGCGGGCCTATCGTCGATCATGCCGCCTTGCTCGATGCACTCACGTCGAAGCGAATCGCAGGCGCGGGGCTCGACGTGTATGACGAAGAACCGCTCGCCGCGGACGATCCACTGCGCTCGCTGCAGAACGTGCTTGCAACGCCGCATATCGGCTATGTCACGGAAGAGTTGTATCGCACGTTCTATAAAGACACGGTGCGCAATATCGTCGAATGGATGGATGCAACCAAGGCGTAGTCATGGTTGCTTCGGCGGCTGCGGATTGCGTGCAGGGTTCGTATCGATCTTTCTGATCTCGCTGATCGCTTCGCTGTTCAGCGCGATCAGGTCGGCTTCGAGTGCATCGGCGAGCCGCTTGTCATAGACCTCTTGCCCTTGCACATGGAAGGTGAACCACTCGATGTACTTGGCCTTCTTCACCGGGTCTTCAATGGTGTCGCGCGTCCATTGATAGAGCGGATAGTGTTCCGTTCCCTCGCGTTCCGCTTCGGCGACGTAGCCCGCGAAGGCATCGAACTGACATTGCAACTCGGCGTCATGCGTTCGCAATAGCGAAGCGAGCGGCGCGAGCGCAACGTCATCCATGTTTTGGCGAGCCTTCGTCGCATAGTCCGGCGCGAGCCTGATTCTTACCTGATATTGCCATGCATCGCTCATGATGCGCTTCTCCCTTTAGTCCTTTCAGATTCGAAAGCCGTTACGCGAACTGCGCGCGTGTCTCGCTTCAAATACACTACACTTCCTCTCGCATCGTCAGAAGCTTGAAGCGACGATGCCCGTCCATGCAGGCGACGAACAAGAGGAGGGTAACGATGAGCCTTCAGCACTCGATGTTCTGCCCATGCTGCGAAGTCATGCAGCCGGGCGTCGCAAGCCGCCGTCGCTTTCTCGCGATGGCCACGCAGAGCGCAGCGGCGCTCGCACTGTTCCCGCATCTTGCTTATGCAGACGACAGTGTGCCATCTCTATCCTTCGACTCCATACCCTATCCCGTGCGCTTGCCGACCGACATGTACCTCGGCGAATGCTCGGGCGTTGCGGTCAATTCGGCGGGGCACATCTTCGTTCTTTCGCGCGGTAACAGCACAGGTCCCGCGTATGGCGCGGCGGCCGCGCAACTCCTGGAGTTTGATCGCAATGGCCGCTTCGTGCGCGAGATCGGCCACAACCTCTATGCGTGGTCGTTCGCGCATACGGTCAAGATCGACCGGCACGACAACATCTGGGTGACGGATAAAGGCTCCGACATGATCATCAAGTTCACGCCTGAAGGACGCGTGGCGATGGTGTTCGGCCGCAAGCAGGAAGCAGCGGACGAAGAAACCGCGCCGCTCAAGCATCCGAACCCGCCGCTGGCTTCGGAGCCGGGACGCTTCAGGCAAGTGACCGACGTTGCGTGGGACACGGCAGGCAACACTTATATAAGCGATGGTTATATCAACTCGCGCGTGGCGAAGGTCGATAACGACGGCAACTGGATCAAGTCGTGGGGCGAGCGTGGCAAGGCGCCGGGGCAGTTTCATACGCCGCACAGCATTGCCGTCGATGCAAACAACATGGTGTACGTCGCCGATCGCAGCAACCGTCGCATTCAGGTCTTCGACACGGAAGGCAACTTCCAGCGCCAATTCACGATCGACGTACCCGTACCGCCGGATGCGCGTCCTGCTATTGGCAACATGCCGGATGAAGCCGCGATTGCGGCGGGCACTTTCGCGCCCGGATCGCCCTGGGCCATCTGCATCTCACCGGGACCGAACCAGGTGCTCTATAGCGCCGATGCCTTTCCAGGCCGCATCTACAAGCTCTCGCTCGACGGCAAGCTGCTCGGCGTGCTTGGCCGTGCCGGCAAGCAGTTGAAGCAGTTCGGCTGGATTCACGAGATGGCGTGTCCATCGGAGAACACGCTCTTCGTCGCGGAACTGCTCAACTGGCGCGTGCAGAAGCTCGTGCTTCATGCATAGACGCTACCCTCAGTTTTGCTTGCCCCGCATCGACATGATCGGTTTGGGCAGCGGGTCCTTGCCGGTTTCGCGCCATGCGCGCAGCGTATCGAGCGCGACTGAGTTGCGTACATAGCGATGCCATACGAAGGCGAGATCGAATATCAGAATGGCCAGCCACCACGCGTAGAGAAACAGCAGCGCACCGATCACGACGGGCCATAACGGCTTGTTTGCGAGATCGCCCCAGAGTCGCACGCCGACGATGAGGATTGTCATCAACGTGCCCGCCGCGACGAGCACGCGGCGTCCCCATCGCGGTTTGCGCGGCGCGAACCATCCCGTCAGCGCGACGATCAGCGCGGCCAGGGTGAACATGATTTTCCCGGTGAGCGCGCTGGGCGCATCGCCATCATGCGTGACTGGACTCGCGAGGAACTCGGCAACGCCATTCAGGATCACGAGCCAGAAGATGGCGACACCCGCGACGAATGCAGCTAGCGCGACGAGACGCCAACGTAGCCGTGCAACCGGATGCGTGGCGCCGCTCGCCTTGACGAGCCGCGGTATGCGTGCGGCCACTGTCGTGCCCATCAGAAGACACGCGAGCGCGAACACCGAGCGCGTCAGGTATATAAACGCTGGCGCCGTGCTCGCGCCGCCCGCACCTGAGGTGGCCGTGACTGCCTTGTAGATGAAGAACACGGCCATGAGATGAAGCGCGAAGCTGAGCAGATAAGGAATCGCCGTGCCGACCATGCCGCGTAACGGCAGATTGCCCGGCGCCTTCGCGGTGTTCTTGCGCAGCACCACGTCTTCGATGAAATGGCCGAAGACATTCGAGTCCGTCCAGTAATCCGTATGCGCCTTGCCCGGCAGCCAATAGCGAGAGAAGCCGATGTCGTGCTTGTCTGCATCGAACTCGAAAGCCTCGCAGCCGCGCTGTTGCAGAAAGTCGCGGGCGGTATCGAGCGCGAAGCCGACCGGATCGCCGAAGTCATAGTAGTTGCGCCAGCGGATACGCGAGGGCAGTGTCAATGGCCCACCCGGACGATCGACTTGCGTGATGCACTCTCCTTGCACTTCGCTTCGAAGTTGCATGCCGTCCCAGAGTCTTGGCCACAAGAGGATGTGCTTGTCGATGGGTGAACCGATCGTCATGAAGCCGCGCAGACTCTGCACCCAGCTCGTATCGATGACTTGCTTGTGGTCTTTGGGGTCCGCTGCCGTCGGAGCGGAAAGCGCCTGCAGAATGCCCAGAAAACTGATCACCGTACCTTCGCTGTGCGCGACGATATACACCTCGGGCGGACACTGACAGCGCTCGGTGACGAGCGCGACGAGACGCTCCATCACGCGATGAAACCGGAACACGATGGTGTCGCGATGCTGCTTGAAATCCGCGACAAGCTGCACGTCGCCCACATAGTCGCGCAGCACGGGCGCCAGATCGAACTTGAAGATGCCGGCCTTCTCGGTCACGGCAAGCAGGCTTTGCATGATGGCGACGGTTTCGACCACTTCTTCCACCACACCCGCGGCGAGCGAGAAATCGGCTGGCTCCAGCTTGCGATCCGCGACGGTCAGCATGTATGCCGCCTGCGCGCGGCTCACGATGGACAATCCCCAGGCCTTGCTTTCTTCGAGCGTGTCGTCCTGTTTGACCACTTCGCGCGGGATGTCGGCCCAATACACTTCCGCGAAGCCAAGCGCGGAATAGAACTCGCGCTGCTCGGCGGTATAAGGACCGCCTTGCGGCAGATCGAGCTGGCGGACATCCACTTCGCCGACACCCGCGATATCGAAGTATCCCAACGGCATGACGGGCAATGGCGGATCGTAGCGTGCGCCGAACTGGCTCGCGACCGAACGCACGGTATCGCTGTGCAGTTGATTGCCGATGCCGTGTATCGCCACGACGATCTTCTGAACGCGCGGCTCCATGGGGAGGTTGGTGGCTTGCTCGAGGTTGCCCGAGTCGGAGGCGGCGGGGCGTGAGGCGTCGTTCATGGGCGTCTCCTGGCGTCGGGGCGCGGGCGCTTGCTGGCTGGACGATGCGGTACGGGCTGTTGCGCCAGATGGAGATTAGTCTATTTTTGTGCGCATGGCTTAGTGTTTTGCATTTTGTGTACCGGCGTGCTGTATGTTGCACGCAAGACCAAAGGTTGTCGTGCGCACGGAGGGTTGCAGAATCACGCTCCGACAGCGGAGAATGCGTGCCGCCGGGGTTTCGGAACGAATTCTAAATACCAAGTAACAAGCAAATGATTGAACTGGATGGATCGGCCAGCGAAGGTGGCGGCCAGGTTTTACGCACGGCGCTCACGCTTTCGCTTTTAACGGGGCAGCCTTTCGGGATCGGGAATATCCGCGCAAGGCGAAGTGAGCCAGGGCTGTTGCATCGACATCTCTTAGCGGTGGCGGCAGCGCAAGCAATATCCGGTGCGCAATGTTCCGGAGCAGACGTCGGATCGCGGATGCTGATGTTCACGCCGGGGCCGATCAAGAGCGGCGAGTACAGCTTCGATATCGGTACGGCGGAAAGCTGCACGCTCGTCTTGCAAACGATTCTGCCGGCGCTTTTATTCGCCGATAAAGCATCTACCGTGCGTATACGCGGCGGCACACACAATCCGATGGCGCCGCCCGCGCATTTTCTGCAACGTGCATGGCGTCGCGCGATGGGCGACATGGGCGCGGTCATCGACATCGAGCTCAAGCGCTTCGGCTTCTATCCGGACGGCGGTGGAGAGATTGTCGCCACGGTGCAGCCGTGCGAGGGCTTGCGTCCGTGCGAGTGGATTGCGCGTGGCGCGCTCGATACCGCGTATGCGGAGAGCTTCATCGCGGCGGCGCCCGCCGGCGTTGCGCAACATGAACTCGACGTGGTTCGTCCCGGCATGGGATGGGACGACTCGCAGCTGCTCGTGCGTGGTCTGGAAGCCGAACCGGGGCCGGGAAACGCGTTGCTCGTCACGCTCGAACATGCGCACGTCACCGAGGTATTTACGGCGTTTGGCGAACGCGCGGTATCGGCGGATAAGGTTGCGCAGACCGTGGTTCGAATGGCGGATCGCTATTTGGCATCCGCTGCGGCCATTGGCGAGCATCTCGGCGATCAGCTCCTGTTGCCACTCGCGCTCGCGGGCGGCGGCCGCTTCACGGTCGAGAAAACATCGATGCACGCAAGGACGAATGCGGAAGTGATCGAGCGCTTTCTGCCGGTGCGCTTCGAGTTCCATGAAGCCTACGATGCGACGGCATCGGTCGTCGAAGTCATGCGTCGCTGATCACCGGGACATGTGAACGCTTCACATGCCCGAGCAACAATGCGGCGCACTTATTCGCGCGAGAGCGGCATTCTTTACGTCGATACCGCCGTGACTATTCATTCGCATGGCACTCGTCGCTATCGACAGACTTCTTACGGGCAAGCATCGGCGAAAGAATACTTCAGGCGCGTATCAAACGTATTCATGCGCGGTAGCGCCGGAGTGAAGCAGGTGCATTGAACTTGCATCTGCGAGCAAATCAAACACGAAGTTAAAGAGCACTATGACCAAACGTACAATCAACGAGTCCGAATTCATCACGCACGACAGTGAGAAGCTTTTCTACCGTCATTGGCCGGCGGCGAAATCGCGTCGTCGTGGCGCAATCGTCTTGCTGCATTGCGGACACGAACATTCGGCACGCGTCGCGCATCTCGTCGATGAGCTGAAGTTGCGTGACTTCTCCTTCTTCGCATGGGACGCGCGCGGACATGGCAAGTCGCCGGGGCCACGTGGATATAGCCCGAGCGTGGCTGCGTCGGTGCGTGACCTGCAGTGCTTCATCGATCATATCCGTGATGCGCACGGCATTGCCGTGGAAGACATCGCTGTTGTCGGGCAAAGCGTCGGTGCGGTGCTTGCAGCGACGTGGGTGCATGATTACGCTCCGCCTGTGCGCTGTCTCGCGCTGGCATCGCCCGCATTTCGAATGAAACTGTATATACCGTTTGCGCGGGCTGGGTTACGGCTCGCGCACAAGCTGCGCGGCTCGTTCCATGTGAAAAGTCTAGTGAGGCCCGAGCTGCTCACGCAAGATATAGAACGCATCGCGAGCTATGCGGCCGATCCGCTCATTACGCGGCCGATCGCCGTCAACATGTTGCTGGATCTGCACGATACGTCGAAGCGTATCGTCGACGATGCCGCTGCCATCACCGTGCCTACGCAAGTGTTGATTTCAGGTGCGGACCGGGTCGTGCAGCGTGCGCCGCATGACCTTTTTTATGATCGGCTGCGTTCGGCTCGCAAAGAGCGCGTCGTGCTGCCGCGTTTTCGTCACGATACGCTAGGCGAGCGGGATCGCGCCAAGGCGCTGGAACCATTGCGCGCATTTATCTTGCGTGAATTCAATGCGCGCAGCCCGCGTGTATCACTCGTTCACGCGAACAAGCGCGGACCATTCCGCGACGAGTACGAGGCGCTGCTGAAGCCTCCAACAAAGCCGTTCGAACGTTTTTATTGGTGGATGAACCGGCTGGCGCTGAGGGCGGGCGGGGCGCTTTCGGAAGGCATCGCGCTTGGTCTTTCGCTTGGGTTCGATTCGGACGCGACGCTCGACTATGTCTACCGCAACGAGGCACGTGGATGCGGTGGCATCGGACGTCTCATCGATCGCTTTTACTTGAATGCGCCAGGGTGCAAGGGTATGCGGCAGCGCAAGACGCATATCGAAGCGCTCCTGGGTCTGGCTATCGCGCGGCTGGTTCGTGAGGGCTCACCCGTGCGTCTCGTCGATGTCGCGGCCGGGCATGGACGCCACGTGCTCGACGCGATAGCAAATTCAACCGACGACGCCAACGTGACCGTCGATCGCATCGTGCTGCGCGATGTGAGTGCGATCAATGTCGAAGCGGGACGTGCTTCGATCGCACGGCGGGGACTTGAGTCGATCGCCCACTTCGAGCACGCCGATGCTTTCGATGAAGCGTCGTTCACCACGCTCGAACCCCGTCCGACGCTTGCCATCGCGGCGGGCTTATACGAGCTTTACGGCGACAACGCGATGATCGAACGCTCGCTGCATGCGCTTGCGCAAGCAGTGCTGCCGGGCAGTTATCTCGTCTATACGGCACAGCCGTGGCATCCGCGACGCGAATTTATCGCGCGTTCGTCGAATACTCATCGCGGTGAGGCAAGCCGGGTCATGCGGCGTCGCTCGCAGGCCGAGATGGATGAACTCGTCAGGCGCGCAGGTTTCCGCAAGCTGGAACAGCGTATCGATGAAATGGGTATTTTCACGGTGAGTCTTGCGCAGCGGGAAGCGAGGCAATGAGCGATGCGGCGGCCGCTATCGCTGCGCTGCTCCGTGCTGGCGTGGAGAGACCGTCGGCATCGTGGTGGCGTTTAGCGGACGTTGAGCGCCGTGTAAAGTCGTCGCCTAAGCTTTCTTCACGGGCTAGTGCAAGCGAACAGTGCACAATGACGCCATGAGCGCCTTTAACCGCGCGCGAATGAAGCACCGTCGCTAGACAAGACCCCTTGCCGCAGAGAGACAAATGAAGAAAGGAAAACCCAAGCTCACCCGCGACGACGCCGAGCGTCTCTTCGAAGGTCTGCCGAAATCCAGCACGAGCGAGCGTAAATCCGGCCGGCCCGAGAATCCGTTCGAAGCTGGCGCGTTCGAGCCTGTCGAGCGCATCGACGAAGAAGCCAAGCTCTGGAAAGACAACCTGATCACGCTGCCGATGGCGGTCGAGCTGCCCGCTGGCTATGAATCGGTCGCACGCATGCGCGATGCGATGGCACGAGCATGGCGCCTGAGATGGGTGAGGGAAAGCGGTCACGAAATCGTGACGGAATTTCCTGAAGGATGGTCGGCGCTTCGCCCGGAGAGCGGTCCTATCGAAGTGCGAGATCCGGCGGGCGTGGTGCGCGCCGTGTTTGGTTGGGCCAAGGATGCCGAGTTGCGAATCTTGCCGCGATATTCCCTTGAATCGCAGACCAACGGTTCAAATGGGCTGGGCAGTTTGCTCGTCCGCGATCGATCGAACGGTCAAATTCTCGAAAGATCGTCGACCTGGTCCGCGCAAAGTGGCACTAACCATCCCGATTGGACACGGCTGTCGACGTGGCTCAACTCGAATTATCCATTCCATCGCGATCCTTTACGGTACTGGGCAGACTGCGAGGGCAATCTTCAAGGCTAAGACACGGCTTGGCGCTTGATCGAATTTCTTTAGGGAAAATCTTGCGACCTGTACGAGCGCGTCTTGCCGTGACACGCTAAGAAGGCACGCGCTTGGCAATAAAGCCCACGCGCCAGGCAAACGAAATCAAGCTATTTCGCTTAGCGCACAAAAAAGCCCAGCCACTAAGCGCTGGGCAATCCAGTGATTGAAGGCCACCGGAGGAGGATCTTGGAGACGAGGCGCACAAGACGATTGCGCGCCAGACCTTGAACGAAAACAACTGAACAGATCAGGAGCCGAAGAATACAGGCTTCATGCCGTCGTTGGCATCCGGACGGACGGAAGCGCTGATCTTGTGTCCCACGCGAGCCACTGCATGGTCGAAATTGCGCAGCGTATGGTGTGCGCCCGAAGCCGATGTGCCATCCGCGGCGCCGCCGACATCCGTTGCGTTATTGCCTTGGGCGTTCACACGAGCTTCCGCGGCTTGAATATTGGCCGGATATTGCGTTTGATCGCCGGTAGGGTTGTAGCCGGCTTTTTCGAGTTGAACCAGTTGCGCCTTCACTTCAGCGCGAGTCACCGGCTGGTTCGTTTGAGCGAACGACGACACGGCAGGGATTGCAAGAGCAGCGGCAACGATGAGCGATTGAACGAGTTTCATGATGCTTACCTCCAGGCTTCGTTTTTGCGCAAACACCCGTTTGCGTTTCAGTGCTTGAAGTCTAGGCGGCGCGTGCTTGGGAATTAAGTGCGGACTGAACAAGTAATTATTGTTAAATACGCGTTAACCCTCAATAGCCGATGACGCCGTTACCTCGGACACGCTCGCGTAAAATCGCGTTGCCGCCGTTCTTTCGTTCGAATGACAGGACACCCTATGTTGCAGCCGTTTGCATCATCAGAACCGTTCACGATTGGCGTCGAACTGGAAGTCCAGGTCGTCAATACGCATGACTACAACCTGACGAAGGCGACCACGGAGTTGTTGAACCGCGTTCGAGAGGAAACCTTCGCGGGGGCCATCGACCCCGAGACGACCGAAGGGATGATCGAACTCTCCACTGGCGTGTGCCGGAACTTCGACCAGGTCAGTAACGAGTTGCAGGTGCTTCGCGATACGCTCGTTCGCGCCGCCGACTTTCTCAACGTCGGCGTATGCGGTGGCGGCACCAACTTCTTCCAGAATTGGTACGACCAACGTTCCGATGGACGCGAACGCTCCGAATATCTCATGGGCTTATACGGGGCGCTTTATCAGCAGTTCACCATCTTCGGTCAGCACGTGCATGTCGGTTGCCCGGACGCCGACTCGGCGCTCGTCCTACTGCACTCGCTCTCGCGCTACGTCCCGCACTTCATCGCGCTCGCCGCTTCTTCGCCGTTCGTGCAGGGCAGCGACACGCAGTTCCAGTGCGCAAGACTCAATTCGGTCGCGCCGTTCCCCTTGTCGGGCCAGGCGCCCTTCGTGACGAAGTGGAGCGAGTTCGAACAGTACTTCGAGCGCATGACCAACACGGGTCTCGTCAAGAGTCTGAAGGACTTTTACTGGGACATTCGTCCGAGTCCTGGATTCGGAACGATCGAAGTACGCGTCATGGATACGCCGTTACGCGTGGAACGAGCCGCCGCCATCGCAGCTTACATTCAGGCGCTTTCGCGCTATCTGCTGATCGATAAACCCTTGACGCTGAGTGAACGCGACTACGAGGTTTATCGGACGAACCGGTTCATGGCTTGCCGCTTTGGTCTGGATGCAACATGCGTGAATCCGGAGACGGGGCAAAGCAAACCGATCAGAGACGACATCCTCGCCACGCTCGATGCGATCAGCGGCCACGCTCAGGCTCTCGGCGGCCAAGCAGGCCTCGAATCGATCAGGCGTGCGGTGACGACCGGTACGAGCGATGCCACGTGGTTGCGCCGCGTCTATGGCGCGCATGACTCTTTGCATGAAGTCGTGCGGCAGCAATGTCAGATATGGCGTGGCGCGCAGACGCTCGAATGAACTCAAGGCAATGACTAAAGCGTTAGCCTGAAACCGCGCACCAGCACTCCTGGCAATTGCAGGCCGCCTGTCGAACGTTCGCCCCACGTCGAGTCGTTCAACAGCAGTTCGGGCGTGGCGCCTATCCGGTCGAGTTCGCTTCCTAGCAGCCGATAAAGGCTGTCGTCGAAGCGCATGGCTTCGATGGGCGCGACGATCTCGCCATGCTCGACCCAGAACGTGGCAAAGCGCGTCATGCCGGTCATGCGGCAATCCATCCGGTCGGAGAAGTTCACGTACCACAGGTTGCCGACATAAAGACCGGTGTCGAGCGCGGCGAGCACGTCGCTGTCGGCGAGATCGCCGCCTTGCATCGAAAGCGATATGGGCATCTCATTCGCGGGCGCGCCGTTGGGACGCAAGCCGTATTCGCGGGCCGTGCGCGCGCTGGTGAGTTGCTGCGCGCCGCGGCCTGCTCGAATGAGCGGGACGGTCTCGCGCTCGTAGCCGTCTTCACTAAAGCCCGGTGTAATGCCGAGACCGATGTCTTCGGTGAGCGTGACGCGTTCGTCCAGCGAAGCCTCGCCGCTATTCAGGCGATGAAACTCGCTACGCGATGTTGCCTGCTTGCGTGCTGAAAACGCCGTAAAGGACGCCGTGCCGATGAGTTCGGCAAGCGCGGCCGGCGCGAGCCATGCACGATAATTCCCCGGCGCAAGCGTGCGCGCGGGCCGGGCCAACACCGGCATGCGCGCCGCGGCCTCTTCGACTTTTCTTGCGAAGACTTCGTCGCTCCATTGCTCGCCCGCGTAGGTCGTCTTGATTGCGCGTCCGCTTGCATCGTAAAGCGACCAGCTGAAGTTGAAGTTGTCGAGTTCATGCCAGCCACGGCTCCCATTCGACGATGCAAAGCCGCGCGCCATCGATCCACCGGCATAGAAGCCGACGAAGTCGAGCCGTGCCGCGCATCGTTCGACCACGCTCAAGAGCGATTCGATCTCCGGCAGCGTGCCGCGTCGTCGAGTGGCCTGGGTCCATGTCGCCGTATCGACGAGCAAATGCGGATCGGCGCTGGCGTCTTCGAGTGCGGCCCGCAGCGCGGCGAGCGTCCCGGCGATGGCTTCGTCGTCGGTATGCGCGTCGCCGCTTATCGTGAGCGTGGAATAGGCCTGGCGCTCGTTCCTGATGAGCCGCAGCGTCAACCCGCCCTGCGAGACGTGCCCGATCTGACGGACCTTGCTTGCATTGAAGCGCACGAAGTCCGATTCCTCGGCGGCAAGTGTGGTCAATGCCACTTCGCCTGTGACGAGCTGACGCTCGACGACATCCGCGAGCCGCATGAAGCGATGTTCCCAGTTTGCCGCGGCGGCTGTCATCGCGTGCCTCCGAACACATCCACGTTGCTGAACACGCATGCAGGCGATGCATGGCCCACGCGCACGATCTGCATTGGCTCACCCTTGCCGCACATTGCCGTGCCGTAGATGCCGCGCGTTGCTTCGTTGCCGACCGCGACGAGGCTGCGCCAGAAATTCGCCGAAATGCCGCGATAGCCCGGTTGGCGAACCACTTGCGTAAGCCGGCCATTCTCGATCAGTTGCCCGAACTCGCAGCCGAATTGAAACTTGTTGCGATAGTCGTCGATGGACCACGAGGTGTTCGTGCGCATCAGAATGCCCTGTTCGATGTTCGCGATCATCTCGTCGAGCGTACTCTCGCCAGCTTCGATATTGAGGTTCGCCATTCGGTCGATAGGCGGGCGGTTCCAGCTCGATGCCCGCGAATTCGCGACCCCGCCGATGCCCGCGCGTTGTTGCGAGAGCGTGCCGCCGAGCGCGCGTTCGAGCACGCCGTTGCGGATCAGATGGTGTTTGCTCGCAGCGGCGCCGTCGTCGTCGAATGCGTATGTGGCGACCTCAGCGGCCACGCCGGGATCGAACGTCACGTTCAAGAGCGGCGAGCCGTATTGGTAGGTGCCGAAGAACTCGGGCTTCACGAAGCTCGATCCGGCGAAGTTGCGTTCGTCGCCGAGAATGCGGTCGAGTTCGAGCGGATGACCGATCGACTCATGGATTTGCAGCATCATCTGATCGGGCATGAGGAGCAGGTCGCGCACGCCGCTCGGGCAGTTCGGCGCGGCGAGAAGCGCGAGCGCTTCGTTGGCCAGCCGCTCGCCGGCGCCATCGAAAGCGAAGCGATCGAGGATTTCGACGCCGCCTTGCGCGATGGTTCCGTAATCGCCGCCCAGCGTGCGGACTTGGGTATCGCCGTGGGCGTGCGCCGCGACCGCCAATTGCGGCATGGCGAACCGGAAACGCTGCTCGATGCGAACGCCGTCGCTCGTGATCAAGGTTTGTTCGCTTTCGATGACCTGCATGGACGCGGTGCGCTCGACGATACGCGGGTCGATGCTCGCCGCGGCGCATTCTTCCGCGAGCCGTTCAAGCCATTCGCGCCGCGCCGGCAGCGTGGCCTCGATGCCGGGCGACGCGTATTCGCCGCTTTGCGATGGACGCGCGGCGAGCCTGTGATCGACGAGCGAGACGCGTGCGCTTGCCTTGGCGCGGCGCGTGGCGAGGTCGAGCGCCGCCTGCAAGCCAGCCGGGGACAAGTCGGCGGTCGCCGCATAGCCCGCGCCGGCGCCGTGCCATGCAGTGAGCATTGCGCCGCGATCGCGCGCGGTGCGAAGTGGCTGGATCACGTCGTTGCGAACCTTGTGATCGTCCGTGCGTTCATCGACGAAGCGCACCGAGTGGAAGTCCGCTTCGCTGGAAAGGGCGCGAACGTGCTCGTCGAGTGATGGACCGTTCATATCGCTTCCGTGTTTTTACCGTCGGGTGCGCAAATGCGTGCGCAGGCAGCGTTAATATGCCATGGCACGGACCAACGCACGCGCGTTTGCGGATGTGTATCCTCTCGATGTCGTCATTCGAGGATGCCCCTGTGAAATACCCACTCATACTGGGCTTCGCTATCGTCGCGCTGGATGTCGTCGTGTGGCGCGCGCGTCTGCCCGCGCAAGACCTCGCGCGGCTGTTCATACGGCTCGCGCTTTTCGTCGCGTTGAGCTGGGACCTCTTTTCCTCTGACCTGAATCCGTTCACTCAGGCGCCTTACGCTGCCGTCGTCGAATTGCACTGGCTTGGACAAGTGCTCGAAATCATCTGGTGGCTGACGGGCGCGCGGTTGCTCACGCTTTCGCTCGACACCTTGCTTTTGCCGCGCGCCTGGCGCAAGCAGCGGCTATTTTCAGATGTGTTCGGTGCGGTGGTCTTTCTCGCAGCGGCCGTGGCAGCGCTCGGCTTCGTGCTCGAATTACCAGTGCGCGGGCTCGTTGCGACGTCGGGCGCGCTCGCCATCGTGCTCGGTCTCGCCATTCAAAGCACGTTGAGCGACGTGTTCGCGGGCATCGTGCTCAACACCACGGAGCCTTATTCGGTTGGCGACTGGGTCTTGATCGATGACGTCGAAGGCAAAGTGATCGAAATGAACTGGCGCGCCACGCATTTGCTCACGGGCCAGGGCAATACGCTTATCGTGCCTAACGCGGTTGCATCGAAAGCCAAGATTTCGAATAACAGCAGGCCGGCGAACATCCACGGAATTTCTCTCATTCTCGAGATCGATCCCGAAGCCCGGCCAAAGACCGTGCTCGATGCCTTGGGCCGTGCCCTGACCGGCTGTAATGTCATTCTCGACAGCCCCGCGCCTTATGCGCGGATGAAGCGTGCCACGCTCAATTCGGTGCAATACGAAGTCGTGGCGTTCGTCGATGACATGAACAAGAAGTCATCCGTATCCAACGAGTTGTTCGATCTTTGTTACCGGCATCTCGCGGCTTCGTCCGTGGCGCTGCGCGCGCTCGGCATTCCCGCGCCCGCCGTGACCGCGCACGATGCACGAGAAGCCTTGCTCAGACGCGTGAGCCTGTTCGACAGTCTGACGAGCGATGAAATAGAGCGGCTTGCCAAGCGGCTCTTGCGGCACGAGTATCAGGCAAGGCAGCAGATACTCGCGCCTGACACGGTGCCCGACAGTCTCTCTATCGTTCATTCGGGTGTGCTGTCGGTCACCTATCACGAAGCGACAGGAGATCGCGAAGTTGCCCGCGTCGGTCCCGGAGAGGCCTTCGGGGAGGCCGGGCTGCTTGCTGGTTTGCCGATGCACGTATCCATCTCGACGCTCACACCCGTAGTGCTATATCAACTCGGTAAGAACGATATGACGTCGTTCCTGAAAGATCATCGGGACGTCGCGAAGCAGTTGTGTCAGCTCCTCGCTTATCGTCAGGACAAGCTCGGCCAGTTGACGAATCCCATGCCGGTGGAAGAGGAAAAAGGCACATCGCTGTTTCAGTGGTTGTTGGACAAGGTCTGGTTTCGGCACGCGTTGCAAGAAGCTTCTCAGGTCAAGCAGACCGACAAGTCCGCTTAGAAGAGATGTTTAAGCGAAGACACGTAGTCGCGTTGAACGAGGCCATCCGTTGGCATCTTTTGAAATCTCTTGGAGAGGTATCTCATGGGCGAATATAGGCAACTGCATACCGACGATGGCACCTTCGCCGTCTATGTCGAAGTTCCCGCCAACACGCCGGCGCCCGCCGTCGTGGTGCTGCCTGAAATTTTCGGCATCAACGCGGACATGCGGGAAACATGTCAGGAGTTGGCGAGGCAAGGATTCATCGCGCTGTGTCCCGATCTCTTCTGGCGGCTCGAACCGGGCGTCGAATTAAATAGCTGGTCCGAGGAGGAATGGAAAAAGGGCTTTGCGCTCTATCAGGCATTCGACATCGATCTGGGTGTTCGAGATGTCGGCGCCACGGTGGCCAAGGGACGTGCCTCGCCCGAGTCGAACGGCAAGTGCGGGTTGATGGGCTTTTGCCTCGGCGGTCTGATGACTTTCCTGACGACCGCACGCGAGGGTGTCGATGCCGCCGCGGCTTATTACGGCGGTCAGACTGATCAGTACTTGGGCGAAGCAGACAGCATACGAGCGCCGATGATCATGCATCTCGGTACCGAAGACGAATTCATATCGACGGATGCACAGGCCGCAATCAAGGCGGCGATGAAGGACAGGACGAATGTGACGGTGTACGCGTATCCCGGATGCAGTCATGCGTTCGCGCGGCACACAGGTTTGCATTACGATGCGGCCGCGGCAGAGCTTGCGAATGAACGGACCTATGACTTGTTTCGGCGCGAGCTGGCGGGGACTTGAGTTGTCGGGCTGCGTGTCGGTGGAGGTCTTTGGCATCGGTGGAAATGTTCGCCATCATCGCCAGGCACACGCACTCACCGCACGGCTTCGACTTACCACTTACGCCATTGCGTCCCGCTTCGCGACACACAACTCGATGAACCGCTGCACCGGCTGCGTAAGCGTCGCCCCACGCCGCGTGGCAATTCCATAAGGCGCGCCTGTCCTGTCGATTCGTATGGGCAGCACCGCCACCAGTCCATGTTCCTCGAAGTATCTCGCCACCTTGAGCGGCATCAATCCCACCGTCCCCGCGCCGGAGCGCAAGAGCGACAAGGTCGCGAACGTCGATGACGTCTCGATCGCATAGCGCGGGAAGGGCACTTGCGCATCGTCGAATAGCTGTTCGAGAAGCGAGCGCATTGGCAGGGTGGCCTGAGGGACGATCCACGGATTCTCGCCGATGCCCGCGAACGTCACGTTCGCGTCCGTGGCCAGCGGGTCCGCGCCATCGACGACGAAACACACTTCCTCCACTTCGAGCGGAATGAAGTCGTAAGCCTCGGGATGAACGCTGATGCTCGGCCGACCGATCACGAGATCGAGCAGCCGCTGATCGAGCATCGACAAGAGCCGCGCACTGTTGTCCTCCCAGACTTCGACGGAAATATCCGGCTGAATGCCGCGCAACTCTCGCAGCACGGGCGTGAGCCATACGGGGACCGAGCCCATGACCGCGCCGACCGCGAGCGTGCCGCCGCCGCCGCGCAAGAGGGCCGCGAGTTCATCGCGTAATGCGCCGATCTCCGAACGGACCGCGCGCGCATGGCGAATCACACAGCGGCCGAGTTCGTTCGGCACGATGCCGCGCGGCGAGCGCGCGAAAAGCTCCGCGCCGAACAAAGACTCGATCTCGCGCAGCGACTTGGTCGTGGCGGGCTGTGAAAGCGAGACCTGATGCGCCGCCTTGCGCAGCGAGCCGTGGTCGTCCAGCGCGATCAACAACGCAATGTGATTGCCGCGCAATCTACGCAAAATCGCATCGATACTGGTTATCACCGATATAACTCCAGCCTGTCACCTGATCCGAAGGTTTCATTATCTGGCCAGGGCGTTCTCTCCCTACACTGGCTCAGACGTCGCCGCCCATGCTCGGCCACGCGGCTCGATCATAGCCGCATTGATCGACGAACGAGCAAGCGAACAAGCGGGCGGCGTGATGAATCATGCATCCCTATGGAGAGAAGCAAATTGAAAAGAATCGGTATCGACGTCGGCGGCACCTTCACCGATGTCGTGATGGTGGATGACCAAACGGGGCAAATCTGGTCGACCAAGGTGCCGACGACGCCGAAGGATCGCGTCGTCGGAACGATCGAAGGCTTTCTCAAGATTCTGGAGCTTTCAGGCACGCAAAGCGAAGACGTCGCCTTTCTCGGCCACGGCACGACGATGGCGACCAACATGGTCGTGGAAGGCACGGGCGCTAAAACCGCACTCGTCACGACGCGCGGCTTTCGCGACATCCTCGAACTGCGGCGCGTGTCGCGTCACGACCGCGCGGATCTATACGATCTGCTGTTCGACAATCCGCGTCCGCTCGTCGAGCGGCGCTGGCGGCTCGAAGTCGGCGAGCGTCTGCGTTACGACGGCAGCATGGAAATGCCGCTCGATCACGCCGGACTCGAAGCCCTTGCCGCACAGATTCGCGAGTCGGATATCGAAGCCGTCGCCGTGTGCTTCCTGCATGCGCATGTGAATCCGCAGCACGAGCGCGAAGCCGTCGATACGTTGCGCCGCTTGCTGCCCGACCGCTTCATTTGCGCATCGCACGAGGTCAATCCCGAAGCGATGGAATACGAGCGCACGAGCTCGACCGTCATCAACGCAATGCTCGGTCCGGTCTGCGGCCGGTATATCGGCAGGCTCATCAACACGCTCGCGCAACACGGCTTCGCGGGCAAGTTCCTCTTCATGCAGTCGAACGGCGGTCTGGCAAGCCCCGCGATGGTCGCCGACAAGCCGATCGTGCTGCTCGAATCCGGTCCCGCGGGCGGCGTTTCCGCGGCCATTCGCAACTGCGAGAAAAGCGATCTCAAGAACGCGATTCTCGGCGACATGGGCGGCACCACGTTCGACGTATCGCTGATCCGCGAGTTTCGGCCGGAGCTGCGCAACAAAAGCCTGCTGCATACCTATACCGTGCGCTCGCCGAGCATCGATATCGACTCGGTGGGCGCGGGCGGCGGCTCTATCGTCTGGATCGATGCGGGCGGCGGCGTGCGGATCGGTCCCGAAAGCGCGGGCGCGGATCCGGGCCCTGCGTGCTATGGGCGCGGCGGCACGCGTCCGACCGTGACCGACTGCAACCTCGTGCTCGGCTATATCGATCCCGACAGCTTCCTCGGTGGCGAATTCAAACTGGACGCACAGGCGGCGTGGCGCGTGGTCGAAGAGGTCATCGCCAAGCCGCTCGGCGTCTCGGTGCCGGAAGCTGCGCAAGTCGTGCGCTCGGTGGCCAATGCACTGATGGCCCAAGCCATCCGCATCATGACGGTGGAACGTGGCTACGATCCGCGCGAATTTTCGTACATCTGTTACGGCGGCGCGGGGCCGGTGCACGCGGTCGATCTGGCGCACGAGATGGGCATTCGAAGAGTCGTGATTCCGCCGCTGCCGGGGCTTTTCAGCGCATTCGGCATGACGGTCGCGGACCAGCAATACGACTATCAGCGCCCGCTGGAAAGCGATCTCGCGATGATCGACGACGCCACCTTGCAGCATGCGCTCGACGAACTCACCGCCGAAGGCATGCAAGAGCTGCAACGTCATGGTGTCGATGCAGACGGCGTGAAAGTGGTGCGTCTCGCGGATTGCCGCTATGCCGGTCAGCCCGATGTCATCACCGTCGAAGTGCAGGGCGATGCGCAAGGCATTCGCGCCGCGCTTGCGCAAACCTTCGAAACCGCGCATCAGCGGCAATGGAATTTCATCAGCAAGGACAAGCCGGTCGTGGTCGCCAACGTGCGTCTGCAACTCGTCACGACGACGGGTTGGCGCGGCGGCGTCGCAAGCAGCAAGGGCGGCGCGATGCCGAAGCCGGTGCGTACGCGCGAGGTCTATTTCGACGGCGGCGTGCGCACGCTTCCCGTGTTCGCGCGCATGGAGATTCCCATAGGCGCGACGATCGAAGGGCCCGCCGTCATCGAAGAGCACAGCAGTTGCGCCGTGCTCAAGGCGTCGCACGTCGCGCGCGTCGATCCCGATCTGAATCTCGTCATCGAACTGGCAGCCTGAATAAACGGACATCCTCATGGATATTGTTACTTACGAAATCATCCGCAGCAGTCTCTTCGCCGTCGCGCGTGAAATGAAGATCGCGATGATGCGCACCGCCGGCAGCCCGCTCATGCATGCGAGCGGCGACTCGTCCGCCGCGATCTTCGACGCCGACATGCAGCTCGTCGCGCAAGGCAACGACATTCCGACGATGCTCGGCTCCGCCGTCATCTCGACGCGCGTCTCGGTGGAGGCGATGGGACGCGAGAACTTGCGCCCCGGAGATGTCATCGTCAGCAACGACGCGTATGTCGGCGGCGGCAATCATCAACCGGACGTGCAGTTCACGCGCCCCGTTTTCGCCGATGGCAAGATCGTCGCCTTCGTGATGACGCGCGGCCACTGGACCGATATCGGCGGGCAGTCTCCGGGCAGCTATACGGTCACCACATGGGACGTGTTCGCGGAAGGTATCCGCATTCCGCCGGTGTTTCTGTATCGCAATGACGAGCCTGTGCAGGACATGCTCAACCTGCTCACGCGCAATAGCCGCAATGCGCACGAGTTACGGCTCGACATTCAGGCGCAATACGCGGGCACGTTCGTCGGCGACCGGCGTATCGGCGATCTGGTTGCGAAGTATGGCGCCGATGCCTTGCGCGACGTGATGAGCCAGAGCCTCGATCACTCGGAGAAGCTGATTCGCGCGGAAATAGCGCGTATTCCCGATGGCGTCTACGAAGCCGAGGAGTATCTCGATCCGATCGAAGCGCCGGGCTGGAAACAGGAGCGTCCGCTTCTCAAGGTCAAGGTGACGAAGACGGGCGATCACATCACGTTCGATTACACCGGCACCGGCGCGCAAGTGCGCGGCGGCATCAACTGTCCGCTGTCGGTCACCTGCAACAGCACCTGGTTCACGGTGAAGGCGCTGACCGACCCGGGCATTCCGATCAATCAGGGTTGCTATCGGCCGGTGACGATCATCGCGCCCGAAGGCAGCGTGCTGAACTGCCGCTATCCGGCCTCGGTCGTGTCGGGCAATACGGAAACGTCGCCACGCGTGATCGATCTGCTTCTGAAGGCACTCGCGCCCGCGGTGCCCAAGCGCATCACGGGGCAAAGCAACTGCGCGTCGTGCGCGGGCATCTTCAGCGGACGCGACACGGACCCGGCGCGCATTGGCCGCACCGGCCAGGAGTTCGTCACGATGCACGACGTCCACGCGGGCGGCATGGGCGCGCGCGCCGAGAAGGATGGCGTGAGCGGTGTGCGCGTGTACGTGGGCAACGCGGGCAGCCAGTCCATCGAGATGATCGAGGCGACATCGCCGCTCGTCGTCGAGGAATGGTCGCTCGTGACCGACAGCGGCGGCGCGGGACGCAGACGCGGCGGCCTGACGTCGCGGCGCGTCTATCGCGTCGAATACGACGAGGCGACCTTCACCGTCTCCGGCGAACGCGGACGCTCGGCGCCCGAAGGCCAATTTGGCGGGATGGCGGGCACGCGCTTTCAATGCATCGTGCAGCGGGCGGACGGCAGCGAGCACGCGGTCGCGGCGAAGGGCGGACAGACGGTGGTGTATCGCGGCGATCGCGTGTCGGTGCAGCCGGCAGGCAGCGGTGGTTACGGCGATCCGCACGAGCGCGATCCGTTGCTCGTGGCAGCCGATATCGCCGATGGTTACGTCAGCGCCGAAGCCGCCGCGCAACGCTACGGTTCGAGCGCACAGCCGGCAGCGGAAGAGCCGGCAGTCGCATCGCTCGCGGTGGCGGCGGAATGAGCGCGGGCGAAGCCATGAGCCCGACCTTGCCGCTCGCGGGCGTGTGCGTGGTCGAGATCGGCCATAGTCTTGCCGCGCCCTATGCGGGCATGATCCTCGGCTCGTTGGGCGCGGAGGTCATCAAGATCGAAAGCGCGGAAGGCGGCGACTATGCGCGCGACTGGGGCCCGCCCTTCGTCGATGGCGCCGCCGCGCTGTTTCATGCGGTGAACCACGGCAAGAAGAGCATTGCGATGACGCTATCGAATCGCGACGACGCGGAGGCATTGCGTGCGCTGATCGAGCGCCGCGCCGATGTCGTTCTGCAGAATCTCAAGGCCGGCGGCACGGAGAAGTACGGCCTCGGCGGCGAGCAGATGCTGCGCATGAAGCCCTCGCTCGTCTATTGCAATCTCGGCGCGTTCGGCACGGCGGGACCGCTGCGCGACAAGCCCGGCTACGATCCGCTCGTGCAGGCGCTTTCGGGTCTCATGAGTTTTCTGGGTCAGCCGGGCGAGCCGCTCTCGCGCATACCGGTGTCGGTCAACGACATGGGCACCGGCTTGTGGGCGGCAATCGGCGTGCTGGCCGCGCTCTTCCGACGCCAGGCGACGGGCGTGGGCGAGGTCGTCACCGTGTCGCTGTACGAAACCGCGATCAGCTGGGCCGGCATTCAGATCGCGGATTATCTCGCCTCAGGCGTGCTGCCGGGCCGCTGGGGATCGGGAACGGCTGCGATCGTGCCGCATCAGGCGTTCGAATGCGCGGATGGCACGATCATGGTCGCGGCCGGTAACGACCGATTGTTCCGCCGCCTCTGCGCCGTACTGTCTATCCCGACACTCGCCGACGATGCGCGCTTCGTGACCAACGGCGCCCGCGTGAGCCATCGCGTCGCGCTCATCGACTTGTTGCATCTCGAGTTTCGCAAGCACGGAACCGCGCACTGGCTCGAAGCGCTCGACGGGGCGGGCATTCCGTGCGGGCCCATCCAGACCATCGATCAGGTGGTCGCGCACGAGCAGACGAAAGCGCTCGACCTCTTGCGCACGACCGACGATGGCGCGGCCACGGTCGTCGGCGTGCCGATATCGTTCGGCGGGACACGGCCCGCGCATGTGGGCATCACGCCCAAGCTCGGCGAACATAACCATCTGCTGGCGAAGACGCCACTGGAGACATCTTGAAACTCGCATCGCAACTTGGCGACGCGCTCGACACGCTGTCGCTCGAAGACATCGATCAGCAAATTCTCGTCGTCACCCTGAACCGCCCGAATGTGTCGAACGCGATCAGCACGACGATGGGACAGGAGATCATCCGCGTTTTCGGCGCGCTGGAAGCCGATCCCACGCTCTATCGCTGCGTCATTCTAACGGGCGCGGGAGAGCGTGCGTTTTGCGGCGGCGCGGATCTCAAGGAACGCGAAGGCATGACCGACGAGCACTTCGGCGTGCAGCACTATCTGTTCGAACGCATGAACCGCGCGATCACCTATTGCCCCGTGCCGATCATCTGCGCGGCGAACGGCGCGGCGGTCGCGGGCGGGCTCGAACTGCTGCTCGCCTGCGATTTCGCGTATGCATCGGAACATGCCGTTTTCGGCTTCACCGAAGTGAAGCGCGGCATCATGCCGGGCGGCGGCGGCACGCAGCAATTGCCGCGCACCATCGGCGCCCGCCGCGCGAAGGAACTGATCTTCCGGGGAGCGAAATTCACGGCGCAGGAAGCATTGGCGTGGGGCGTCGTCAATCGTCTTTGCGAGCCGGGCCGCGTGCTCGCCGATGCCATCGACGCCGCCCGCGACATCTGCACGAGCGCACCACTGTCCGTGGCGCAAGCCAAGAAGGCGGTCGACCTCGGCATGCAGGGCGACTTGCGCACGGGCCTGTATCTGGAAATCGAAGCCTATAACCGGCTGATTCCGACGGCGGACCGTCTAGAAGGCATCAGCGCGTACAACGAGAAGCGCGCACCGCGATTCAAGGGCGTTTAGTTCGAACGCAACAGCCGGCATACCTATACCCGGATAACCGGAGGAGACAGACATGACCCCCAACATCGGCAGCTTCGACATGCCGAAAGCCGAAGCGACGTATGGCAAGATCACGCGCCGGCTCATCCCGTTCCTGTTCCTGTGCTATGTGTTCGCGTTTCTCGACCGCATCAACATAGGCATTGCGCAGCTCGACATGAAGCACGATGTCGGCTTCAGCGATCTCACATACAGCATCGGCGCGGGCATCTTCTTCCTCGGCTACGTGCTGATGGAAGTGCCGAGCAACTTGCTCTTGGCGCGCATCGGTGTGAAGCGGACGTTCTCACGCATCATGATCCTGTGGGGCTTGATCGCGGCGGGCACGGCATTCGTCACGCTGCCTTCGCATCTCTACACCGTGCGCTTCTTTCTCGGGCTTGCCGAAGCGGGGCTTTATCCGGGCGTGATCTTTTATCTCACGCGCTGGTATCCGGTCGAACGGCGCGCCAAGGTCATCGCGCTCTTCACGTGTGCAACGGGCATTGCGGGCTTGTTCGGCGGGCCTCTGTCCGGTGCGCTCATGACGTACTTCAACGGCTACTTCGGTCTGCACGGCTGGCAATGGATGTTCATCGTGCAAGGCTTGCCCGCGACCGTGCTGGGCGTGGTGGCGTTCTTTTATCTCGATGACGGCCCGCAGCAGGCGAAGTGGCTCACGGAAAGCGAAAAGGCCGTCGTGCTCGCGGATATCCGCAAGAGTTCGAGCGTGTCGGCGAAGCACGAGGAGCACACGTTCGGACGCACGCTCACGGACTTTCGCGTCTACGTGATGGGCTTCGTGTGGTTCACGCAGATTGCCGGCGTGTTCGCCATCGGCTTCTGGCTGCCGACGCTCATCAAGAGCGCGGGCGTGTCGAGCGCGTTGCAGATCGGCTGCTATTCCGCCATTCCGTATTTCGTGAGTTGGGTCGCGCTCATCATGCTCAACCGTCATTCGGACCGCACGATGGAGCGGCGCTGGCATTGCGCCATCGCCATGATCTTCGGTGCTGCGGGACTCGTCGTCGCGGCGTTCACGACCGGCAATCTCGCGCTGTCGCTTGCGGCGCTCTCGGTGGCGACCGCGGGCATACTCGCGCCCAACCCGCTCATCTGGGCAATCTCGACGGATTACATCCGTGGCAGCGGCGCGGCGGGCGGCGTGGCGGTGATCAATTGCGTGGGTCTGCTCGGCGGCTTCGTGAGCCCGATGATCATCGGCTCCATCAAGACGATGACCAACAGCATGGCAGGCGGCCTTGGCGCGATTGCCACGCTGATGGTGCTCGGCGCCATCGCGGCTGTCGTGCTTGCGCCGTCCACATCGAGCGCGCCCGTGAGCGAAGGACGCGCCGAGGAAGGCGGTGAACGCGTACCGGATGCAACCATCTGAACGAAGGGAGTGAAAATGAAAGATGTAGCAGTACAGATACGTGAAGTCGGCTTGCGCGACGGCCTCCAGATGGTCCGCACCATTCTCGGCGCCGCGCAAAAACTCGAATGGTGCGCGCGCATGGTGGATGCGGGCGTGACCGATATCGAAGTGACGTCCTTCGTGCCGCCGAAGATCGTGCCGCAATTTGCCGATGCGGTCGAGGTGGCGACGGGCGCGCTTGCCATCGACGGATTGCACGCGGCAGCGCTCGTGCCGAACCTGAAGGGAGCGCAGCGTGCCTTCGATGTCGGCTTGAACAAGGTCCACTACGTGCTGTCCGCGAGCAACGAGCACAACCTGAAGAACGTTCGGCGCAGCACGGCGGAATCCGTCGAAGACTTCGTGCGCATTGCGGCGGCGCGCGATGAACTCGGCCGGCGCGTCGTGCTGGGCGCAGGCGTGGCGACGGCGTTCGGCTGCACCATTGCCGGTGAGGTGGATGAAGGCATCGTGCTCGGGCTGGTCGAAACGTTGATCGAGGCGGGCGCGCAGGAAATCACGATCGCCGATACGGTCGGCTATGCGAATCCCGCGCAGGTCTATGCGCTCATGCGTCGCGTCATGGAGCTTGCGGGGCCCTTGCCGGTTGCGTGTCATTTCCACGATACACGCGGACTCGGTTTGGCCAACGTTATGGCCGCACTCGATGCGGGTGTGCGTGCGTTCGACTCTTCGCTCGGCGGACTCGGCGGATGTCCGTTCGCGCCGAACGCCACGGGCAACATCAACACCGAAGACACGGTGTTCATGCTCGAAGCGCAGGGCATGACCACGGGCATCGACATAGACAAGTTGCTGGCGATACGCGAGACGATTGCCGCGTGGTTGCCGGGCGAACCATTCACAGGCGCCATTGCGCGTGCAGGCTTGCCGAAGACGTTCGTGCGAGCAGGGGAAGCAGTGGCGGCTTAGGGCTCGCCGCTGGCGTTCACCCTCATGCTCACCTTTACGCGTTCGAGGCGAGCTTCTCCAGCAGATCGACGAGCAGATCCGGCGCGAGCACCATCGCGTCGTGTCCCGTGTCGATGGTCTCCCAATTCCACGCGGGCAAACCCTTGATGCGTTCGCGCACGGGTTCGAGCGTCTCGTATGAAGGGTTCGTGCAATGCACGTAGGTACACGGTAGCCCATTGCCGAGCGGATGCTGTAAGTCGAGCGGCGTGGTGTAGGTTGCGAGCGGGTGAGGCGTCAGGCGCCTTTGCACCCACGCGGCGCGTGCATGATCTTCCGGAATTCCGGTGCCCTTCAATCCGTTGACGGGCATCGCCAGCGGCTGATCGCTCGCCTGAACGGATTCCATGCGCTCGCGCACCACCTCCGGCGGTAGCACATCGAAAGCAGCTTGCCCGTGATCGACGAGCAACGCGTCCAGCATGACGAGCGAACGTATTGCGTGAGGCATGCGGTCCGCGACGCCCGAAGCCACCAGTCCGCCGAAGCTGTGACCTACCATGACGATGTTCGAGAGCTCTTCGGCATCGATCAGATTCTTTATATCTTCGATGCAGACATCAAGCGACGTCGCGGCTTCCAGCAGATGCCGCCGTTCGCCCAAGCCCGTCAGTGTCGGCGCGAAGACGCGATGACCGCGCGCGATCAGCTTGTCGGCGACGAAGCGCCAGCACCAGCCGCCATGCCACGCGCCATGAATGAGGACGAAGGTGTATCGCGGTGCGGTGGGACGAACCTGCTCTGCCGATGAATCATGCATCGATGTCTGGCTCCGGAAACGGTCATGCGTGAACGTCAGCACTGAAGGCCGCATTCTGCGACGGCTGCGCGTGAGTTGTAAAGCGCGAATAGCCAGTGAATCCGCGCTGCCTGTCATTACGTTCGATACTGGTTATCACCGATATAACCCGCGCATCTCACCTGATCGGAAGGTTTCATTATCTCGCCTGAGCGCGGCCTCTTTACACTGGATCGGTCCAAGGTTCCGCGCAGCGGCAGCCGATTGAAAGCCGCGCAGACGTCGGGATAGAGAGAGACACTATCGAACGAAGGAGACACGCTGTGAATCGTACCTTTGTTGAACCCGAGCCGGCGGTATCCGACGAATCATCAACCGTCTCGACGTCGAGCGCCGAAGAGCGGGCGCTCTATCTGCGCGTCACGCTTCGCATCGTGCCATTGCTGTTCGTTTGCTACGTCGTGGCTTTTCTGGACCGCATCAATGTCGGCTTTGCGAAACTGCAGATGCAGGACGCGCTCGGTTTCAGCGACAGCGTCTACGGCCTCGGCGCCGGCATCTTCTTTCTCTCGTACTGTCTGCTGGAAGTGCCGAGCGCCATGTTGCTCAGGCGGGTGGGCGCCAAGAAGACGATTGCGCGCATCATGATCTGCTGGGGAATCGTCGGTATGTGCACGGCGTTCGTGACGAACGTCACCGAGTTCTACGCCGTGCGGTTGCTGCTCGGCGTCTTCGAGGCGGGTTTCTTTCCAGGCGTCATCTTTTATCTGAGCTCGTGGTTTCCGGAGAAGCGGCGCGGCGTGATCATCGCCTGCTTCATGGTCGGCTTTCCGGTCGCGGGTCTGGTTGGCGGTCCCGTCTCGGGATGGGCGATGACGCAACTCGCGCATGTCGCCAACATGGCGGGATGGCAATGGCTTTATATCGTCGAGGCGTTGCCGGCCGTGGCGCTTGGCATCGTCACGTTGTTCTTGCTGGACGACAATATCGACAAGGCGCGCTGGCTCAGCGAATCAGAAAAGAAAGTGCTTCGCGATGGCTTTCTCGTCGAGACCGAACGCAAGCGCAAGAATGAACATCGCGGTCACGGACGCCTTGCGGATGCGCTTGCGGACCCAAAGGTCTATATGCTTGCCTTCATCGACTTTGCGTTTGTCTGCGGAACGTATTCGGTGACTTTCTGGCTTCCTACCGTCATGAAAGATTCAGGCATCTCGAACCTCTCGCAATTGGGCTGGCTTTCGACGATTCCCTACGCCATGGGCGCTATCGGCATGGTGGCTATCAGCCGCAGTTCCGACCGCATGCTCGAACGGCGCTGGCACGCGGCCTGCGCCGGTGTCGTGGGTGCGGTGGCGTTGCTTCTCGTGTCGCATCCGACGAACTCGCCGGCTTTGACCGTCGCCTTGCTGACCTTCGCATCGATCGGCATCTTCGCGACCAACGTGCTGATCTGGTCGCTCGCCGCGGATTATCTTCATGGCTCGCCTGCTGCGGCGGCAAGCATTGCGTTCGTCAATTGCATCGGCTTGCTCAGCGGCTTTTGCAGCCCATTCGTGATCGGCTGGCTCAAGACGATGACCGGCACGCTCGTGAGCGGCCTCTACGTGATGACGGCGATACTCGTCCTCGGGATCATCGTCATGCTCGTAGGGTTCAAGCCGCAGACAAGCAAGCCGGTTTGAGATGACCGACACGCTCTCCATACTTTCTCACGAAAACACGACGCTCATGCACAAGATCGCCATTCTCGATGACTTCCAGAATACATCGCTCAAGTTCGGCAACTGGAACGGCTTGCGAGAGCACGCCGAAATCGATGTGTTCACCGATCATATCGATGACGAAGCGGAACTCATCGAACGTCTTCGCCCGTATGACATTCTCTGCGTCATGCGCGAGCGCACCCGCTTCACGCGAAACGTCCTGTCGAAGCTCGAGAACCTGAAGCTGCTTGCGAGCACGGGGCCGTGGAATGCGGCTATCGATATCGAAGCCGCCGACGAACTCGGTATCACGGTCTGCGCGACGGCTTCTTCGTTGACGGCTGCGGCGGAGCACACCTGGGCGCTCATCCTCGCGGCGGCGCGCCACATTCCCAGCGAGGCGGCTTCGTTTCGCGAAGGAGGCTGGCAAGTGTCGGTCGGCCGCGATCTCAACGGCAAGACGATCGGTCTTCTCGGGCTGGGTTATTCCGGCAGCGTGACCGCCCGCGTGGCACAGGCGTTCGGCATGAAGACGATTGCGTGGAGCCAGAACATGACGCCGGAGGCGGCCGCCAAGCATGGCGCGACCTATGTGACAAAGGAAGAACTGCTTGCACGAAGCGATATTCTTTCCATTCACGTCCGCTTGTCGGAGCGCACGCGAGACCTGATAGGCGCGGCGGAACTCGCCACCATGAAGCCGAATGCGCTTTTGGTGAACACGGCGCGCGGACCCATCGTCAACGAACGAGCGTTGATCGACGCGTTGCAGCGCGGACAGATTGCGGGCGCGGCGCTCGATGTCTACGATATGGAGCCACTGCCCGCCGGGCATCCCCTTCGCTCGATGAGCAACGTGATCGCGACATCCCACATCGGTTACGTGACCGAGGACTCGTACGCCATCTACTATGGCGAATCGGTCGAGAATATTCGCGCGTGGATCGAAGGCAAGCCCATTCGAGTGATCACCGCCGACAAGCGAGAGATTGGCTACGAGCATGCGGTCGGCGTTTGAAGCGTACTTGCCTCGACGCTGCGCGAGGCCGTTCGAGCTGCCGCGGTGTCGCGAAACGGCTTCATCTCAGTCGGCGTAGGACGGGTCTTCCTTGTCCAGAATGCGCTTCATCTCTTCGAAGTGCGCGAGGGAGAAATCCGCGATGCCTTCCCAGTCGCGCGCCGTCTTCTCGGCGACTTCTGGCGACAGCAGTTTCAGCGGTTGTCCCGTTGCATACGCCATGCACAGAATCTGGCAGGCGCGTTCGAGCGTGTACATGTCGTCATACGCTTCACCAACGGTCGAAGATGTCACCATGACGCCGTGATTTCCCATCATCAAGCGCGACTTGTCACCGAGTAGGCCGGCCAGACGCGCGCCTTCTGCCGCGGTATCGGCCATGCCACCGAAGGACGTATCGAGCGCAACGCGATTGAAGTAACGCGCCGTGTTTTGTTCGACCGGCTTGATCTCCGGGTCGGCGAGACATGCGAGCGCGGTAGCGTGAATCGGATGCAGATGCATCGCCACGCGGATATGCGGAGCGAGCTTGTGAAGCTGTCCGTGGATGGCCCACGCGGTGGGATCGATATCGTTGCGGCCGGCCAGGTCGTCGGCGTCGTCGGCATCGAGCAACAGCAGGTCGCTTGCGCGTATGCGCGAGAAATGCACCCACTTCGGGTTCATCAGAAACTTGCGTCCATCTGGCGATACGGCCGCGCTGAAGTGATTCGCGACGGCCTCGTGCATGCCCAGCCGGGCGAAGCATCGGAATGCGGCAGCGAGATCGATACGAAGCTGGCGTTCGTTCATGAGTCGGGTATCCGGTGTCGAGGTGAGGGGTTCGAAGTCATGCGTATGAAGGCAAGTGGTCGTGCATGTCTGTCGAGCTCGGCGCCCGATCGACGATTAAGCACCTCCAACTACGCATCGCGCGCCCATCGAATGCGTCAAGGCGGGAAGCGTATTCTCCAATCAACAAACACCGCCCGACGCTCACAACCGTCCCAACAACTCCGCCTTCTTCGAAGCGTACTCTTCATCGCTAAGAATTCCTTTAGCGTGCAATTGAGCGAGCTTCTCGATGGTGGCAAATACATCCGACTCTGCCGCCGATGACCGAGCACTCACCGGCGCCTCCTGCACAGGCAAACCCCCGCTTGAGGAGACAACAGGAAGGCTCCCGACATCGACCAAACCGTGCTGGCTTCCAAACGTAAGAGACGCACCGTGCGACTGCTGCTGCGAGAAGCCGCCGATCTCGTGATCGAGCGTGTCGTAAAGCGTCGTCTTTCCGTTCACTTCTATCGCCAGGCGTTTGGCTTGAGAGAAGAACGCGTAGCGCATGCCGTTCTGTGCGCCGGTGCTATTCGGCCAGCCTAGATCGGCGGGCCACCAGTTGCCGGAGTTGCTCGTATCGGCGGGAACGAAGAGACTCACCGAGCCGACGGGGCCGCCTGCAGTCTGCTGTCGATGACCATCACCATCGCGATGCTGATACTGAGCACCCTGGCTCTGCGACTGAAAACTGCCGCTGCGAATCAGGTCGGGCTGACTGGCGATCAGGCCAGAAAGCTCGGAGCACAAGCCGTTCACCTGACCCTTCAGGTGGTTGTTGAACAGGTCCGAGACCATGGTCATGCCACCCAGCATCCACTGGCCGGAACCTCCGAACTCAGGGTGGCTGAATTGCGCCATGCCGCCGTTTCCCCGAATCACGGATTCCAGCATGCTCATCACGGCATCGGTGCTAAAGCCGTGTCGCCGGGCAATTTCTCCGATGATTTGCTCGCCAGCCGGAGTCAGTTTTTGCATGATGTTCGCTCCCAAGGTTTCCTGTGACCTTATCACGCGGGAGAGTCGGGCGTGGTTTGCGCTGGCTTCAACCTCTTGCAACCAAAGCGGCGTCGCGCATCACTAAAAGTGCCGCTACTTCCGGTGGCATCGCGGCGAAATGCAACTACCGGTCCGCCCGTTTCCATGCAACAAGCGACGCGCGCCTAAAACGTCCGGCCCTCCACCAAATGCGTCTTCACGCCATTGAGCACGTAGTCGCCCACGACCTTCGCCTTATGATGCAGGGGGTTATGGCTGAAGATCGTGCGCAGATTGCGCCAGTGCCGATCGAAGTTATGTTTGCGCGAAGTCGCGGACGCGCCGCCCGCATCGAAGAGACGCTCGCCCGCCTGCAAGGCCAGCTTGCCGACGACGATCTGCGTGCGCGCCGTGGCGAGCGCGCTTTGCAGCACGAGTTCATCCGCGGCCGGATCGGCATTGCGGATGGCGTTCGACGACACATCGAGCGTGCGCGCGTTGTCCCGCACCAGCACATCGATCGTGTGACTCAACGCCGATAGTTCGCCCACCACCTGCTGAATGAACACGTCCTCGCGGGCCGTGGCCGCGGTGGAGTGCATGACCGGCCGCCCATGTCCCGTGACATAGCCGCGCGCATCGGACACGACATTGCGCACGATCCCCGCCGCCACCGCGACGAGGTGCAACTGCCGATACGCGCCGCCGTGCCGGCCGACGAGCGACGGATAGCCTTTCTCGATCACTTCGCTTGCGTCCACCTTCACGTTGTCGAACACCACGCTGCCGCTTGCCGTCATGCGCTGACCCATGCCGTCCCAGTCGTCGAGCACTTCGAGTCCTTCCGTGCGTACCGGAATGATGGCCGTCACGCCCTTGCCGTTTTCATCGACCAGATTGGTGCGCACGAAGTCGGCGTACGCCGTGCCGGTCGTGTAGTACTTCTTGCCCGTGACGCGGAAGTGGTCGCCCTCGCGCCGCAATGCCGTTTCGATTTCGCCCGCGCGCGCCGTGCCCTGTTCGCCCGATGCGCCGCCGAACAACCCGCCTTCGACGATACGGCGCACTTGCCGTTCGTGAAACGGCGTGTGCGGTGCAAGACGCATGGATTCGGCGACATCGAAATGCACGCGCAACGCATGCGCGACGTTCGACTCGGCCGCCGCGAGCGTCGTGACGACGTGAATAGCGTCTTCGAGCGAGCCGCCCAGGCCGCCGCGTTCGGCGGGTATGCGCAACGCGCCGAGGCCCGAACGGCGGAACGCGTCGAAGGCCGCGAACGGCAGTTCCCGGCGCAGCTCGCGCTGGGCGGCATCGGCGCCGATTTCGTCGGCGAGTGCGGGCAGGGCGGCGAGTGCGTCGGAGAGTCGTCTGGAAGTGCTCATGGTGAAGTCGTGGAAGGTGTTATCGGCGAAACGCGGCGCCGGGATGACGCGCGTTCAGGAAGCTGCTTTGCCCGCCGAGCTTCTCGCGCAGGCTGCCCGGCGCATAGCGCGTCTTGTAGCGGCCGCGCGCCTGCAATTCGGGGACGATCAATTCCGCGAAGTCCTCGTAGGCTTCCGGCGTCACGGCATAGCTCAGATTGAAGCCGTCGATATCGGTTTCATCGACCCAGTCTTCGAGTGCATCCACCACTTCGTCCGGTGCGCCGATGAACACCGGACCGCGTCCGCCGATGGCGTTATGCAACGCCAGTTCGCGCACGGTCCACACACGTTCCGGATCGAGCCGTGTGAAGCCTTCAAGCGCCGAGGACGTGCCCGCATCGAGCTGCATGTAGCGGATCGGCTCGTCGGGGTCGTAAGTCGAGAAGTCGATGCCCGTCCAGCCGGAAAACATCGCCAGCGCGGCTTCGGGCGTCACGTAGCGGCGATAGTCCTCGTATTTGTCGCGCGCCTCGCGCGAGGTGCGGCCGGTGACGATGGTCGCCATCGTGAAGAACTGAATGTCGTGGCCGTCGCGTCCCGCCTTTATCGCTTCTGCACGCGTGCCCGACACCACGGGCGTCAGCACCTTCTTGCTCGGCCCGCTCAGATAGATGCCTTCGGCGTGACGTCCCGCGAAGCGCTGCCCGCGCGCCGACGACCCCGCCTGGAACAGCACCGGCGTGCGCTGCGGCGAAGGCTCGGTCATGTGGATGCCCTGCACCTTGAAGTACTTGCCGTGATGATCGACGCGATGCACCTTCGACGGATCGGCGAAGATGCCGGTGTCGCGGTCGCGCACGCTCGCGCCGTCTTCCCAGCTGCTTTCCCATAGCTTGTAGACGACATCCATATACTCGTCGGCGATATCGTAGCGCTCGTCGCGCGAGGCGACGCCGTCCTTGCCGAGCACTCTCACGCTACTCTGTGCGAAGCCCGTGACGATGTTCCAGCCGATGCGTCCGCGCGTCAGGTGATCGAGCGTGGACATGCGGCGCGCGAACACATACGGCGGCTCGTGATTGGCGTTGCTCGTGACGCAGAGGCCGAGATCGCGCGTGGCGTAGGCCATCGCGGAGAGCGACATGATCGGGTCCTGCTTCGGCACCTGCGCTCCGTGACGCAAGGCCGTATCGATATTGCCGCCGTGCACGTCGTTCACGCCGATGCTGTCGGCCATGAAGAGCGAATCGATCAGCCCGCGCTCCAGCGTCTTCGCCAGATCGACCCAGTAATCGAGCGTGTTGTATTCGAGCGAGCGGTCGCGCGGATGCCGCCACATGCCTGGCGAATGATGCACGGGGCTGTGCAAGGCGAATGCATTGACGCGGATTTCCTTCTTGATGCGCTGTGCGTCGTGGCTCATAGGAAAGGCTTGTCACCGTTGATCGTTACGCGAAAACCCGAGCGCACTTCCGGGTAGTAATCCCACACGGCGAGATGCTGAACCGCGCGGTTGTCCCAGAAGGCGATGGAATGCGGCTGCCAGCGAAAGCGCACCTGGAACTCGGGTGCGGCGAAGCGTGCATAAAGCAGGCGCAGAATGCCTTCGCTCTCCGCCTCGGACACGCCATCGATGTGCGTCGTGAAGTTCGAATTGACGAATACGCCACGACGTCCCGTTTCCGGATGCGTGCGCACCACCGGATGCGATGCCTTCGGAAAGCGCTTGCCCGTATCGTCGATACCGCGCAGGCGATTGCGCTGCCGATAAGTCGGCTCGCCATCGTGCGTGGCGGTCAGTCCTTCGAGATAGGATCGAAAGCCGGGCGACAGCGATTCATACACCGCGTAGGAACTGGAAAAGAGCGTGTCGCCGCCATACGATGGCAGCGTATGCAGATGCAGGATGCTGCCCATTGGCGGCGCTTCGTCGCAAGACACGTCCGAGTGCCAGTGGTCACCCGCGACGCGTTTGCTACCGGCATCTGCGTGGATCGTCAGGATCTCCGGGTAGCCTTCGGGACCGGGACTATTCGGATGCACGTGCAACGTGCCGAAATGCCGGCCGAGCGCGAGATGCTGGTCCAGAGTGATCGGCTGATCGCGAAAGAAGATCACCTGATGCGCGAGCAGCGCGCGGCGCACGTCGGCCACCTGCTGCGTGGAAAGCGGCTGCGTCAGGTCGATGCCGCCAATCTGCGCGCCAATATGACGCGTGAGCGGCTCGACGGTGATGGTCTCGTATGCGGTATCAAGCATGGCTTTCGTCCTCGATGGGCGAAACGCTGTGAGCGCTTCGGAACGATGCGGCGGGATGCGGCGCGGCAAGGTGCGCCGCGCCCTCGCCATAGAGTTTTTCGCGCAAGGTGCCTGCGCGATAGGCCGGTTTATAGACGCCGCGACGTCGCAGTTCGGGCACGACGAGATCGACGAAATCTTCGTGTGTGCCGGGCAACAGCGCGTGACTGAGATTGAAGCCGTCGATGCCCGTTTGCGCCATCCAGCTTTGGAGTGCATCGGCGACTTCGGTGGGCGAACCGATGAACACCGGTCCCTTGCCGCCAATGGCGTTGAAGATCGCGAGTTCGCCTATGGTCCACACGCGCTCGGGATCGGCCACGGTGAATGCTTCTATCGCCGACTGCATGCCTTCGCTCTTCACGTAGCGCAACGGATCGTCGGGGCTGTACTTCGACAGGTCGATACCGCTCCAGCGCGAGAACAATGCAAGCGCGCCTTCCAGACTCACGTGGCGCTGAATGTCCTGCCACTTCGCCTGCGCCTCTTCGGCGGTCGGCGCGACGATCACGGTGGCAAGCGCGAAGAACAACACCGAAGCGGGATCGCGGCCGAGCGCGGCGGCCCGTGCGCGCACATCGGCGACATCGCGCGCGACCAGATGCGCGGTCGGCGAGCTCAGGAACACGCATTCGGCATGACGCGCGGCGAAGTCCTTGCCGCGACCGGACGTGCCTGCCTGATACAAAAGCGGTGTGCGTTGCGGGGAAGGCTCCGAGTAATGCGTGCCCTGCATCGAGAAGAATCTTCCTTCATGGCGAATCTCGTGAACGCGCGCCGGATCGGCGAAAACGCGGGTCTCGGTATCGCGTACCGCCGCGCCGTCTTCCCAGCTTTCTTCCCACAGGCGGTACACGATCTCCATGTATTCGTCGGCGAGATCGTAACGCTCGTCGTGCGGCCGCGCGCCGTCCTGTCCTATCGCCCGCGCGCCGCTCTGCCCGAAACTCGTCACGATGTTCCAGCCAATGCGCCCGCGCGTCAGATGATCGAGCGTGGACATGCGCCGCGCGAAGAGGAACGGTGCTTCGTAGCTCACGCTGCTCGTCACCGCGAAGCCGAGATGCTCGGTGACCTGCGCCATCGCGGAAACCAGCAAGAGCGGATCGAGGCGCGGGAACTGCAGGCCCCAGCGCACGCCCGCGGCGTTCGAGCCGCCATAGACGTCGTACTGGCTGATGCCATCGGCGAAGAAGAGCGCGTCGTAGCCACCGCGTTCCGCCGTCTTCGCGAGATCGGTCCAGAGCGAGAGCGAGTTGTAGTCGAGCGCGCGGTCGCGCGGATGCGCCCATAGCCCGGGCGAAAGGTGCGTCGGCGCGAAGGCCAGAAACGCGTTGATGCGGATTTCCTTCGACATGGCGTGCGTCCTATGTCTGCTTCGATGCGATGGGAAAATGACACATCACGCGATGCGTCGCGGACAACTGAAATTCGGGCGGCGCTTCCGTGCGGCAGACGTCGCGCACGGCGGGGCAGCGCGTATGAAAGACACAGCCGGAAGGCGGCGCTAACGGCGAAGGAATCTCGCCACCAATAGGCTCGACAGCGAACGAATCCGGCTCGGACGCGGCGATCAGCGCGTGCGTGTACGGATGCGCCGCGCGCTCGACGATATCCTCGCGCGTGCCTCGTTCCATGAAGCGTCCGAGATAGAGCACGCCGATATGGCTGCTCATGAACGCGACCACGGCGAGGTCGTGCGAAATCAGCAGATAGGACAGGCCGAGCGCATCCTGCAGGTCTTTAAGCAGGTTGAGCACTTGCGCTTGAATGGACACATCGAGCGCGGAAACCGGCTCGTCCAGCACGAGAATCTCCGGTTCCAGCACGAGCGCGCGCGCAATGGCCACGCGCTGACGCTGGCCGCCGCTCAACTCGCCGGGGCGCCGCCGTTTGAATTCCGCAGGCAGGCCGACTTGCGCGAGGAGTTCGTCGAGACGCTTGTCGAGTACCGCGCGAGCAAGGCCGCTGCGCTGAATACGCAGCGGTTCCAGCACGATGTCGCTGATCGTCATGTGCGGATCGAGCGAGCCGAACGGGTCTTGCAAGACGGCTTGCACGGCGCGTTGCCGCCAGCGGACGTCCTTTGCCTGCGTGTGCTTGCCGAAGACGCGTTCGCCGAAGAAGACGTTGCCCTGGCTTGCATCGTCCGCGCCGAGGATGATCTTCGCCAGCGTGGACTTGCCCGATCCCGATTCGCCGACGAGTCCAAAAGTGCCGCCAAGCGGCAGCACGAACGATGCGTCTTCCACGGCGCGCAGCATCTTCGGACGCGCGAAAAGTCCGCCGCGCACCGGGAACGTTTTGGTGACGCGCGCCACTTCTATCGCCGAGACTTGCGTGTCGGAAGCACTCATGTCGTGGCCGTCGCAAGAGGAGGATGCGCGGTGACGTCGTACTCTTGCGGATGCCAGCAGGCGACTTCGCGGCCGGCATCGAGCGAGCGCGTCGCGGGATAACTGCTCAGGCAATCGGCTTGCGCGCGCGGGCAACGCGGCGCGAAGCGGCAACCTTCTGCAATGCTGCCAGGCAAGGGCGGATGTCCGGGAATCACCGTCAGCCGATGCTGCAAGCTGAACAGTCGCGGCACGGCGCCGAGCAGCCCTTTCGTATAAGGATGGCGCGGCCGCGCGAACACTTCTTCCACCGGACCCTGCTCGATGATGCGCCCCGCATACATCACCGCGACGTCGTCGCAATAGCCGCGCACGAGATGCAGATCGTGTGTGACGAGCACGATCGCCGTCCCGCGTTCGGCTTGCACCTCGCGCAACAGGTCGAGTATCTGCAGGCGCACGGTGATGTCGAGCGCGGTGGTCGGTTCGTCGGCGATTAGAAGGCGCGGATTACACGCGAGATTCATGGCGATTGCCACGCGCTGGCGCATGCCGCCGCTGAACTGATGCGGATAGCTCTTGAGCCGGCTCTCGGGCGCGGGAATGCGTACGCGCCGCAATAACTCGATGGCGCGCGCCTCGCGTTCGGCGCGGCTCGTCACGCCCTCCCGATAACGAAACATCTCCGTGATCTGCCGGCCGATGGTCAGAAGCGGATTGAGCGAGGTCATCGGGTCTTGCAGAATCATGCCGATATCCCGGCCACGCAGCGCGTTCAGTTCGGCGGGTGTCTTGTCGCGCAAGTCGACGCCATCGAGCAGAATGCGGCCCGACTTCAAGCGCACGCCGCGCGGCGGCAAACCAAGCACGGACAAACACGTCACGCTCTTGCCCGAACCCGATTCGCCGACGAGACCCAGCGTGCGGCCCGCGTGCACGGAAAAGCTCACGCCGTCGACGAGTCGCACGCGGCCGTTCGCGCCGGGCGCTTCGGCCACTAGATCGTCGATCGCAAGCACGGGCTCGTTGCTCATCGCCAGTCCTCCCCGGCGCGTTCGCCGCGTTGCAGACTCTCGCCGATGCGGTTGCTGCATAGAACCGTCGCAATCAGCACCAGGCCCGGCAGCGCGGAGAGCCACCACGCGGTATCGAGATAATTGCGGCCCTCGGCGATCATGCCGCCCCACGAAGGATCGGGCGGCTGCACGCCGAGTCCGACGAAGCTCAACGCTGCTTCCATGAAGATGACGAGCCCGATGTCGAGCGTCAGCAAGACGATGAACGTATTGCGCACGTTCGGCAGCAAATGACGCAGCACCACATGAAGCGGCGTGGCGCCGGCCAGTTTCGCGATCAGGATGAAATCGCGTTCGCGTAGACTCAATGCCTCGGCGCGGATGATGCGCGCGAAGCGCCCCCAGTTCGCGAGCGTCACCACGATGACGATGTTGGTCATGCTCGGCCCGCATATGCCGACGATCAGCATGGCGAGGAACACGGGTGGCAGCGCGTACTGGGCATCGACGACACGCATGAGCGCGGCATCGAAACGTCCGCCGACATATGCCGACAAGAGCCCCGCCAGCGCGCCGAAAAAGCCCGCCAGCAGCACCGCGCAGAAGGCGATGGAAAGCGAGATGCGTCCGCCATGGAGTGTGCGCGTGAAGACGTCGCGACCCATCTGATCCGTGCCGAACCAGTGATGCATGCCAGGCGCCTGAAGCGTCGCCGCGAGGTCGATGGCATTGGGATCGACGCGCGTGAGCCACGGCGCGAGCACGGAGCCCGCGACGATCAGCACCAGCACGCCGGCGTTGATCGCGACGCCGCTATCCAGCCATGTCAGGCGGCCCCATGCGTGCTCGCCGCTATTGGAGGGAAAACGCGCGCTCATTGTCGATACCGGATGCGTGGGTCGATGAGCGCATAGAGCACATCGACTGCGAGATTGATCGAGACGAACAGCAGCACGGACACGATCACGGCCGCTTGCACCACCGTGAAATCGAGCGTGCTGATGGCCTCTACCATGAGGCTGCCGAAGCCCGGCCACGAAAACACGGTCTCGATCGCCACTGCGCCGCCTATCAACACGCCGAACTGCGAAGCCGTGAACGCGACAATCGGCAGCGCCGCGTTGCGCAGCGCGTGCGTCACGATCACGACGCGCTCCGGCAAGCCCTTGATGCGTGCCATGCGGATGTAATCGGCTTCGAGCACGCTCAGCATGTTCGCGCGCGTGAGCCGCGCGATGCCCGCCGCCGAATACCACGAGAGCGCGGCGACGGGCAGGATCAGATGACGCCACGAGCCGTGGCCGCCGGTCGGTAGCCAGCCCAATTGCACGGAGAAAAGACGGATGAGCAGCAGCGCGACGAAGAACGGCGGCGCGGCCTGACCGAGTACCGCAAAAAACGACGCCGCCCGATCGAAGAGAGATCCGCGCCGCACCGCCGAGACGACGCCGAGCGTCAACCCGAGCGCGAGCGCCACCGCCAGCGACACACCCACGAGCAGCAGACTGGATGCAAGCCGGCTGAGCGCCATGGTGAGCGCCGGCGCGCCGAAGTGAAACGAGTTGCCCATGTCGCCGTGGAGGATGTCGCTCAAGAAACGCGCGTACTGCACGGGCACGGGATCGGCAAGACCGAGTTGCTCGCGAAAGAGCTGCCGGTCCGCTTCGGTGGCTTCGGGCGGCATCAGCAAGTAAGCGGGGTCGCCCACCATGCGCACCAGCACGAAGATCAGGACCGACATCAGCCAGACCGTGATCAAGGCCGAGCTCACCCGCCGCAGACCGTAGGCGATCATCTTAGTTCTCCGCCACTTTCGGCGCGGCCCATTGCACCGAGCGGAAGTTCAGGAAGCCGCCGCCTTGCTGCGGTTGCCATTGCAACGTCTTCTTCTTCGCATACACGTAGGTGAATTCGGAGATGAAGAACGCAGCGGCGTCGTCGTGCAGTTCGCGTCCGACCTGCTGGAAGATCTCGCCGCGCTTCTTGGTATCGCTGACGCGTGAGGCATCGGCGAGCAGCGCATCGACCTTCGGGTTCGAATAGTCGGACCAGCTTCCATTCGATGCAAACGCGCCGCCCACCGGATGCACCGGGTCATACAGCGCATTGGTGAACTGACTCAGTGCGAGCGGCCCGGACGTGTGCGTATTGTTCAGGCGCTGGAAGGTGGCATAGGTGAGGCGGTTGAGCTTGACCTTCACGCCCACTTGCCCCCAGTACGCGGCGATCGCTTCGGCCACGCCTTGCGGCATGTCGCCCTGGATGTTGAGCGTGGTCTCGAAGCCCTTAGGATAGCCCGCTTCGGCAAGCAGCGCTTTCGCCTTTGTCGGGTCGTAGGCATACGGCTTGATCGAACGATCCGCGCCGTACGGATAGTAGTTGGAGATCATCGTGCCGAGCGGCTCGCCCACGCCATAGAGCACGCTCTTGATGATGGCTTGCGTATCGAGCGCATAGCTCAGCGCCTGGCGCACCTTGACGTTAGAGAACGGCGAGTTCTTGTCGGTCGTGTAGACGCGCACGTACACCGGCGACGCGACGCGGCTTTCGATCACGTCCAGCCCGCTTTCCTTCTTGAGCCGAGCATAGTCGGAGAAGGGCAGCGCGACGGAAATATCCACTTCACCGCGCAGCACCGCATTGACACGGCTCGCGGGCTCGGTGATCGCGCGAAAGATCAGCGTCTTCACGCGGGGTTTTTCGCCCCAGTAGTCGTCGAAGCGCTCCAGAACGAGTTCGCTGCCGCCGGGCGCGAGCGACTTGAACTTGTACGGCCCGAGCGACACCGGCTTCTGCGCGAAGGCATCCGGATTCGGCAGACTCGCGAGATAGTCGGCGGGCACGATATACAGATACCCCGCGATCTTGTTCGCGAAGGCGCCGTCCGGCGCCTTGAGCTTGAAGACGACGGTGAGGTCATCGGGCGTTTCCACCGAATCGATCACCGGCGCGAAGAACGGACGGCGTGTGCTCTTGCTGCGTGGATCGAGCACATGTTCCAGCGATGCCTTCACGTCGCGCGACGTGAGCGTTGCGCCGTTGTGGAACTTGACGTTGGGACGCAGCTTGTAGGTGAAGACGCGCGCATCGTCGGATACTTTCACGCTCGTGGCGAGACGCGGCACGAGATCGCCCTTCAGGTCGAAGCCATAGAGCGTGTCGTAAATCTGCCATCCGTAGCGCAGCGAATCGCCGCTGACAGCCACGAGTCCGTCGAGGTTGTAGAACTCCTTCTCGACGCCAATCACGACCGTATCGCGATCGACGGCGGGAGCCGTGCTCGCCGCCAGTGAAGGTTCGATGAACGCGCCGGACAAAGCGGCGGCGAAGACCAGTCCGCGAAGGACCGACGAAAACGTGCGCATGGATGGGAGCTAGGTAGGGAGCGTGCAGGTGAGTAAGCAATGATGACGCGCGCCCGGCCTATTGCGAAGCGAGCAAATCGAATATGCATATGAGCCTTGCGCTCGTGAGGTTTTCTGCGCCGGACATGAACGAAAGTCATGCTCGCTTAATGCGTTTCGCGCAGTTGCTTATCTTCAGAAATTCGAAGGCGCGCACGCGTGCGGCGTTAGCATGTGATTCCTTCATTGCGTCTTCTCGCGTATTGAATCGATGCCTTCCAACTTTCCACGCTTCGGCGTCTGGGCGCTCGTGCACGGCAGCCGCGCGGCGCTGCAGGACCCCGCGGAACCTTATGACGCATCATGGGCGCGCAACAAGGCACTCGTGCTCGAAGCCGAGCGTCTTGGATACGACTCGGTGCTCGTCGCCCAGCACACGATCAATCCGCACGATCCCTCGCTCGATCAGCTCGAAGCGTGGACGGCATCGGCTGCGCTCGCGGCGCTGACCTCGCGCATCGAGATCATCACGGCGATCAAGCCTTATCTCTATCATCCGGTGGTGCTCGCGAAGATGGCGCAGCAGATCGAGCACATCAGCGGCGGGCGCTTCGCCATCAATCTGGTGAATGCGTGGAATCGTCCGGAGCTGGAGCGCGCCGGTATCGGTTTTCCGGAGCATGACGAACGCTATGCCTACGGCCGCGAGTGGATAGCCGTGCTCGACAAGCTCTTGCGCGGCGAGGTCGTGAATCATCATGGCGACAACTTTCGTATCGACGAATACCGCTTGCGTCCCGCCGATCCTTTTCGCGCGCGGCCGCGCTTCTATGTCGGCGGCGAATCGGAACCGGCGCGCTCGCTCGTGGCCGCGCATGGCGACGTGTGGTTCATCAACGGCCAGCCGCCTGAAGATGTTGCACGCCTGATCGCCGATGTCGGTGCGCGCGTGCGTCCCGCTGGCGCCGATGCCTTGCGTTTCGGCTTGTCGGCCTTCGTGATCGCGCGTGAGACGCAGGCGCAGGCCGAGGCGCATCTCGACCATCTCTTTGCGTTGGCGGAACTCGACAAGCCGCTGCGCGAACAGCAGAAGGCCAATACCGATCCGAACACGGTCATGCACAAGACCTTCGCGAAGACGGCGCGCGTGGGTTCGAACGGCGGCACGGCGGCGGGTCTCGTCGGCGATTACGATACGGTCGCGCGGCGCGTGGCGGACTTTCACCGGGCGGGAATCGAACTCTTCATGCTGCAGTTCCAGCCGTTCGAAATCGATATGCGCGGCTTTGCGGAAGAGGTCGTGCCGCGCGTGCGTCGATTGCTTGCTGCGTAAAACGAAGGGGTAGCGCTTCTGTTTATGCGTAAGGAGCGCTGCGGCGCGCTTTCGCGGACGTGCGCCGCTGGGGCCGCGCAGCGCGCTCCCGCTTGGTGAGCGAGAACGCCGCAGCCCGAGATCAGAAAAACGCGCCCGTCGGCGGCAGTTGTCCGTTCAGCAAGTTCTGGCCAAGCAAGCGCTCCTTGTAGAGCCGCGGATTATGCGACGCGATCACCTTGATGTTGCGCCAGTGCCGGTCGAGAGCGCCCGTGCGCGAGACGACCGAGCCTGATCCCAGATCGATCAGCCACGACGCGATTTGCGGCGCGAGATCGTCGATGACGACCTTCGCTTCGGCCGCCGCGAACGTGGCTGCGAGCGTGGTGTCGTATTCATCGCGCGTGCCATGGCTTTCCGATGCACGCTGCAGCGCCGCGACCGCGCGGTCCGCCGTCGCCTCGACACTCGCCGCATAAGCACGGATGCGCCCGAGCAGGGTCTGCAACACCGGTTCGTCTGCCGGATGCGCGGCCTCGCCATGATAGAAGTTGCGGCCGCGCGAACGAAGCACCTCGACGGCATCCAGCGCCACGCGCCGCACGATGCCGGCAATGCAGTTGGTCAGATAAACCTGATGGAAGGTGTATCCCCAAGGCGCGGCTTCATCCGACCTTGGCGGGTCAGTCGGATAGACATGCGCGGCCGGCACCGTCACGGCGCGAAACCTGGCCGTGCCCGAACCTGTCAAGCGCTGGCCGAAGCCTTGCCAGTCGTCGGCGTCGTCCACGCCTTCGCCGCGATCGAGCACGTATTGCACGTTGCGGCCCGCGCGACTTTCCACGGCAAGGCCGATGAACGCATCGTTGTAGAGGTTGCCCGTGGCATAAACCTTGTCGCCGGAGCCGACGTAGACATCGCGGCTTGCGTCCCATTCCAAACGACTCAGGACCTGCGTCGGTCGCGCGCCAGCGGCAGTCACATCGGTCTGCGTGAAGCTCAATCCGACGGTCTTGTTTTGCCTGGCGAGGTCGAGAACGTGCGCATGAAACGGAAGGTCGCGCCGCCTGAGCGCTGCCTCGATTTGCCAGAGATGGTTACGAAACGCGTGCGCGATGTTCGAATCCGCCGCCGCGACATCACGCGCGACGACGAGCAGTTCGCTCAAGGACAAGCCGAGGCCACCCGCATCGACGGGCAGACGCGAGCGGCCGAAGCCCGCCGCCTTGAGCCTTGCGATCTCCTCGTGCGGCAGACGATGCGCAAGCTCGCGTGCAGCCGCAGTCGATGCAATGTCCGCGATGATCTCCGCGAAACCGAGCCTTGCCGACAGCGGCGAGACCAGTTTCGGCGCGGTAGGGTCGATGTTCTTCGTATCAGACATGGGATCGCTCTCGTGCGAAGTTGCGCGACCACGCGTTCGACAGATTGCGGCCGTGATCGCAGGCCAGTGTGTATCGCATGTTCATGGCTCGCCTCGTCAGACCTTGATGCTGTAGTCGGCCACCTTGATGCGCGAATTGATGATCTTGCGTTCCGCGAGCCAGTCGGCGGCGCGTTGAAGCTGCGCCATGAAGGCAGCGTCATCGGGTTCATGGAATTGATTTACGCGCTTGAGACTCGCCAGATAATCGCGCACCTGATCGGGATATTTCGCTTCACCCTGCACGAGTTTTTCGGATTCGTTGGAATGACTCGACTGCCATGCGCCTTCGACGTAATACGCGTCGATGACCGCGCGAATCAGCTCGGAGTTTTCCTCGGTGAACTTGCGGCGCGTCACGAGCGAGCTGTAGTCGATCAGAAAATCCAGATCGCGTCCTTCGTTGAAGATGTCCTTTGCGTCGTTGGCGTTGCGCGCAATGTCCACGGCGGGCGACCACATCGACCACGCATCGACCTTGCCTTGCGCGAAGGCGGGCGCTGCGTCGGGTGGATTCAGATAGACGAATTCAACCTTGCCGCGGTCGATGTGATTCTTTTCCAGCGCTGCGATCAACAGAAACTCGCCGAGCCCGGAACGGTTGACCGCGACCTTTCGCCCGGCCAGATCCGCCACCGAATGGATGCCGCTCGTCTTCTTGACGATGATCGCGGTCGAGCGCGGCGAATAGACATCGAACGCATTGAAGACGAGTGGCGAGCCTGCGAGCATCGACGCAAGCGCGGGCGTCGTCGAGCCCCAGAAGCCGAAGTCCGCGCTGCCGCCGACCACGGCCTGTAGCGAGGGCGCGTGATTCGGAAACGGACCGATCCATTCGACCTTGATGTTCTTGGCCGCGAGCGTCTTTTCGAACACGCCACGTTGCCGCGCAATATCGGGGAGACTGCCGTAACCCCAACCTATGCGCACCGTGTCCGTGTTGCGCGTCAGCTTGCGCGGTTCGGCAGCGCGCGCGGGAATCAGGCTGCTTGCGGCGACGCCGGCCACGAGGCCGCCTGCCGCACGCAACCACTGGCGGCGGTTCAGCGAGGAATCGATCATTCTTGTTGGTACCTTTCGAGTTTTGCAGGAAACGATTGGTGGATCAGTGAGACTGGACGCCCAGTTCATCGAGCAGAATCGGCCGCAATTGCAGCGGCGCGTGATCGCCGGGCCGAAACGATGCAGCGATGCGACCCGCGCGCATCACGAGGATTCGGTCGGCGAGCGTGAGCGCTTCATCGACGTCATGCGTCACGATCAGCACGCCCGGCAGATGACGCGCGACGAGTTCCTTGACGAGCCCGTGCATCTTGATGCGCGTGAGCGCGTCGAGCGCCGCGAATGGTTCATCGAGCAACAGGAGCGCGGGGTCGCGAACCAAAGCGCGCGCGAGCGCCACGCGTTGCGCCTGACCGCCGGAAAGATTCCGAGGCCAGTCATCTTCACGGCCCGAAAGTCCGACTTCGCCCAGCGCGCGCGCGGCGCCCGTGCGTCCTACCGTGCTTTCATGGCCGAGCGCGACGTTCTCCCACAACGTCGCCCAAGGCAGCAGCCGATGCTCCTGAAACACGACGGACGGCCGCTCGGGCGCGCGAATCTCGCCGGCATCCGGCCGGTCGAGCCCGGCGAGCGCGCGCAAGAGTGTCGTCTTTCCGCAGCCGCTTTCGCCTAACAACGCGACGAATTCGCCTTTGCGTATATCGAGGTCGAGTGCTTCGATGACGACGCGCTTGCCATAGCGCCGCTGCAGACCTCGCACCGATACGGCAAGGGACGCGTGGCTCACGCGTTCGGCGGCGCGCGCGCGGATGTCGGAGTCGCGCGACAGGGCGATGCTCTCGGTCACTGGGTTGCTCCTTTGGCGTAGTTCGCGTGCCACGACAAGAAATGCGCTTCGAGCAGACGCACCAACGCGTCCGCCACCACGCCGATGACCGCGTAGATGACGATGGTCAGCACGATGACATTGGTTTGCAGGAATTCGCGGGCGTCCATGGCGAGGAAGCCGATTCCCTTGGTCGTCGCGAGCGTCTCGGCAATGACGAGCGCGAGCCACGCGTGAGCGAGCGCATAGCGCACGCCCGTGAGGATCGACGGCATGGCGCCGGGAAGAATGATCCGTCGCACGATCGCGGTCCAGTCGAGGCCGATCACCTTGGCGAGTTCCATCAGCTTGGGATCGATCTGACGGATGCCGAGCATGGTGTTGATATAGATGGGAAACAGCACGGCAAGCGCGACCAGAAAGATCTTCGCGACTTCGCCGACACCGAACCACACGATCACGAGCGGCAGCATGGCGAGGAAGGGAATGGCGCGCACCATCTGAATGGAGCGATCGAGAAGCGCTTGCGCGAGCGGCGAAAACCCGACTGCGATTCCGAGCACGAGACCAACCGTCCCGCCGATAACGAAGCCCGTGACGGCGCGCAGAAGCGACACACCGAGGTGAACGAAGAGATCGCCGGAGCGCATCAGACCGAGCGCGGTTTCAAGAACGCTGCTGGGCGCGGGAAGCACTTGCGGCGTGATGAGTCCTGCGCGTGCTGCCGCTTCCCAGATCACCACGACACATGCGGGGACCAGCCACGAAAGCAGCTTGTAGAACGTGCCTTTCGACACGCCGAAGCGTCGCCGTTTCGATGCGACATAGCTGTTGCGAGTGGATGTCAGGTCCGCCATGTCGGTTCCATGAAATGCCGTGAAAGAGGTGCTTGAGCGGTGACGCATTTGGCGCCAAGCGAGCCTGTTATTAAAAGCCGCGCGGCATTGCAATGACAAACGGTTTTTTCTGCTTTGCTTTTCAGGGTCTGGGTGGGGATGTTGTGAGGTCGTGTTCGTCGATGACTGGAATGCAGTTGCCCCGTTGTAGCGAACGATGCATTCCCGCCGTCCGCGATACCATTGCGAGGCAGACAATGGAACTCGGGCAGATGCGTTACTACCGCCGCACCGGCTTGCCAATGAAGCATGAGCCGCCATGGAGACAGCAATGATAGTCAGCAATCAGCAGGAAGTGACCGAAGCCGTGCTTGCCGAACTGAGCCGCGCGCCGGATGCGCGCTTTCGCGAGATCATGTCGGCGGCGGTGCGTCATCTGCATGGCTTCGCGCGCGAAGCGCGGCTGTCCGAGCCGGAGTTTCATCAGGCATGCGCGGTCATCGCGAAGCTCGGGCAGTTGACCACCGAATCGCATAACGAAGTCGTGTTGATCGCCGGAACGCTTGGGCTGTCCGCGCTCGTGTGCCTGCTCAACAACGGCGATCGCGGTCAGACCGATACGACCGCGAACCTCATGGGCCCGTTCTGGCGCATGGACTCGCCGCGCACTGAAAGCGGCGGCAGCATCGTGCGCTCGCCGACGCCGGGCGCGCCTATCTTTGTCAACGCTTGGGTGCGCGATTCGAGCGGGCGTGCGGTGGAAGGCGCCGAGGTGGACGTGTGGCATACATCGGCGGATGGTTACTACGAGAATCAGGACCCCGCGCAGGCGGATATGAATCTACGCGGCAAGTTCACTACCGATGCCAACGGCCACATCGCGTTTCGCAGCGTGAAGCCGGCGGGCTATCCCATTCCGCTGTCTGGCCCGGTCGGCGCGCTGCTACGCGCGCAAGGCCGGCACAACATGCGGCCTGCGCATATCCATTTCATGATCTACAAGCCGGGCTTCAAGACACAGTTTTCGCAGGTCTATTCGAGCGATGATCCCCATCTCGAGACCGATGTGCAGTACGGCGTGACGCGCGCGCTCGTCGGGCAATATGTGCTGCATGACGGCGAGACCGCACCCGGCGCGGACGTTCAAGGGCCGTGGTATTCGCTCGATCATCACTTCGTTATCGAACCCGGCGAAGCCAGGCTACCGAAGCCGCCTATCACTGGCAAGACAACCGGTCCGCGACCCGAGCAAACCGTGCTCGAACGCACCGGACATTGAGGAACTGACATGCCTATCGTACATATTTCCCTCGTCGAAGGACGCGATGAAGCCGCCGTCAAGGCCTGCGTGAAGGCGGTCGCGCGCACGGTCCATGAAACGCTGGGCGCACCGCTCGACACCATCCGCGTGTATGCCACCGCGGTGCCCGCCGCGCATTGGGCCGTCGGCGAACGCACGAAGGACGAGATGCCCGCAAGCCCGAACAAGGCAGAGGAGTCACGATGACGCCGCGACTGTTCATAGGAAGATGGATGACGCCATGTCGGGGCGACTGAGATCGCCGGCACCACATCGAACGAGATCGCGTAATGCGCATCGACGATAACGGGACCTTCTGGGGGCTTGGCTATGAAGGCCCGCTCAGTGGCGGTCGTGGCCTCGATGGCAAGCCTGTCGACGACATGCGCTAGCGCGCGCGTTCATGCGGCACGCGTGAAAGATGAGCTGAAACGATAAGGCCCACGGCTTTGCGCGATGCGGCAAACCGTGGGCTTTTGTTCAGAGACGCTCAGACATCGGCATGTGTGCTCGTGAAGTTCACATAGCTGTTGTACGTCGGCGTGATCGGCGCACCGTTGATCATGATGCCAAACGTGTGATTGCCGCTGTCGAGCACGTAGTACATGGCCGAGTGAATGTTGTGCGTCTTGCGTGCGTCGTAGAACGATTGCAGGCGAGACTGCACGAAGGTCGCGCGATAAGCATCCGTCTGCTCGGGGTTCGCGTTCCACTCGGTGATCATGAAAGGTACGCCGTAGCGCGCCTTGCAGTACTGCGGCAGATCGAAATGCGGGCCCGCGCCGTCAGAGCCGATGTCGAACAGGTCACCATACACTTCGTAGTTGTGCCACGTCGTGATGTCCCAGCGGACCTTCGGATAGCCACTCGTGCCATCCGGCTGGAAGCCGTCCCACAATGCATCCGATGCGCCGATGTCCGCCACGCAAAAGTTGATGCCGCACTTCGCGTCCGGCTGTACTGCTTTTACGCCGGCGATGAGACCGCGCATGACGCCGCGCATGACGGGCCAGTTTGCGTTGTTGAAGTCGGCTACGTCCGTTCCCGCGCGGTTCGAATACAGCACGGTTTGCGAGCGGCGCGTCAACTCATTACCGCATTCGTACATGGTCACGCCATAAGGCTTGAGCGCGCTCGCAACCGTCAGGCCGGTGTTGTAGGCGTCGGCGTAAGCGGCGGCTTCGCTGCCATACAGCGCGCCTGAAGCATCGGTCAAACCTTGCTGAATCAGGCAAAGCATGCTGATGCCCGTTCCGTTGAAGGCCGATGCCAGCTTGGCGACGGCGCTGATCTGCTTCGACGTCGAATTGCAGCCCACCCGATACATGTTGCAGCCCATGCCCTTCAGGATCGCGATGAGTTGCGGAGGTGTGTAGGTGTAGTCGTAATGGCCGTTCATCCCGAAGAACATGCCCGGCGTCGCTGCCATTGCAATGCGCGGGTCACGGCAGATGAGCCATTTGTTCGACCACACGTAGAACTGGCCGCTCGTGTTCTTCTGGTAAATCTTGCCGCCCGACCAGAGGAGCATCGAGACATTGGCGATTGAAACAGCCGTCTTGTTCTTGTACACGATGGCGCCGGTCACCGTCCAAACCGCACCCGTCTTGTCCACGATCGACGTACCGCTCGGGATGGTCGTGCCATCGGCGGAAGGCGTGATTACTGCGGCCTTTGCGGTGGAATCCAGTTGCGTGGAATCGTCGGAAGCCTTGGTTGCCGCTTGCGGTAGATCGCTACCGCCGCCGCCACATGCGGAAAGCATATAGGTCCCGGACAACGCGCTCATGCTAGCCAGAAATTTACGTCGATTAATCATCATTTCGCAGTTCCGCTGGTCTGGCGGAACACTCCTTAAGGTCAGAGATCGATATCAATGTCCTATTAAGTAAGGACGACTAACGAATGAGCCAAGGATGCAGCAGTGTTTGCCTTGCCTACCTGGGATGCTTCAAAGTTGGCCGTTGTAGCAGGGAAAGAGCGAACTTCGTGCAGTAACCACCGGCCTGCCGTGTTGCCCTAACTTCGTTCGACACGCGATGCAAAGCCGCCGCGTCTGTGTCTCACAACCACCTTCTTCAAAGTTCATACGATAGGTTGGATTTTACGCAATGTTACAAAAAGCGTGTGAGAATTCGAACGTTTTCAGGCAAAAAGTAACGAACGCGGGGCGTTGCCGTATGGAAGAGGAAAATAGTGCGACTCTGCTGCAGTGCTTTATAGGAGTATTTGCCCATTTTTAGTTGTTTTGCGCGAGAGTGAACAAATTACCTCTACACATGTACGAACGTACTATTCCCAGTTTTTGCGTTAAACCAGCGTATTTTTGGTGAGCGCAGCGCGACGAGAAAACTCTCCGACGCGCCGCGCCCCGACCATCATCCTGCGACCTGGAAGAACGACACCGCATCCACGAGCTTGCGCCCCTGCTGATCGAGCGATTGCGAAGCCGCCGCCGATTCTTCCACGAGCGCCGCGTTCTGTTGCGTCACCTGGTCCATCTGCGCAATCGCCTGGCTCAATTGTTCGATGCCCCGGCTTTGTTCGCTCGATGCCGCCGCGATCTCGCCCATGATGCTGCTCACGCGCGAGACGGCCTGCAGCACTTCGGCCATCGTCGTCCCGGCTTCGCCCGCGAGCGAAGAACCCTCCGCGATACGCACGCCCGACGCGCCAATCAACTCCTTGATCTCCTTCGCGGCGGACGACGAACGTTGCGCCAGGTTGCGCACTTCCGAAGCGACCACGGCAAAGCCGCGTCCTTCCTCGCCCGCGCGCGCCGCTTCAACCGCCGCATTCAACGCAAGGATGTTGGTCTGAAACGCGATGCCTTCGATGATCCCGGTGATATCCGCGATCTTCTCCGAGCGCGTGCTGATCTCCGTCATGGTCGCGACCATGCGCCCCACGGCGGCATTGCCCTGCTGCGCCACCGCCGATGCATCCGCCGACAACGCATTTGCCTGTTGCGCGTGCTCGGCGTTCTGCCGCACGGTCGAGGTCAACTCTTCGACGCTCGCCGCCGTCTCTTCCAGCGATGCCGCTTGTTGTTCGGTACGCGTCGACAGATCGACGTTGCCCGTGGCGATCTGGCTCGATCCCGTGGCGATGCCATCGGCGCAAGAGCGGACGTTGCCGATCAGACTGACGAGATTGCCTTGCATCGTGCGCATGGAGGCGAGCACGCTGTCTTGCGGGGCGTTATCCGCGTGCGCGACCGGGCTCAGATCGCCGGAAGCAACGCGCTGCGCGACTTGGCTCAGTGCATCGGGTTCCGCGCCCAACGCTCGCAAGATGCTGCGCGTGATGATGAATCCCGCGCCCACGGCCAACGAAGCCGCCGCGATGCACGCGGCGATCAGCAGCATGCGCGAGAACGCGTAATCCTCCGCCGACTCTTGCACGAGCTTCGCTTCGCGCTGGCTCGTCAGGTCCAGGTAATCTTGCGTGGCCTTGATGAGCGCGGCGAGCAGCGGACGGCACTCGTCGTTCATCTTCGTAATCGCTGCCTGATGCTGGCCCTTCAGCGCCAGATCGACGATGGCGAGCGCCACCGGTCCGTAAAGCGATTCCACGCGATCGATCTCCGCAACGCGCGTCTTTACTTCGGCTGAGACATCCGGCGCGCTCGCGACCATTTCCTTGAAGCGGCGCAAATCGCGTTGCACGTCTTCATGCGCCTGAAGGACGGCTGCTTTCTCGAGTTCGAGATCGGCGGGCTTCGTCACGAGCACGAGATTGCGTGCGGCGATCGCGCGCCGGTCCACTGCGGTGCGAATGCTTTCGGCCAGATGCGCGCGCGCGTTGATGCCGTTGACAAAGGACGTAAAGCGCTGGTTCGCTTCGCCGAGCGTCTCGATTGAGAGCGCGGCGACGATCAGCACTGCCGCCGTGAGCAGGCCGAAGCCAATGGAAAGCTTCGTTTTCATGCGCATGGGTTGCAGGTTCATCTCGTTCTTTTCCTTTTTGATGGCAGTGCTGTCGTTGACGCTCGCCGTCCTTTACGCGGCGAGTGCGGGTTCTTTCTTGCATCGCTTACGGCAGCGTCGGGAAAATATGAAGATGAACGAAAGTATGACGATGTTAGCAAACGTTTTACATCGCCCTGTCCAGGATATGTCGCAGGGTGGGCAAGGCTTTCTTCGACGAATGGGATGAATAGAGCCCGGATTTGTCCATGCCTTGGTTAAGATATGGGCTCCTGTCGATGACAGGTCTCCATTCGTCACCACGATGCTGTTCTCTACCCGGGAGCGACAACGAAAGCCTGCGAAAATAGCGCTCAATGCTCGCTTACTCATATAACCCTTTGCTTGTCGTCTGCTCGCTTCTCGTGGCAATCCTGGCCGCGTACACGGCTTTCGACATGGCAGGGCGTATCGCGCAAGCCAGGGGGCCCGCGGCGCGCTGGTGGCTCATCGGCGGTTCCTGTGCAATGGGACTCGGCATCTGGGCGATGCACTTCGTCGGCATGCTGGCGTTCAGCTTGCCCATCAAACTGGGCTACGACCCGCTGATTACATTTGCATCGCTTCTAATTGCCGTCGCGGCATCGATGTTCGCGCTCTGGCTCGTCTGTCAGAAGACGCTGCCCGCGTTCAGGATCGTGATCGGGGCGCTATTGATGGGACCGGCTATCGCCGGCATGCACTACACGGGCATGGCCGCCATGCGCATGCGGCCGCCGATCGAATACGACCCATGGCTCACCATTGTGTCGGTGGCCATTGCCATCGTCGCCTCGGGCGCTGCGCTCTGGATTGCCTTTCGCTTACGTCAGCAGGCGTCGCGGCTCTTGTTTTTTCGCGGCAGCGCGTCGTTCCTCATGGGCTTTGCCATCGTCGGCATGCACTACACCGGAATGGCGGCCGCGCGCTTTCCCACGGGCGCGATATGCGGTGCCGCTAAGGAAGGCGCGGATACCGGATGGCTGGCCGTCGTGGTGATCGTCGTGACACTCTCGGTGCTGGCCATCGCGCTGATCATCTCCGTTCTGGACTTGCGGCTCGAATCGCGCACCGCCGTGCTCGCGGCGTCGCTCGCGGAGGCGAACAAGGAACTCGCTTATCTGGCGCTTCACGACAGCCTTACTGAGTTGCCGAATCGCGTCTTGCTCGAAGACAGACTGGAACAACTGGTGCATGGCGCGCGCGATGCAAAGCGCCGCTTCACGTTGATGTTCATGGACCTCGATGGCTTCAAGGCGGTCAACGACGCGTTCGGACATCATGTCGGCGACCTGTTGCTGATCGAAGTGTCGAAGCGCATCCGCGCCAACGTCAGGTCACACGACACCATTGCGCGGGTCGGCGGCGACGAGTTCGTGCTGCTCTCGAACGTCGACGACGCAACCGTGGCCGCGCAAATCGCCGCGAGCTTGACCGAGACCATTGAGAAGCCGTTTCGCATGGAAGGCGAGGAAGTGCAGATTTCCGTGAGCGTGGGCATTGCGATCTTTCCCGACGACGGTGCGACTCAAGAAGAGCTTCTGAGCAATGCCGATACCGCCATGTATCACGCGAAAGCCCTTGGCCGCAGCGGTTTTTGTTTCTTCGAACCGTCGATGCATGCGGACTCTTACGAGCAGATGCAACTTGCGCACGAGCTTCGCGTGGCGTTGACGCGCGGTGAGCTCGCCTTGCACTATCAACCCAAATTCAAGGCGCCAAATGGTCCGGCGGTGGGCGCGGAAGCGCTATTGCGCTGGAACCATCCCGTGCACGGACTGATGGCGCCCAACCGCTTCATTCCGTTGGCGGAAAAGACAGGGTTGATCGTTCCTATCGGCGAATGGGTGCTGAGCGAAGGCTGCCGGCAATTGAAGGCGTGGCACGATCGCGGTCACACAGAGTGGACCATCGCGATCAATCTTTCGCCATTGCAGTTCGTTCACTCGGGTCTCGTACGAGCGGTTCGCGGCGCGCTTCGTCGCAATGGCCTGCCAGCGGAATCGCTGATTCTGGAGATCACTGAATCGACGGCCATGCGCGATGTCGAAGTGAGCCTCAAGGTCTTGCAACGACTGCGGGAAGAAGGCGTGCAGATCTCTATCGATGATTTCGGCACCGGCTACTCCAGTCTGCTTTATCTCAAGCGCTTGCCCGCCAACGAACTCAAGATCGATCGTGGCTTCGTGCGTGAACTTGCTCACGGTACGGAAGACGCGGCGATTGTTTCGGCCATCGTGGCGCTCGGACAAACGCTCAATCTCAGGATCGTGGCGGAAGGCGTCGAAACCACTGCACAGCAGGCTTTTCTCACGCAACTGGGATGCGACATTCTCCAAGGGTTTTTGCTCGGCAAGCCAATGACGGCCAATGCGTTTATCGCTTCCGTCGCCGATGTCGCATCGACAGGACGCCATTGAAACTTCGCCAGTAACTTTTTCCGCCCATCACGTTAGCTAGCCAACAGAACGCCGACGAGGGTCGATCCGTTACACGTTGCACGGTGCTACTCTCCCGTCATAGTTACCGTAGCGCTGGACCATACGGTCATTCCAAAAGACAAATCCGAGTCGGGGACCGCACATGTTGCGAACGGTGGTCGATCGTGTCAGGCGCTTTCGGCGCAGTGAAGGCTTCAAGCATTCTCTCGCCGCTCCAGTGCGTTTGTCGCTGCATGCGCGACAGCGGCTGAATCGCAATGTGTTCGCTATCGAGATCAGGGAAAACTCCGGCTTTTTTTCCGTGATGCAGATGGTGCTCTTCATCCTCAAGCATTGCGAAGAGAAACGGCTGACACCGCAAATCTCGGCACGCGGCGGTCTCTATGGCGACCCGGAAGGCAAAATAGACTGGTTCTCGGCGCTCTTTGAAAGCGTGCGGGCATCCGGCGATGTGAAGTTGCCGCGCAGAGTGCGAACCTCTACCGTGCGCGATCTCGTGCAACTCGGCTTGCGGCAACGCCATGAAGCGGGTCTGCGGTTGCAAAGTTCGAGCGACTTGTTTCGCTCGCATTACCGGCCGGTTGCAGCCATTCGCGATGAAGTCGATGCAACCTGCGCCAAACTCGATATCGGCCAATCGACACTCGGTGTTCACTACCGAGGCACGGATAAGAAGTTCGAAGCGATGACCTTGCCCTGGGCCGACTTCTGCCGGCTGGTCGAGCAGACCCTCGCGCTCAATCCGCTTCTGACAAACATCTTCGTTTCGAGCGATGAGCAGGCGTTCATCGACTTCTTCCGCGCGTGGCCGTTCAATCGCTCGGTCAGTGTTGCACCGGCCAAGCTGCTGTCCACAGGCGACATGCCGGTGCACTTCAGCGGTTATCCGGGTTTGGAGATCGGGCGCGAAGCGTTGGTATCGAGCCTGCTGCTTTCGAAGTGCGGATACCTCGTAAAGATGCCTTCTTACTTGTCGGCATGGTCGAAGATATTCAATCCCGATTTGCCGACTACCTTGGCCGTACCGCCAAAGCCTGACGCGTTCTGGTTTCCCGACAGCCAGATCTGGATCGAACAGGAACAGGTGATGGGCGGCAAGGCGGCGTGAGTCGCGCGCTTGTATTAACGCATGAAGCCTGCTGTCGTGACTCTGACTCAACGGGTGTTGATTTCTTTGCGTTGGAATGCCAACGCGTCATTCGCTACGCTTGAATCGATGCCGGGCGCATGACCCGGCAGCCGACCAGCGGCGAATCGACATCCATGAGACATGACCTTTCCATCGTGCTGTTGCACGCCACGCCCGTTGCCATCGCGCCGATACACGACGCGTTCCTGCGCGACTGGCCAGAAGCCAGGCTCACCAATCTTCTCGACGACGGTCTGACCTCGGCCAGAGGCGACAGCAAAGAGCTGCCCGACTCATTGCAGACACGCTTCGTGAATCTTGCGCGATACGGGTACGAAAGCGGCGCGGATGCGGTCCTCGCGACGTGTTCGGCCTTCGGTCCCGCCATCGATGCCGCGGACGCGGCGCTTCCCATACCTGTTTGCAAGCCGAACACCGCCATGTTCGCCGATGCGCTTGCAGAAGGCAGAAACATCGCGATGATCGCAACGTTCGCGCCGGCCCTGCCGACCATGGTGGCGGAGTTCTTCGAGGAAGCATCGAACATGAACCCGCAAGCTACGCTGGCCACCTTCGTGGTCGACGATGCAATCGACAAGCTGCGTGCGGGCGACCGCGACACGCACAACCGTATCGTTGCAGAAAAGGCCGCGAGCCTGCATGGCTACGACGCGATCATGCTGGCCCATTTCTCAACCGCTCAGGCACTCGATGCCGTGACTTCAGTCGCGAGTTGTCCGGTATTTTCCGCACCGCGCAGCGCGGTTGCCGATCTCAAGAAGCGCCTGCATTTGTCGCGCTGAAGTCTTTTACCGTCATGGATTCAACGATGCCTACTCCATCGCTCGCGCCAGCCGTTTCGATGATGAGCACGCTCGCGGTCAAGAGCGCGCTCGTCGATGTCGTCATTCCAGCGTTCGAACGAAGTAGCGGCATCCGCGTGCAAGCTATGTTCGATCCAACCAACGTGCTGCAAGAGCGCGTGTCTGCCGGTGAAAGAGCGGAGGTGCTGATTGCGACTCGCGCCTATGTGAAGCGTCTCGCCGATGAAAACGTACTGGATGCATCGACGGTGCGCGGGTTGGTCAGAACCGGCGTGGGTGTGGCGGCATCTGTGCGGGACGTGCCTCGGTCGATAAGAAGCGATGAAGACTTGCGCGAGGTCCTGTTGAACGCGCGATCGGTCGCATATTCGAAGACCGGCGCAAGCGGCGTTTATTTCGCCACCTTGATCGAAGAGATGGGCATCGCGGAGCAGGTCAATCAGCGCGCGACCATCATCGAGAAGGGCTTTACGGGCGAATGCATCGTGCGTGGCGAGGCGGACGTCGCCATTCAACAGATGAGCGAACTGGCCATGGTGGCGGGCATCGAGATCATCGGCCCGCTTCCGGAAGAGATTCAGTTCCATACCGACTTTTATGTCGGGATGTTTTCGGGTCGCGCACAATCGGAAGATGCATGTGCCTTGCTGCAATCCCTTTTCTCCGATAAAGCGCGCCACGCGTACGAGCGGCTTGGGCTAACGATTCTTTGAGGAGACGATATTCATGCAGCGCGCAGACGACAAGCAAATGCCCAGTCAACTCATCACGCCCGTTACGGTGTTCGGCAATCTCGCATTCGTGAGCGGCCAGCTTCCGCGCGAGCACGGAGCGATCAAATACAGCGGCAAGGTCGGCGCGGACTTATCGGCTGAAGACGCACGAGAAGCGGCAGCGTTATGTGCAAAAGCATGTCTCGATGCACTCGCGCACGCGCTCCGCGGACATGAGCGCATTGCGCAGATCGTGAAGATTACGGGATTCGTCGCATCGGCGGCGGATTTCACCGGACAGGGCGCGGTGATCGATGGCGCGTCCCGCCTATTGATCGAAACGCTCGGAGAACGCGGCAAGCATGCACGAAGCGCGATCGGCGTGCAGCAGCTTCCGCATGGCGCGGCAGTGGAAGTCGAAATGATCGTGGGGTTGAAATGACTGCACGGTCTTCGCGCGTACGCTTCGCGGCTAATCTCAAATGGCTCTTTACCGAGTTGCCATTTCTTGAGCGATTCGAAGCCGCTGCGTTGCATGGCTTCGCGGCAGTCGAATACGCATCGCCATATGGCTACGATGCCACCGAGCTTCGCAACGTGTTGAGCCAGCGGAGCTTGAAACAAGTGTTGATCAACACGCCGGCGGGCGAAGCAGGAGCCGTAGGCTCCAACGGCTTTGGCTGTATTCCAGGCTATGTCGATGTATTTCGCGAAGGTGTCGATCTCGCGCTGAATTACGCCAACGCGCTGGAGTGCAGCCTGATTCACTTGATGGCGGGACGAGTGCCGGACGGCTGCTCGCCAGCCAAGGCCGAAGCCGTCTTTCGTTCGAATCTCGCGTGGGCCGCAAAGCGCGCGGAAGGGCAGAACGTAACCTTTGTGCTCGAATGTCTGAACCAGCAAGACGTGCCGGGTTACTTCCTCAAGAGTCTCGCTCAGGCGAGCGCGTACGTCCGCGACATCCCGCAAGGCAACGTCAAACTGCTCTTCGATTTTTATCACGCGGCAATGAGCGGCATGGACGTACTGGATGCGTTCGCCATGCATCGTCGTGACGTGGCGCACATTCAGGTCGCCGACGTACCAGGACGAAACGAACCGGGCACGGGCGACATGTCATGGCCCACGATTGCACGAGCGATAGCCGATAGCGGCTATTCAGGCTGGATAGGATGCGAGTACCGTCCGCGTGGAACGACTGCCGCCGGACTCGATTGGCGTCAAGCCTTTACGCAAGCCGCAGGCTTGAGCATGCACTCAGAACATCGTTTTTAGATTGGCCAACTCGAATTCAGCTCGAAGCCATTTTTCAAACACGGCCGCTTCGGCCGAATTGCGCAGACTCGACGAGCGCAGCAGATAGTAAGAGATATTTTCGACGTGGAACTTCGGGTCGGAGAATGGCTCGATCAACCGGCCATCGCGTAACTCTTCTTCCGCGAGAATCTCGCTTTCCAGCACCACGCCCAAGCCCTTTACCGCGGCTTCGATTGCCATGGCGGAGCGGTCGAGCCACAAGTCGTGCGCGGGCTTGACGACGAGGTTGCCTATGCGCCGAAAATAATCGACCCAGTTCAGCGGATTATTGGAGTGGATGAGCGTGGCCTTAGCCAGATCCTTCGGGCTTTTCAGGCCGAGCTCCTCCGCGAGTTGCGGACTGCAAAGCGGCCTGAGCCGTTCGATGAGCAATGGCTCGGCAAGCTTCAATCCCGGCGTTTGAGGCCCATGCGCGATTGCTATGTCGTAGCGGTTGGCATCGAGTTCATGTGTGTGAAGCGTCGCAAGTCGAACGCGAAACAGCGGGTTCGCTTTCAGGAAGTTTTGCAGACGCGGTTGCAGCCACTTCACCGAGAAGCTATTGGGCACGGCAATCGACAGATGACCGCCCCATGATTGCGGCGCGATAAGACTCGTCGCAGTGGCGATCATGCCGAATGCTTTTTCCAGTTCGCGCGCATAGGTTCGGCCCGCGACGGTCAGCACCGCGCGCCCGGCATGTCGCTGAAAGAGCGGAACGCCGAGAAAGTCTTCGAGTTGCTGAATGTGATGACTCACCGCCGACGTGGTAATGCCGATCTCTTCCGCGCCTTGCGTGAAGCTGCCGTGCCGAGCGGCCGCTTCGAACGCGATCAGCGACTTGAGCGGCGGAAAGCGCACACGGCGCGTGTCCGGAACGGCTTCGGCTTCATCGCTTTCCTTCTTTCTCGAACCGGCCGTCATCTATGCCCCCGTGCCCCGATGACGGCAAGGATAATGCATTGCAGAGCGAAAGACATTCGCAGCATCGACATCGATCAACCGAGACATGTCTCGAAGAAGCGTTTGAGTTCCGCTGCCAGCGCTTCCGGCTGCTCTTCGGGAATGTAATGCCCGCAGTCTTGGATCACACCGCCGCTCAGGTCTTCGCAGAGCGGCTTCATCAGTTCATGGATGGTGGGCGCGCTGCCCACATCGCCTCCAAGCGCGAGCACGGGCTTTTTGATCTTGCTGGCAAAGAGCTTCTGGTTCTGCTTCATGTCCTCTTCGACGGCCCGATAATAGCCGAGCATGCCGCGCAGGCCGCCGAGCGACGCATACGCCTTGACGTATTCGTCGATGTCGGCAGGCTCGAACGTGGCCATTGCGTTGGCGGTCTTCTTGTTGAAGAACCATTCGATCAGCACGCGCTCCTTGCCTGCAATGAGCGCTTCAGGCAAGTCGTCCACCGCGTTGAACAAGAAGTGCCAGCTCTTCCAGTTCGAAGGCGCGGTGACCGATACTTCGGGCCTGAGCGTGATGCCGGGGATGTTGCCATCGATGAACACGATGCCGTCGAGCTCGGCCTCATAGCGATGCGCGTACGGATAAGCAATCCACGATCCGATGTCATGGCCCACATAGAAGTGACGCTCGACACCCAGCGACCGCAAGAGACCATTGATGCGCGCGGCGGCGGTCTCGGTGTCGTAGCCGGTGGTGGGCTTGTCCGAGTAACCTTGACCGGGCAAATCGATGGCGATGGTACGGTAGGAATCGGCCAGAAGCGGTTGCACGCGACGCCACGCATAAGCGGTCTGCGGGAAGCCCGCCACGAGCACGACCGTCGGGCCGACGCCACCATCCACCATATGAAAGCGGATGTCTCCGCTTCGCACGAAGCGCCTGGTGAAGGACTTGCCGCCAAGGTCTATCACGCCTGACATGTCGGTTCTCTTTCTGAGTGAAGGTGCGTGTTGTGCATTGTATCGGGCCAAAAAGCCGGCTTCACGATGCACCCACGGAGCGCGCGAGCTGACGCGCCTGCCGGGGATAGTTGTCGTCGACGAACTGCGCGCTGATCAGCCCGGCTTCGAGGTCGGCTGCGATGTCATCGAGCGATCTGCGATCCGGGTTGCCGTATCCGCCGCCGCCCGCGTCGCGAATCTCCACGATACCGCCGTCTGGAATGAGCACGCGCGCCTTTGGATCGGTCTCGACATCGTCCACGAAGATGAGCCGATGCGCGCCGGCGCCCGCGCCTGCAAATCCTTTCGCGGCTATCTTGGTCCGCGACGCCATGAACGATGCCTCGATGGGATGACCCGTGTCGTTCCTGATCGCGAAGATCTGACCGTTGCCGCCTTGAAACTCGCCGGGCCCGCCCGAGTCTCTGAGTATCTCTTTCTTGAGGAAGGTGCAGCAAATCTGCTGCTCCCAGAATTCAACCGAGCCGCCGATGATGTTGGCCGGTGCGGGCAAGGCAGGGCGGCCATCGTAACCTGCTAGCGCGCCGTATCCGCCCGCCGAAAAATAGATCGACGAATAGTGCTTTCCCGCGCGCGTCTGGCCGCGAAGATTCATCTGGAACACCATCCCCGAGTCGGCTTGCACGTCGTCGGGGAAGGCCTCGGCCAGCGCATTGAAAATGAGCGGTCCGACGAAATGGCCGAAGACGTGCCGCGCACCGGTCGGGTTCGGCCTGAGCGCATTGAGAATGCAGTTGTCGGGCGCCGCTATGGTGACGAAATCGAGTATGGCCTGATTGTTGGGAATGCTGGGCGCGACGAGCACTTTCGTGCAGAAGTAGCAGAACGCGCGTGTATAGCAAATCGGCACGTTGACGCCGCGATTCACCACCGGGTCCGTTCCGGCGAAGTCGTACGCGAAGCCGGAGTCGCTCAACGTGACAGTGACGGAGAGCGAGATGTCGGGAAAGTCCTTTCCGCCTTCGACGGGTATGGTCGCCGCATGACTTCCCTTGGGCATGCGTTCGAGCTTCGCGTTGATCGACTTGCGCGTGAGCGCGAAGATCGCATCGGCGGCGTCGATGGTGGTGGACAGCTTGTGCTCCACGAGAATCTTGACGAGCCCTTGCGCGCCGACGTTGCATGCCGCGACATTGCAATAGATGTCGCCCAACACGTAATCGACGGTGCGAACGTTGTTTCTGATGAAGTCGAACACAAAGCGATTCTCCACGCCCGCTTCGAAGAGTTTCACGGGCGGAAGCGAGAAGCCTTCCTCGTAGACGTCCTTCGCGACCGAGCCCATTCCCACGCCGCCGACATCGGCAAGATGCGAAACGGTCAGGCAGTATCCGGCAATGCGTCCTTCGAAGAACACCGGTTTCACGACGTTGATATCGAACGTATGACCCGTGCCGATCCAGGGATCGTTGGTCACGATGATGTCGCCGTCGCGCAGAGCGGCCGCGTCGAACACATCGAGGATATGAGCAAGCGTGCTGGGGCCGGTTCCCGTGAACGACGGCACACTCGTCGCGCCTTGCGCAATCAGCTTGCCGCGTGCGTCGAAAATCATGCACGAGAAGTCGCCGCTTGCGCGCACCATCGTCGAGAAAGCGGTGCGTTCCATGGCCGAAACCATTTCGTCCGCAACCGAGACGAAACGGGACCAGATGATGCCGGCATCGACCGGGTCCATCTTGACTGTAGCATTCACGACTTGAGCTCCGCGATGAGATCCAGCGTCGATGCAATCCGTGCTTCGGCAAACGCTGGAACGTAGATGGTGGTGTCGTTCTCTTCGATCAGTGCGGGGCCTGAGCGTTTCCAGCCAACCGGCAAGGCGTATCGGTTGAAGACGGGAACTTCGGTCCAGACTTCCGTTGCGCCGTCGCTGATGTAACAGGACCTGGGTTCCTTCTCCATCCTTGCTGAAGGCGTGAGCGCGTCGTAGCTGAAGTCGCGCACGGACTTGAGATGCTCGGGCAAGGAGACTTCGACCACCCACGTGCTGATCTCGATACCGTAGTCCGGAAAGTTCAGGCCGAAGATGTCCTTGTAGGCATCGAGGAATCTGGCGCGAATGTTTGCCGCATTCAGATAACGCCCTTCATCGGATATCTCGACGGTCACTTCCGAGTCTTGTCCTTCGTAGCGCATGCCGAGTTTCACGATGGTCCGCGCGCCGCCATCGACGAGCTGGCTTGCGTATGGTTCGGCCTGCACGAGTCGAGCGACTTCTTGCGCGATGACGTCATCGGTGACATCGGCGAGACTCATCTTTCTCGTTTGCTGCAGGATGATCCCTTCGCTGCTCGCGAACTGGCCCATGGCGGAAGCCACGCCCGCGGCGAACGGAAAGATGACGCGCCGGATGGACAGAAGCTGCGCAATAGGCAACGCATGCACGGGCGACGAACCGCCGGTGCAGACCAGCGTGGCGCGCCGGTAGTCGACACCGAGTTCCGCTGCATGCACGCGAAACGCGCGTGCCACGTTTTCGTTGATGGTGCGATGAATGCCGATAGCCGCGCGCTCCACCGAGATGCCCAGCGGCTCCGCGATGTTCTGCTGAATCGCACGCTTGGCTTCAACCCGGGTGGCGTCGATGCCGCTATTGCGGAAGTTCGCCTCGCCGAGAAAGCCGAGGAAGAGATTCGCGTCGGTGACGGTCGCGGCTTGTCCGCCGCGCGCATAGCATGCCGGGCCGGGAACGGCGCCCGCACTCTTCGGTCCGACGGAGATGGCGCCGCGTTCGTCGATCTCGGCGATGCTGCCACCGCCCGCGCCAATCTCGATCAAGTCGAGCGCGGGAATGATGAGCGGAAAGCCGCTGCCGGCTTCGAATGCGCCTTCGCGTGCCACTTCGAGGCCCGCTTGCACATCGACCTTGCCGGAGATGAGGAACGCGCCCTTGGCGGTCGTGCCGCCCATGTCGTAGGCGAGCACGGTATCGTCCACGGCACCGCTGTTTTGCGGCGCTGGCGCATTACGTGCGGCGATCTCTCTCGCGGCGAGAACGCCTGCCGCGGGACCGGACTCGATCAAACGGACGGGCGCTCTGACGCAGTGACCGATGGGCAACGGCAGCCCGGACGACGTCATCATCAAAAGGCGGCCATTGAAGCCCGCGTCGGCGGCTCTCGTCTCCAGGCGCTTCACGTACTGACTCAGCAACGGCTTGGTGAACGCATTCACGGCGCATGTCATCCAGCGCTCGTACTCGCCCGAACGCGGGGCCACGGCGCTGGATGTGGAAATGACGGCATCGGGGAAGGCTTCTGCAAGCCAGCTTTCCACCAACTGCTCGTTGGCGGGGTTTTGAAAGGCATGCAGAAGACAGATGGCGAAGTTCGTCACGCCCGTTTCCTCGACGAGACGGCGCACGTCCGCGATGAGTTCAGCTTGGTCGGGTTGCCGCACGAGATCACCCGTGTAGGCAATGCGTTCACGTACCGATACCTTCAACCGGTGTTTGGTCAGCGGTTTCGGAAAAGCCAGCCTCAAGTTCGATACGTTGTAACGATGCTCACGGCCGGTTTCAAGCGTCGTGCCGAAGCCTTCGGTATGCAGCAAAATGAAGTCGTGCCCCTTGCGTTCGATGACGGCGTTGGTGATGACCGTCGTCGCATGCAGGAAGACATCGCAATCCGCGAGGTCCAGTTCCGCATCGCGGCGTAAGTGCTCGAAGCCGGAAAATATCGCTTCTTCCGAGCGTTCGGGCGTGCTCAGGACCTTCGCGGTCGTGACACTTTTCTTCTTGCTGTCCAGCAATACGAAGTCGGTGAACGTGCCACCGATATCGACTGAGATGGCAAACCTAGACGTCATCATATTTTCCATTTATCAGCGAGATACAACAGCGCATGCTCACTTCAAGCCGAGTTGTTCCGGCAACCAAAGCGCGATCTGCGGAAACACGATCAATGCAATGCCGAACAGAATGAGCAGCACGAGATAGGGCAGCGTGGCCTTGGTGATGACGGAGAGCTTCTCTCCCGTGATGCCTTGAATCACGAAGAGATTGAAGCCTATAGGCGGGTGAACCTGAACGATCTCCACCGCGATCACCAGAAAGATGCCGAACCAGATGGCGTTGAATCCGGCTGCGAGAACCATCGGCAGAACAATAGGCAACGTAATGACGATGATCGAAAAGCCTTCGAGAAACGAGCCGAGCAGGATATAGCCGATGAACAGCACGAACAGCAGCGCAACCGGCGACAGGTGCAGTTCCTGCACGAACGTGGCGGCCGCCTGTCCCACGCCGAGAAACGCGGACGCACTGCCGAGAATGGATGCGCCGAGAATGATCAGCGCGATCATGGAACAGGTCTTTACCGCGCCAAGTCCGACTTCCTTCAGCTTTGCAACGCTCAGGTCCTTTTGAAAGCCCGCGATGGCAAGCGCGCCGACCACACCGGCCGCAGCCGCTTCCGATGGCGTGACGAGCCCGCCGTACATGCTGCCGAGCACCGCGCCGATCAATAGCGCGACCGGCGCAAGATGTTTGAGCGAAGCAAAGCGCTCGCGCCAGGGCATGGTCGCGAAACTTTCTTCCTCGGGAATCAGGCTCTTGTTCCAGGTGGTGTGAATCATGATCCACGCCATGAAGCACGACGCGAGAAGAATGGCCGGTATCAGTCCTGCGGCGAAGAGCTTGAGCACGGAAACCTGCGCCAGCACGCCATACACGATCATGATGTTCGATGGCGGCACGAGAAAGCCCAACGTACCCGCCCCTGCCAGACTGCCCATGGATATCCGCTTGTCGTAGTTGCGTCGATTGAGCTCCGCAAGCGTGACGCGGCCCACGATCTGCGTCGTCGCCGCCGACGAGCCAGAGATGGCGGCGAAGATCGAGCATCCGATGACATTCGAATGCAGGAGCTTTCCAGGCAGCAAGCTCGCCCACGGCGCGAGTCCCTTGAAGAGCGACGTCGAGATGCGCGTTCGAAACAGAATCTCGCCCATGACGATGAAAAGCGGCAAGGCCAGCAGCTCCTGCGTCGTCATCACGTTCCATGCGTACTGAGCGATCAGCCGGTCGACCGGAATGGACCTGAAAATGAATAGCGCGAGCGACCCGGTAATGGCAAGCGTCAATCCAACCCATATGCCGATGGACAGGCCGCCGAACAGCAGCACGGCCATTGTCGTGAGTATCGTTCCCATGTGTCTCAGCCTTCAATGAATCAGGTTCTTGTCTTCGACAGGCTCGTCCAGAAACAACTGGCCGAGGCGCGCGAGTAACTGCAGCGCAAGCAGCATCGCGCCGAACGCGACGAATGCCTTGGGTATCCACAAGGGCGTGCTGCTGGCAAGCGAGCGTTCGTCGGTGAGAAACGCCTGATACGAGAAGTGCGTCATGGCGACCGAGAAGAACGCCGCGAACGCGAAGCCCGTCGCCGCCGATACGCATTCGAGGCCCTTGACGACGCGAGGCGATGCGTTCGACAACAGCACCCTGACGCGGATATGGCCGCCTGCGCGAAGCGTGAGCGCGGCGCCGAACGTGAAGGTCACGGCCATCAGATACGAGCTGTATTCCCATGCGATGGGTATGTCCTTGGGCAACCAGCTCACCACGGTCGACAGCGTCCGCACGACGATGCCGGCAATCATCAAGAGGCATAGCAGGCAGAGGCAGAGGGCGCCGAGCCAGCCATCCAGACGGGCGAGCATATCGATGGAGAACAACGCCTTCTGCACGAACGCACGTCCCTTCGAACTCTCGACATGCGCGCTTGTGTCGATGTTTTCCATGGGCATTGACTCCGCTGTGACCGTGGTTTTCGAAGAACGGATGCGGCTCACTGCTTGCCGACCGCGGTCAGATAGCTTTTGAGGAGTGGCTTGGCGGCGGGCACCGCGTCCTCGAAGGCGGTCCAGCTCGGCTTGCCCTTGGCGGCCATGGCGTCGCGCACGGCCGCGGGCGGCGTGTAGATCTCCATGCCCTTCGCCTTGAGGGTCTCGAAGTTCTTGCTGTCTTCCGCTTTTGCCGCGTCCCAGAACACGGGTTCGAGTCGTGCGACGACCTCTTCGATAGCCTTCTGGTTTTTCGCACTGAGCTTGTTCCAGGCGTCGAGATTGACCGACACGCCTTCGAAGTTCGATTGCCAGTTGACGACGTTGCACGCCTTTTGGAAGTCCCAGAACTGGCCATCCACGGCAGACGATGTCGATGTCGACACGCTATTGATGACGCCCGTCGACAGCGCGGGCACGACTTCACCCCAGGGAATCTGCGCCGGCGATGCGCCAAGGCTGCGGAAGAAGTCGCTGCCGTTGCGGTCGGTCGTGCGGATCTTCATGGTCCTGAAGGTGTCCGAGTTCGACAGTTCGACTTTGGAAAAGACGTTCTGGCCGGGCCAGGGAATGGTGAGCAGCAGCTTCTGATTGAACTTCTTGAATTCGGCGTCGTAGTAGGGCTTCGAGACGGAGCGGAAGGTCTTCATCTCATCGAAACCGGATACGAGATACGGTACCGACGATGCCCCGAGAATCGGCGAGATGCCGACTTGCTGCGCGAACTGAAACGACCCGATGGGCACGAGTCCATCGCGAATCACGCTCAACATTTCCGGGCCCTTGAAACCGAGTTGCCCGCCCGCGTGAATGTTGATCTTCACTTCGTTGTTGGTGGCGGCGGCCACTTCAGCCGCGAACTTTTCGTCCAGTTTCGTCTGGTAATTGCCCGGCGCATTCGCGGTGGCGAAATCCCAATCGACGGCAAACGCAGGAGTTTGCAGCGTGAATGCGGCGCTCAGCGCGAAGAAAGCACCTAGTCTTTTCAGTCCGTTCATTTGAACCCTCTGCGAAGTGAATGCGGTCGCGGCGTGGGTAGCCGCGTGTTCTCAATCCGCGTTCAGATTAGATTCGCAGGGGGAGGGCTGCCAGTTCAAAAAAAAAATGACATGTTGAATGAAATTCAACGGGGACTTGCGGCTTCCTTGGCTACGACATTCAGACGTTCCCGATGATCGCCACGCGCTGTCCCGCCTTCACGGGCGTGCCAGGTGCCACATGAACATCGGCGACGATGCCCGCGCAGGGCGCGCACACGGCGATCTCCATCTTCATCGATTCGATCACGAACATCACGTCGCCTGCCGCAATGCGCTCGCCCGCCTTCACGCGCACCTGCCAGAGATTGCCCGCGATCTCGCTGTCCACCGCGGTCTGACCGTCTTCGAGCGGCACGGTCTCGCCTTCGGTTACAACCGGAGGCTCGAAGCTCTCCTGTGCTTGTCCCGCTTCACGCCAACGCTCGCGTTCCGCTTGAAACGCGGCTTGCTGACGGGCGCGGAATGCATCGATACCAGCCGCCTCGCGTTTCAGAAACGCCTCGTAGTCGGAGAGAGACAGCTCTGTCTCCTCGATCTTGAGCGGATAACGTCCAAGCGGAAAATGCTCGCGAATATGCAGCAGTTCATCGGCCGGGACTTCGTAGAAGCGGATCTGATCGAAGAAGCGCAAGAGATACGGACGGCCCGCGAAATCGGCAATCGCGCGATAACGGTTCCACATCTGCAACGTGCGCCCGACGAACTGATAGCCGCCCGGACCTTCCATGCCATAGACGCAAAGATACGCGCCGCCGATGCCAACGGAGTTCTCCGCGGTCCACGTACGCGCCGGGTTGTACTTGGTCGTCACCAGCCGATGGCGTGGATCGAGCGGCGTTGCAACTGGCGCGCCGAGATAGACATCGCCCAAGCCCATCACGAGATAGCTTGCGTCGAAGACGATGCGCTTGACGTCATCGATCGATTCGAGGTCGTTGATACGCCGGATGAACTCGAGATTGCTCGGGCACCACGGCGCATCCGGCCGCACGGTGGTCATGTACTTGTCGATGGCCAGGCGGCAAGCGGGATCGTCCCATGACAAAGGCAAATGCACGATGCGCGAAGGCGCGCGCAAGTCCTTTTGCAACAACACGCGTTGCCACGTCTGCGCGACCGTATCGAGCAACGTTGCAAGCGGCAGGCGCTCAGGCTGATAGTGAACCTGCAGCGAGCGGATGCCGGGCGTTAGATCGATCACGCCGGGCAACTCGAGCGCTTCGAGCGATTGCATCAGCGCATGGCCACGAAAGCGCAGGACGAGGTCCAGTTCCGTGGGGCCGAGTTCGAGCAGCAAGTGCGTATCGCCCGACACACGCGCAACCAGCCGGTCGTGATTCGCGCCGATGTCCAGCACGATGGGCGATGTCAACGCGCGTCTTTCATCAGCGCTTGCAGGCAGTGCTTCAAGCGGCTCAAGCGTCTTCAATTCGACGAGACGCGCCCGTGCCGCCGCGCGCGCCTCATCGATCCGCACAGGCACGAAACGCACCTTGTCGCCCGCCTTCAACTGCCCGATCTGCCACAGGTCCGCTTCGATGATCGTCACGGGACACACGAAGCCGCCGAGGCTCGGGCCATCGGGACCAAGAATCACAGGCATGTCGCCAGTGAAGTCGATCGCGCCGACCGCATACGGATTGTCGTGAATGTTCGACGGATGCAGTCCCGCTTCGCCCCCGTCCTCGCGCGTCCATTCGGGTTTCGGTCCGATCAGGCGCACGCCGGTACGGCTCGAATTGAAGTGAATTTCCCATTCGGTGTCAAGAAAGGTCTCGATGTATTGCGGACTGAAGTACTCCGGCGCGCCATGCGGACCATAGATCACGCGCAGTGTGCGAACCGGGTCGAGCGCGGGCGTGAACGAAAGGCGCACGCCATGTGCGCGATCCATCGAGGGATGCAGATGCAGTACATCGCCCGCGCGCAACGCACGTCCGCCGTGGCCGCCGAACTGACCCAGCGTGAACGTGCTGCGGCTGCCGAGGTACTGCGCGACATCGAAGCCGCCACGCACGCACAAATAGGCGCGTGCGCCCGCTCCACGAATGGCACCAAGTGCAAGTGTCGCGCCTGACGGAATGAAGAGCGTCGTGTGCATCGGCTGCTCGATGCCATCGACGGTCACGCTCAACGCCGCGCCCGTGATAGCGACCACCGCGTCCGTATTGAAGCGCAACGTGGGACCGCTCATCGTGATTTCGAGCGCGGACGCATCCGGCGAATTGTCGAGAAGCCGGTTCCCAAGGCGTAACGCTCGATCATCCATTGGGCCCGAGGGCGGAATGCCAACCGCCCAAAATCCGAGTCTGCCGGGAAAGTCCTGAACCGTGGTCTGCGTGCCGCCGCTCACGATCTCGACGGTGCTCGCGCGATACTTGAGCCCTTCGAGACAACGCGTCCACGGCTCGCCCGAAGCGAACGGCGTGTCGTCGATGATCTGCCGCAGATACACGCGATTGGTCTCCACGCCGTAGATGCGCGTGGCGTCGAGTGCTTCGGCGAGCGCGTGGCGCGCGGCTTCGCGTGTCGGTTTCCACGCGATCAGCTTCGCGAGCATCGGATCGAAATAGGGCGGCACTTCGCAGCCGGCTTCGATCCATGTGTCGATGCGCAGCGCGCTACCATCCGCTTCGGGAAACGCGATCTCGGTCAGCAAGCCAGGACTCGGCTTGAAATCGCGGCCAGGATCTTCTGCATAGAGCCGCGCCTGTATAGCGTGACCAACGGGCTTCAACGCGGCGCCGAGTTCGTCGAGCGGCGCAAGCGTGCCTGCCGCGAGTTCGATCATCCACTGAACGAGATCGATGCCCCAGACTTGCTCGGTCACGCCGTGTTCGACCTGCAGCCGCGTGTTCACTTCGAGAAAATAAAACTGCGCGGCACCGCTGTCGTATACGAATTCGACCGTCCCAGCCGAACGATAAGCCACCGCTCTGGCAAGCCGCAACGCCGCTTCGCACAATGCCTCTGCCATGCCATCGGGCAACGAAGGCGCGGGCGTTTCTTCCAGCACTTTCTGGTTACGCCGCTGCACCGAGCAATCGCGTACACCGAGTGCAAGCGCGTTGCCGCGGCCATCGCCGAAAATCTGCACTTCGAGATGCCGCGCGCGTTCGATGTACTTCTCGATGAACACGCCCGCATCGCTGAAGTTGTTTTGCCCGAGGCGCTTCACCACGTCGAACTGCGCGGCGAGTTCATCGGCAGTCCAGCACACACGCATGCCGATACCGCCGCCGCCCGCCGTGCTTTTCAACATCACCGGATAGCCAATGCGCCCAGCCGCCTGCAACGCGGCTTCGGCGTCTTCGAGAAGGCCGGTGCCTTCGAGCATCGGCACGCCTTGCTCGGCCGCAATGGCGCGAGCCGTATGCTTGAGCCCGAAGGCGCGCAATTGCGCGGGCGTCGGTCCTATGAACGCGATACCGGCTGCTTCGCACGCCTCCCCGAATAGCGCGTTTTCCGAGAGAAAGCCGTAGCCGGGATGGATGGCCTGCACGTTTTCGCGGCGCGCGATCTCGAGGATCTTCGCGACATCCAGATACGTCGATGAAGCCGCGCCCTGACCGAGCGAATGCGCGATGGGCGCTTCGCTGACGTGGCGGCTCGCGAGATCGGCTTCGCTATAGACCGCGACGCCTGCTATATCGAGCGAACGCAAGGTACGAAGGATGCGGCACGCAATGGCACCGCGATTGGCAATCAGGACTTTGTCGAACATGACAGGGGCGGATGCGTCGGCGGGTCGTCCCGTCGATTGAAAGATGCACGCCGGGGTCGTCCCCGGCAGCGTCCTCAGACTTTCGTTTGATGAGACTTTAGCGAGTCGCGCGAACAGGCGCCGAGTCGTCCCGCGCGAATCATCATCACGAGATAGAACCATTCACGCAGGCGGTTCATTCGCATCATTCCCATATCAGTAACTCCGCGGGTGTCGGGTTGTAGGCGTTGCAGGGGTTGTTCAACTGCGGGCAATTGGAGATGAGCACGATGACGTTCATCTCCGCGCGCAGTTCGACGTATTTGCCGGGCGCGGAGATGCCGTCTTCGAACGTGAGTCCGCCATCGGCTGTCACCGGCACGTTCATGAAGAAGTTGATGTTCGGACTCAGGTCGCGTTTGGAAAGCCGTCCGTCGTGCGCGCAGGCGCGTAGGAAGTTGTCGCGGCAGCTATGCATGTAGCGCTTTTCGAGCGCATAACGAACGGTATTGCTCTCCTGAGCGCATGCGCCGCCAAGCGTGTCGTGACGGCCGCATGTATCGGCAACGATGGTCAGCATCGGGTTGCCGAGGTTCGAATACAGCACGGTTCCCGTCGTCAGATAGAGGCTCTTCTGGCGGCGCAGGGTGCGTTGCGGATCGAAACGTTCGCGCGGGTTGTCGAGGCTGTAGAAGAGCGTATCGACAGCCTGATTGCCTTCCATATCGCGAATGCGCAGCGTCTGTCCGGCCTTCAGTTCCTTGAGCCACGGCTCGCCGGCGCCGAGCGTCTCGCGGTGGATCGCATCTTCTGCACGGCGGTCGCTGGCGGTGAGGTAGGTCGTCATGTTTGTCGGTCTCCGCTCAAAGATAAAAGCGCTCGGTGTTGATGAAGCCACGCACGTTTTCCTCGCACGATGTGCGGCAGAGTTCAGCCACTTCTCGATCCGCATTTGCCAACGAGAGCTTCACGGGTTGCGGCGCATAGTTCGCGTTCGGATCGAGCGGATGCTGAATTGCGGTGAGCACGACGAGCGTGTTCATCGGCGCATAGAGCTCGACGTAATCGCCGGGCTTCGAATTGCCGCTGACGAAGGTAAGCGCCCCCTGGTCCGTCACGTCGACGCGGCTGAAGAGATTCAGCGTCATCAAGAGATCGGAGAGGCCGAGATTCCATTTGCCCATCTCGACGAGCAGGTTGTCCACGCCATTGCGATAAAAGCCGTTACGCAGTTCCTGATAGCGTCCCCCGCCATACTTCTCATGCACTTCCCCGGCATTCGATACCCCGCCGATGCTGTCATGCCACCCGCATGTATCCGCGACGATAGCGGCAAGCACGCGGCCCATGTCGGAGTAGAGGCAATGGCCCGCGCTTAGTTTGGCCGTGTGCTGGCACTTGAGCGTATCGGGCAGATTCAAGCGTTCGCTTTTTTCGGCGGCGTTAAACATCATGATGCTGACGTTCGCGCCGCCATCCATATCGGTCAGGCGCAACGACTGTCCCCGCTTGACGATCAGCGACGCATGTCCGCCGCCGGGAACGGTTTCTTCGAGTAGCAAGTCCATCTTCCTGGGTTCCTTTAAGCAGGTATCGCTTCCGCACGCGCGGCGCCTTCGACGGCCGCCCGTGCAACGTGGATCGACGAAGCCGAGTCGCGGCTATGGTCGAGCGGAATGTTGTAGGTGATACGCGCGCCATACGCGCCGGGCGCTTGCGGATCGACACGTACCTTGTCGAAGACGAGCACGCGGCTGCCGAGCGTGAAGCCTTCTTTCAGGTCGTGCGTGACCATGAAGATGGTCAGGCCCGACTCGCGCCAGAGCTTGAGCAGCAGTTCGTGCATGTCGCGGCGGATGCCCGGATCGAGCGCGCCGAAGGGTTCGTCGAGCAGCAAGATGCGCGGCTTCATCATGAGCGCCTGCGCAATGGCAAGACGCTGCTGCATGCCGCCTGAAAGCTGATGCGGATACTTGTCGAGCGCGGCGGCAAGACCGACGCGTTCGAGCATCGTCACGGCTTCGTCGCGTGCAGCCTGTCGACGCGCGCCGAAAAGGCGGCCCATGAGCCTCGACTCGCGCAACTCGTGACCGAGCATCACGTTGCGCACCACGCTCAAATGCTCGAACACCGAATAGCGCTGAAACACCACACCGCGATGCGCGTCCGGTTCACCTGGCAGCGGTTCGCTATCGAGCAGGATCTCGCCGCGTGTCGCGCGTTCCTGACCGAGCAGAAGGCGCAGAAACGTGGACTTGCCGCAGCCCGACGCACCGACCATCGAACAGAATTCGCCTTTTCCAATCTTGAGATTCAGGCGTTCGAGCACGACCTGGTTGCCGTACTCTTTCCACACGTTGCGGACTTCGATCATCTTGCGCCTCCGCCGTACCAGGGAAACGCCCACAGCGTGATACGGCGCAGGCTCTCGTCGATAAGCCACGCGAGCAGCGTGATCCACGCGACGTAAGGCAGGATCACGTCCATCGCGAGATAGCGGCGCACGAGAAAGATGCGGTAGCCGAGGCCGTCGACGGATGCGATCGCTTCCGCCGCGATGAGAAAGAGCCACGCCGAACAGAGCGCGAGACGCAGTGCGACAAGCAGGCGCGGCATGAGTTGCGGCAGGATCATGCGCAGCATCAGCGTCCAGCTCGTGGCGCCGAGCGTCTGCGCCTTGACCCACAACTCGTCGGGAATCTCGCGTGCGCGCTGCTGAAGATCGCGGATCATCATGGGCGTAATGCCGATCACGATCAGCACGACCTTCGACAACTCGTCGAGGCCGAACACGATGAAGAGAATGGGCAGCACCGCGAGCGGCGGGATCATCGAGACGACAGTGATGAAGGGCGAGAGGGTTGCGGTGACGAGCGGAATGCTGCCCGTCACGATGCCCGCGATGAGCGCGATCACCGCACTCACCACAAGCCCGATGCCAAGGCGCTTAAGGCTTGCGAGCGTATCGGTCCAAAGCAGATATTGGCCCGTGCGCTTGTCTTCGGTGAAGGCGAACTGAGTGATCGCCTCGCTCATCTGGCTCGCGCTTGGCAGCACCTTGTCGCCGGGATTGTCCCTGAGCCGTAGCGACGAACTGGTGAAGTACACCGCCAACAGCACGATGAACGGCATCAAGAGCAGCAGCATGGCGCCGCTCTTGCTCGGGTGTCGGTTGATGAGTCGCATCGCGCAGCCTCCGGTTCGCAGGCGTTAAAGCTTGCCGTCGGCGGCCATGCGCACGTAGGTCGGATCGAAGCGCAGCTTGACGTTGCTCTTGCTGCCGACCACGACGCCCTTGTCGAACGCCATGCCGATTGCGTCCGCGCTCGGCGCGCCTTGACCGAGCAGACCGTGATCGAACGAGAACTTCGCGACGCGCGTCATGGTGCGCGGCAGTTCGGGACTCGTCGCGAAGTCGAGCGCGGACTTAGGCGTGTAGAAGAGCGCGGTGGTCGAGAGCTGGCCCTTGAAGCCCGGCAGATCGGTGCCGGATGCCTTCGCCATCGCGTTGAGGGCGGCGGTGCTGTCGGCGCTGTTGGCGCGCATCAGCGACATCATCTCGAACCATGCGCCCGTCAGTGCCTTGCCGAGTGCGGGGTTCTCTTGCAGCGTCTTCGTGTTGACGACCATCATGTCCATGATCTCGCCGGGAATCTTGCTCGAATCGAAGACTTCGGTCACATCGGGCTTGGCCTTCAGGTCGGCGAGCATGGGATTCCAGGTGACGGCCTGCTTCACGGCGGGTGTCGCAAACGCGGCCGAGATATCGGCATCCGATGTGTTCACCACCTTGAGATCGCGCTCGCTCATGCCGGCGGATTCGAGCGCGCGGGCAAGCAGATAGTGCGATACGGAAAACTGCACGAGGTTGATCTGCTGACCCTTGATGTCGGCGATCTTCTTGCCAGTGCCCTTTACGAGCACGCCGTCGTTGCCGTTGGAATAGTCGCTGACGATAAGCGCGGTCGAGTCCACGCCGCCCGCGGCGGGAATCGTCAGTGCGTCCATGTTGGTCATGGCGCAGCCGTCGAACTTGCCGGCCGTGTACTGATTGATCGACTCGACGTAGTCGTTGAGCTGCACGACATCGACATTGATGCCGTACTTCTTGGCCCACTTGGAAACGATGCCTTGAGTTTTCGCTTCGCCCCACGGCATCCAGCCCGCATAGATGGTCCAGCAGACCTTGAAGTCCTGACGACCGGCGGCGAACGAGGGAGAAGCGGTGGAAGCAAACGCGGCGAGAGAGAGGGCGGCGATGCCGATGAAACGGGATAGCTTGCGCATGAGGTTGACCTCGAAGGGGTTATCGACGGCGGGGAGCGGCGCGACTCTCGATCGCGTTCTCTCCCGGGCTTTTATCCCGCCGTGTAACCTCGCGCAGAACCTTGAGGTCGACAACTCTCGGACCAGCATCGCGCGTATGGATCGTCCCTCATGGACGCTACGCGGATCGGAACCCTAGTTATCTATTGCAAATTGTTGGTGCTAAACCGGATGAAGCGCCGGCTCCTTGCTGTAGCAATAAGCGATAAGCGTGCCATCGCAAATGAGCGCATGTTTCATGGGTTCAGCCATGCGTGTGCACCAAATCCGGATGATCGGCGCACCATCGAAGCGCTCGTGCGACGTTTCGGGGAAAGGCCGCACGACGGCTCATGCGTATCAACCGCGATCGCCGTAGCGTGCGAGACGCGAGCGCAAGGCATCGATCTGATCGAGCAGATCGAGTGCAAGCGCCACGCCTTGCGCGTTCAGTTCGAGATCGCTGGTCAGTCGTTGCGCGGTCATGGCGCGGCGCAACGACGTGCCGCTGAAGCGCCATTCCTCGATTCGCGCACCTCGCGGCTCGAATGCGCCTTCTTGCACCCAAAGCGCGAGCTGATCTTCCGAAGCGCCCGTGATGCGACATAGTTCGATCATCGTGAACTCGACGTGCTCCTCGACGATATCGCCCTGCAGATAAACCGGCTCGTTTTCATTCATGATGGTTCACCCATAAAAGTGCGCGCGCGGATCGAAGTCGAACGCATCGCGCATGGCGTAATAGGCAGCCTTCCTGGCGTCGGTATCGGCGGGAGGCAGCACGATGCCGAGCATGACGTAGACATCGCCGGGCGGATTGCCGGGAATGCCTCGACCGCGCAACCTCAAACGTCGTCCGGCGGCAGACCCGGCCGGAACGGTCACGGTCACATCGCCGGATGGCGTCGGCACGACCACCTCTGCGCCAAGCGCGGCTTCCCAAGGCGCAAGCGGCAATTCGACGGTGACGTCGCGGCCGTCGACGGTATAACGCTTGTGCTTGTCGACCGTCACTTCCAGATAAAGGTCGCCTGGCGGCGCATTGCCCGAACCGGCGCCTCCCTGACCCGCGAGGCGCAGGCGCTGGCCGTCGAGAATGCCCTTCGGTATCGTCACATCGAGCGTGCGCGTTTGATACGTCACGCGTCCTTCATCGCCGATGACGGGCATTTGTAGCCTGAAGGTGCGCTGCGCGCCGGTGTAGGTATCTTCCAGGCTGACCGCGACGCTTGCATGATGATCCTCGCCCGGCCACTCGGGCATGCGCGACCGTGTCCCATGCCGCGCGCGTGCGCCGCCGTGCATGCCGCTGCGTGCGCCGAACAGGTCGCTGAAGAAGTCGTCGGCGTCTTGCTGACTTTCGCCACCGCGATACTCGAAGCCATCGCCGACATCGGGACGCGGACGGATCTCGTCGCCATCTTTGAGCCCGGTGCCGAGGGCATCGAACGCGGCGCGCTTCTCCGGGTCCTTGAGTACCTGATATGCCTCGCCCACTTCCTTGAAGCGCGCTTCGGCGTCCGCGTCCTTGTTGAGGTCGGGATGAAACTTGCGCGCGAGTTTTCTGTGAGCGGTCTTGATTTCCGCTTCGCTCGCCGTGCGCGGAACGCCCATGACCGCGTAGTAGTCTTTGTATTTCATGGTTAGCCCGGATGGTCGATCATTGGTCCCGGTTCGCCGACGCGACGCGTAGTCGCGACGCCGATGCGTCCCGTTAATATACAAGCATGTTTGCTGGAGCGTGTCATGGGTGAACGATTCGAGCGCGCAGAAGCGGCTCGACGAATGGCCGCACGCTCGTTTCGAAGCACATGCACGGGCGTCCCTCGGACGAAGAGGACGCACCGGCGCTTCACGTATCGGTAAGGCACGCTTGGAGCCTTGTTCTCGCACCTTCCCTGAAGGCTCCATCGCCCGCACCTTGTATTTGTTCGTCCGCACAGGGCTAAAGCATTTGCACTTGTGCGTCGTAAACCAGGAATCGCCTGATCGGCTCCATCAAGCACGAGGCTTGGTCGACTCGTCCACCACGTCCACCGAAAGCCTGGTTTTGCAATGCCCATGTCCCATCATTCCACCCAGGGTTCAGTCGACCGCGCACGGTCGGAGACTCGATCCGCGCAGAACCAGGGCTTCCTGTCGTTCTTCCTGAAAACTCAGGCACGTAGCGCAACTTTTTCCTCTGCCTGCGTCGTGCAGCACATGCTCGGTGCGGTGGGCGCGTTCGCGCTCGTTTATTGGCCACTCGCGTCCGTGTCGAACGTTGCGGCGTCGTGCGTCGGCGTCTTTGCCGGCGGCGTCGTGCTGACGATCGGTCTTGGTCGTGCACGCCGCGCCGCCGGGCGCGAGAATGCCACCCGCGCGCTCGCACGGGCGCTGTTGGACGCGAACCGCGAATGCCTGAAGCTGCTGGACGAAGAAGGGCGCATGTTGCGCATCTCCGAGCATGGCGCGCAGTTGATGCAGGCGAGCGGCCCGGAACAGCTTGCCGGCGCCGACTGGCTGAGCTTCTGGTCGAACGATGACGCCATCGCCGCTCGCAGCGCATTCGCCGCCGCGCTGCAAGGCGCGCGCACGTCTTTCACTGGCGCGTGCCCGACGACGACAGGCGAGCCGAAGGTATGGCAGTCGCGATTGATCCCTATCGAAAACGGTAGGGGTGGCGTCTACGGCATTTTGTGCGCGTCGCTCGATGTCACTCAGGAAGCCGACCTCGCCGCCGATCTGCGCGCGAAAGACGCGCTGATGACCGAGATGGAAGCGCACGCCGGTCTCTGCTTCTACTCGTATAGCGCGGATTTCAGCCACTTCCATCGGTTGAGCGAAGGCTGCGCGTCCCTGTTCGGCGTGGACGCGCCGACGCTGCTGGAACGTCCGCAAGCGTGGATGGATGTCGTGCTGCCCGAAGACCGTCCGCAAGTCGAAGCCGCGATGCGCCGCATCGTCGACACCGCGATTGGCGGGCGCGTGCAATACCGCATCAAGCGGCCCGGCGGCGGCGTGCGTTGGGTGCAAAGCACGGGTTATCCCGTGCGCGATGCGGCGGGCGGCGTGGCGCGCATCATCGGCATCAGCGAGGACATCACTGCGGAGCAGGAGCGTGTCGCGGAACTGGACCGGCTGGCTTTCTCGGATTCGCTGACAGGGCTCGCGAATCGCGTTGCGCTTTTGCGGGCCATCGAGGAACGCTGCCGCGAGGACAACGTGTTCGCGCTGATGTTCATCGATCTGGACCGCTTCAAGGTGCTCAACGACACGCTCGGCCATACGGCAGCCGACCGTCTGCTCAAGTCGCTGAGCGAAGTGATTCAGGCGGCGCTCCCGGCCGATGCCTTTCTTGCGCGACTCGGCGGCGACGAGTTTGCCGTGCTGATCGACGAGGCACGCGACAAGGAACGGCTTGCGAGCATCGCGCGAATCATTCTCGGCGTGCTCGCACAAACAGGCGATGCGCCTCGCGCCGGCGCGTTCGTCACCGCGTCGATCGGCATTTCAGTGTTCCCCGAGAACGGCGCCGATCACGAGACCTTGCTCACGAGTGCGGACATTGCGATGTATGCCGCGAAGAAGGCCGGGCGCAACGGCTTTCGCTTCGCCGACAAGGACGCAAGCAAGCGTATCGTCGACTTCAACCTGGAGCGCGACCTGCCCGCCGCGCTCGCCAACGACCAGTTCGTGCTGCACTATCAGGCGATTCACGAGCCGCATTCGCTCGCGGTCCGCAGTGTCGAGGCGCTCATCCGTTGGAGTCATCCAACGCGCGGTGTCGTCTCGCCGGGCGTGTTCATTCCGATTCTGGAAGAGAGCGGCTTCATCATCGAGGTCGGCGCGTGGGTCATGGAAGACGCGCTTCGGCAGCTTGCGCACTGGCGCAGAAACGGTGCGAGCGCGCTCAGCGTCTCCGTGAACGTGTCGGCGCGGCAGTTGCGCGATACGGCTATCGTCGATGTCGTGGATAACGCTTTGCGCCGGCACGGACTGCCGCCGTCGAGCCTGCAAGTGGAACTGACCGAGAGTGCGTTGATGGAGAATGCAGAGCTCGCGCAACGCACGCTCTGTGCGTTGAAGGAACTCGGCGTGCGCATCGCCATCGATGACTTCGGCACGGGCTATTCGAGTCTGCGTTACCTCGCGGATTTCGCGCCGGATACGCTCAAGATCGACCGTTCGTTTGTCGCTCGCCTGGAAAGCGATGCCGCGACGCACGGCATCGTGTGCGGCATCATCCAGATGTCGCATGCGCTCGGCGTGAGCGTCACGGCGGAAGGTGTCGAGCGCGCAACGCAACTGGACATGCTGCGGCAAGCGCAGTGCGACTTCGTGCAAGGTTACTTGCTGAGCCGGCCGGTCGCGCCGGAACTCGTCGTGGGACTTTCGACGCTCGCGCCCGAGCCGAGCTGTGTCGTTGCAGCGGGCGCCGTGACGTAACGGCGGCCGTCATACCTACATCCTCATTACAGTTTCCCTGCTTCACGCCGATAAGAAGGTGGACAAGCTTGCAACAGGCGTCGATAAGCATCGCGCCTCGTCTCCACCTACGACCACTCTGGAAGCAAAACGAATGAAGAGCCTGACAATCCGGGCGCGGCTCGCGCTCACCATGATTTTTCTTGGCGTGCTGCTCAGCTTGTCCGTGGGAATCGGTCTATACGGCATGGCGACCATCAAGGCGTCCGCAAGAGACGTGAGTCTGAGCACGTTACCCTCCGTCAACGCGCTGGGTGTCTCGGATGTGTACCTGAACCGCGCACGCGTGCTGCTCGACCGCTTTGCGCTCGACCGCGAAGGCACCGGAGGGGAAGACTTGCGCGCTCGCGCCGAGAAAGCGTTGGCCGATTCGGACGAGTGGTACAAGAAGTACGATGTCATCCCGCGTGGCGCGGACGAAGACGTCCTCGCGAAGGACGTGGTCGAAGGCCGCGCTCAAATGCGCAAGGCAGTCGAAGCTTTTGGCGCCGCCATCGAGAAACGCGATCAGGCCGAGATCATTCGCTATGCACAGAAAGACGTGCCCGATGCCTACAATCGCACGAGCGATGCCTTCAAGAAGCTGAAGGAATTCCAACTCATCGACGCAGCCCGCCAGGACGAGGAAAACGACAGCAGCTACGCAACCGTGCGTACCGTTGGCTTCATCTCGCTCGTCGTGGGTATTGCGGGCGCGGCTTTCGGTTGGTACTTCCTGCGTCGCGCGATCATGTCGCCGCTCGCCGATGCACTCGAGCATTTCGAGCACATCGCGGCAGGCGATCTGACACGCACGGTCACGATCAAGACCCACGATGAGATGGGCCAGTTGCTCTCCGGCGTCGCCGCCATGAAGGAGAAGCTCGCGGCAACCGTCGGCTCCGTCCGCACGAGCAGCGAGGCCATTGCGAGCGCCAGCAAGCAGATTGCAGCGGGCAACACCGATCTTTCATCGCGTACCGAACAGCAGGCCGCTTCGCTGCAGGAAACGGCCGCGAGCATGGAAGAACTCACCGCGACGGTCAAGCAGAACTCCGAGAACGCGATGCAGGCAAGCGGCCTCGCCGACAACGCGAACGCCGTCGCCAACGAAGGCAGCGCTATCGTCGGTCAGGTCGTCGAGACCATGGCGGGCATCGAACAGAGTTCAGCCAAGATCGCGGAGATCATCGGCATGATCGAAGGCATTGCGTTCCAGACCAACATCCTTGCGTTGAACGCCGCGGTCGAAGCCGCTCGCGCTGGCGAGCAGGGTCGCGGCTTCGCCGTCGTCGCAAGCGAAGTGCGCAGCCTCGCGCAGCGTTCGTCGAGTGCCGCGAAGGAGATCAAGGAGTTGATCGAGACGTCGGGCGGCCGCGTGCAGGCGGGCACGGAACTCGTTGCCCGCGCGGGAGGAACCATGCAAAAGGTCGGCACGGCGATACAACGCGTGACGGACATCATGGGCGAGATCGCGTCGGCATCGCATGAACAGACGCGCGGTATCGAGCAAGTGAACCAGGCCATCTCGCAGATGGACGAGGTCACGCAGCAGAACGCGGCACTCGTCGAAGAAGCGGCGGCAGCCGCTGGGTCGCTGGAAGATCAGGCCGAGCAATTGCGCACGACCGTCGCCGTGTTTCGCACGGGACAGACTGTCGTTGCCGCGACCCGTGCGAACGCATCGCCGGTGCGCCGTCCTGCGCCCGCGTCGATCGTGAAGGCCGTCAAGGCTGCCGCGCCGAAGAGGCGCGAAGAACCCGCGGTTGCAGCCGGCGACGGCGACTGGGCCACGTTCTAAGCGATGAAACAGGGCGCTCGCGCTAAACGTTCGCGACGCCCTGCGTGTTCACGTACACCGAATAGATCGACTGCGACGCCGCCATGAAGAGACGGTTGCGCTTCGGTCCGCCGAAGCAAAGATTGGCGCATCGCTCGGGCAGGGCGATGCGTCCGATCGGCTTGCCGGCAGGCGAAAGAATCATCACGCCGTCGAGTTCGTCGCTGCCCATGCCCCAGCCGCACCACAAGTTGCCGTCGACATCGACGCGTATGCCGTCCACCGTTCCCACGCCCGCGTCGTAAAACACGCGTCCCCGGCCGATACCGCGCCCGTCCTCCGACACGTCGTACACGTGGATGAGCTTGTTCGGCACGCCGCGCGATTCGGTCACGTAAAGCAGCTTCTCGTCGGCCGAAAAACACAGACCGTTCGGTCCTTTCAGATCCGCCGTGACGAGGCTCGCTTCGAGCGTCTTTGCGTCGATGCGATAGATGGAATGCGGCAGTTCCGGCTCGGCCTTGTTGCCTTCATAGTGGCCCCAGATGCCCATGGGCGGATCGGTGAACCAGATCGAACCGTCGGACTTGACGACGACATCGTTAGGCGAATTGAGCGGCTTGCCATCGAACGAATCCATCAGCACGGTTATGCGGCCGTCGTATTCCGTGCGCGTGATGCGGCGCCCATGTTCACACGTGATGAGTCGTCCTTGCCGGTCACGCGTGTTGCCATTCGCATGGTTCGATGCAGCGCGATACACACTCACCGCCCCCGTTTCCTCCTCCCAGCGCAGCATGCGGTTACTCGGGATATCGCTGAACAAGAGGAAGCGGCCATCGCCGAACCAGACCGGACCTTCCGTGAACCGAAAGCCCGTTGCAAGCCGCTCGACCGCGGAGAACGCAACGCGATAGCGGTCGAAGGATGGATCGAGCGAAATCACGCGCGGGTCGGGATAGCGTTCGGTCTGTTGCCACATGAAATGTCTCCTTGTTATCAGCGTCGGCGCGGCGGCGGTCCCGGCGCTCCCGGTGTCTCAGCCCGCAGATTAGCGCGCCGGACTAAAAAATTTCTTGCTTCTCAAGCAAACCATAGCAAATCCCCGATCCGTATGATTGGCGCAGCGAGTGGTCCATCCAGTACTTCATGAAGCGGTCCATCAGGCGCGTACTCGCGGCGCATAACTTATACGAAACCCATGATCGAGCAGTCCGAAAAGCGCGTCGCCGGCCCGGTGATCCGTCTTCATTCCAATGACAACGTCGTGATTGCCCGCACGGATGTAGCGATGGGCACGCGCGTGGATGCCGAAGACTTCGTGAGCCGAAGCCAGGTCACGGCAGGCTACAAGATCGCCGCCCGCGCCATCCGGCAAGGCGAGCCGATCCGCAAATACAACGTGGTGATCGGTTTCGCCGCCGCCGATATCGCACCGGGCACGCTGGTTCACGGACACAACGTCGAGTTCCGCGACTTCGATCGCGACTACGCCTATGGCGAGGACTATCGCGCGGTCGAGCAGTTGCCTGTCGCGAAGCGCGCGACGTTTCAGGGCATCGTGCGCGCGGATGGCAGCGTGGCGACGCGCAATTACATCGGCATTCTCTCCACCGTGAATTGCTCGGCCACGGTCGTGCACAAGATCGCGGAATGGTTCACGCCCGAGCGTCTTGCGGATTACCCGAACGTGGATGGCGTGGTGGCGTTCAGCCATTCGATCGGCTGCGGCATGGAGATGAGCGGCGAGCCCATGCAACTGCTGCGCCGCACGATGGCCGGCTACGCGCGCCACGCGAATCTCGCGGCGGCACTTATCGTCGGACTCGGTTGCGAACGCAATCAGTTGCAAGGCCTGCTCGATCAGGAGCATTTGAGCGCAAGTTCGCGACTGCATACCTTCACGATGCAGGAAACCGGCGGCACGCGCAAAACCATCGAGGCGGGCATTGAAGCTGTGAAGGCGTTGCTGCCCCGCGCCAACGACGTCACGCGCAGCACGGTCGATGCGAGCCATCTGAAGATCGGCCTGCAATGCGGCGGTTCGGACGGCTTTTCCTCGATCAGCGCGAATCCCGCGCTCGGCGCCGCAATAGACATTCTCGTGCGCCACGGGGGCACCGCCATCCTGTCGGAAACGCCCGAGGTGTATGGCGTCGAACATACGCTGACGCGCCGCGCCGTGAGCCGCGCGGTGGGCGAGAAACTCGTGGATCGCATCCGCTGGTGGAAGGAAGAATATTCGGTCGGTCGCGATGTGCAGATCAACGGCAAGGTGAGTCCGGGCAATCAGGTCGGCGGCCTCGCCAACATCTTCGAGAAATCGATCGGTTCGTCGATGAAAGGCGGCACCACGCCGCTCATGGAGGTGTATCGCTACGCCGAGCCCGTGACGCAAAACGGCCTCGTTTTCATGGATACGCCGGGCTTCGATCCGGTCTCCGCGACCGGACAGATCGCGGGTGGCGCGAACCTCATCGCGTTCACGACAGGGCGAGGTTCCATGTTCGGCGCGAAGCCCGTGCCATCGATCAAGCTCGCCACCAACACGCCGATGTATCGCCGTCTCACCGAGGACATGGACCTGAATTGCGGCGCCATTCTCGATGGCGAAGCGAGCATCGAAAGCATGGGGCAGGTCATCTTCGAAGCGCTGCTCGCCACCGCTTCGGGCGAGCGCAGCAAGAGCGAACTGCTCGGCCTCGGCGATCACGAATTCGTGCCGTGGCAGATCGGCATCATGAGTTGAGAGTGAGGATTTAGACGCGACAGCATCGGCAAGGCAGGACCTTCGCGGCCGAGGGCTTCATGGCCGCTCCATAACTAAAGCAGTCAAGGAGACATATGAAGACCGGCAAATACCGCTATGTGGTCGCGGGCCTGCTATTCACGGCAGGCGCGATCAACTACATGGATCGCGCGGCGCTCGGCATCGTCGCGCCCATCGTTGGCAAGACGCTCGATCTTTCGCCCTCGCAACTCGGCATCATCTTCAGCAGCTTCTTCATCGGCTATTCCATCTTCTCCTTTCTCGGCGGCTATTTCTCCGACAAGTGGGGCACCGTGCGCGTGTTCACTTACGCCATGGGCATCTGGTCGCTGTTCTGCGGACTCACAGCGGCCGCGACGGGATTCGTCTCGCTGCTCGTATGCCGCGTGTTCTTCGGCATTGGCGAAGGGCCGATGAGCTCCAATACGAATCGCACGATCTCGAACTGGTTTCCGCGTCACGAGACCTCGACGATGATCGGTTTCACGTTCTCCGGACAGACACTCGGCAATGCCATTGCGGGACCGGTGGTCGGTCTGATCGCGTATGCGTTCGACTGGCGCACGTCGTTCATCGTGATCGCCGTGCTCGGCTTTCTGTGGCTCGTGGTGTGGCGCATTTTCGTGACCGACAAGCCCGCGCAAAACGCGCGCGTGCGCGATGACGAACGTCGCATGATCGACGAGAGCCGTTCCATTGCCGAAGCCGCGAACGTGGAGGACGACGGCATGACGCTCGGCGCGTATTTGCGCCGCCCAAGCACGCTCGCGCTCGGCGCGGGTCTCTTCGCCGTGAACTACACACAGTACGTGTTCATCTCGTGGTTGCCGAGTTATCTGACCAACGTGATGCATCTCGACCTCAAGCAGATGAGCATCATCACGTCCATTCCGTGGATTTGCGGCGCCATTGGTTACTTTGGCGGCGGGCTGGTAGGCGACTGGATTTATCGTCGCATGGACGATCCCGTGAAGGCGCGCAAGCTCGTCGCGACGATTCCCCTCGCGCTGTCCGGTGTCGCCGTGCTGTGCATCACGTCGGCCACTTCGCTCGTGGCGGCGGTCGCGCTCATCGCGGCGGCGCTCCTGTTCCTCACCGGTTCGTGCCAGGCCATCTGGGCAATTCAGCACGAGATTCTGCCGCTGCATCGGCAGGGCGGCGTGGGTGGCTTCATCCACTTCTTGAGCAACCTGTCGGGCATCATCGGACCGGCGCTGACAGGGGTTCTCATCCAATACTTCGGCGGCTATCACAGCGCGTTCTTGTTCGGCGCGCTGATCGACTTCACCGGCGTCATCGCCATGGTGCTTTTCGTGCATAACCGTCGCGCATCCGAACTCGGCATCGCAAGCCAATCCTTGCGATAAACACGGAGAGACAACGCATGAAACGGGTTTTGATCACGGGCGCGGCCGGACTCATCGGCCGCGTGCTACGCGCCGGATTCGCGGGCCATTACGCGCTACGCCTTGCGGACATCGCGCCGCAAGCGAGCGCGGGGGAGCATGAGGAGATCGTCACTGCCGACATCACGCGTCCCGAGCGCTTGCGCGAGATCATGCAGGGCGTCGATGTGGTCGTGCATCTCGCGGGCATTCCCGACGAGGACACCTGGCAGAAGATTCGCGACATGAACATCGACGGCTGCTACAACGTCTTCGAGGCGGCGCGCGAGGCGGGCGTGAAACGCGTGGTGTTCGCGAGTTCGAATCATGCGGTGGGCTTTCATCGGCGCGACAGGATGATCGACGACACGGTCATGGTTCGTCCCGACAGCCGCTATGGTGTGTCGAAGGCGTTCGGCGAAGCGCTCGGGCGTTTGTATGCCGACAAGTACGGCATGTCGGTGGCGTGTTTGCGCATCGGTTCGTTTCGTCCCGACGACAAGCCGACCGAGCCGCGCCACCTTTATTCGTGGATCAGCCATCGCGACATGGTGCAATTGACGCGTCGCGCTATCGATGCGCCGGACTATCACTTCGTCATCGTATATGGCGTGTCCGACAATGCGCACAATCGCTGGAGCAATGCGAATGCGCGTGCGCTCGGCTATCGACCGCAGGACGATGCGCAGACGCATGCGCTACAAATCTCCTCATCGAGCGAAGCGGAAGACGCGACCGAGGCGCTGTTTCATGGCGGCTTCGGTTGTCTTCGCGAGTTCGAGGGAGACACGCAGCGCATCGATTGATACGTGCAGGCACATTCGAATAAAACAGGAGACAGCCTTGTCGAAGTTGAATTGCAAGCGTCGCGAGACGCTGAAAGCGCTGAGTGCGCTCGTTGCATCAGCGGGTGGTTTGGCATTGAGCGGTTGCGCAGAAACGCGAGTACAGAGTGACGCGCAGCAAGTGAAATGGTCCACCGGCACCGAGCGCACGAAGCTCGTGATGCCGCCCGATGCGACCGACTGCCATCATCACATCTACGATCATCGCTATCCGTGGGCACCCGAAGCGACGCTCAAGCCCGGCGATGCAACCGTCGACGATTATCGGCAACTGCAAAAGCGCATCGGCACGACGCGCAATGTCATCATCCAGCCGTCGAGTTATGGCGTCGATAACCGTCTGCTCGTCGAATCCATCGCGCGTTTCAACGGACGCGCACGCGGCATCGCGGTCGTCAATACGAGCGTGACTCAGACGGAACTCGAAGCCTTGAATCGCGCTGGCGTACGCGGTATCCGCTTCAATCTCGCGCCACCGGGAACGACCACGCTCGATATGGTGAAGCCGCTTGCGGCTCGTATTGCGCCAATGGGGTGGCATGTGCAGGTGAACGCACCCGCTGCGTTTTTGATGCAGGCGCGAAGCACGTGGTACGACTTGCCGTGTCCGGTCGTATTCGATCATCTTGCGCACGTGCCGGAACCCGATGCCGTGCATCAGGCTTCTTTTCAGATGGTCTCCGAGTTGCTGACGAGCGGGAAGGCGTACGTGAAGCTGATCGGCTTTTACAACGAGACGCAGGTCGGGCCGCCTTCGTATGCGGATAGCGTCGCGCTCGCGGCGGGCTTTGCTCGGGTCGCGCCGGAGCGCGTGCTGTGGGGAAGCGACTGGCCGCATCCGACGGAGCAGCCGTTGAACCGCATTCCCGATGATGCCTTGCTCGCGGACCTTTTCGCCAACGTCGTGCCGGATGAAGCGACGCGCAAGCGCATTCTCGTCGATACGCCCGCCACGCTGTATCAGTTCTAATCATTCGATATGGACAGGCGTCAATGCCCGTCCTGTCGTGAAGAACGAGACGACGTTGTCGGCGGTGAGTTTGGCCATTGCAAGCCGCGTCTCATGCGTCGCGCTGCCGATATGCGGGCTCAGCACGACATTGTCCAACTGTCGCAAAGGCGAATCGTTGAGCGGTTCGTGCTCGAAGACATCGAGCGCGGCGCCCGCGAGCGCCTGGCGTTCCAGCGCTGCAATCAGCGCCGCTTCATCCACGACGGAACCGCGCGCAATGTTCACGAGCATGCCCTTGGACCCAAGCGCGTCGAGCACGGTAGCATCGATCAGATGACGCGTCGCGCTGCCGCCCGGACAACTCGCGATCAGAATGTCCGACCAGCGCGCAAGCTGAACGGGCGTCTCGAACCATTCGAACGGCAGCGCCTGACGCGTGCGCCCGAAGTACGCGATCTCGACATGGAACGGCGCGAGTCTTCGCGCGATCTCCTTGCCGACGCGCCCCATGCCGACAATCCCGACGCGCTTGCCCGCCAGGTTCGAGCCGAGCGGCAGTACGCCGTTCGACCACGCGCCATCGCGTACGAAGCGGTCGGCGCGCGGCAGTTGCCTTAGCATCGCGAGCACGAGTCCTATCGTCAGTTCGGCGACGGCCGCGTTGAGCAGATCGGGCGTGTTGGTCACGACGATGCCGCGTTCGCGCGCAAACTCGACCGGAATGCGGTCGAAGCCGACGCCGCTCGTCGCAATGATGCGCAGCGCGGGTAATCGTTCGATGAGCGCGATGTCGATGTCGTAGTTGGACCGTGTGACGATAGCGCCGATGCGCGCGCGGAGCGCGTCGTCAGCGCCGATCTCGGCGAGCGTGTGTAGAGCGAGGCGCTCTTTCAGCAAGGCCTCGGCAATGGCAGGAAACTCGCCTATCCGCAAAACGGGTGGCACATTCGTGTCGTTGGCGGTCATCGTCGAATCCTCACTTGTTGACGAGCTTCGCCGGCACAAAGACGAAAATCAGCAACGCCGACAACGCAAGCGAAGCCGCAACCACGAACAGTCCTGACGAAAGCGAATGCGTGATCGATTTGAGCCAGCCGATCACGGCCGGGCTTACGAATCCGGCAAGATTGCCCGTGCAGTTGATGAGCGCGATGCCCGCCGCCGCGCCCGTGCCGCCGAGAAACGCCGTCGGCAGCGCCCAGAACATCGGCAGCGCGGTGATGACGCCCGCAGTCGCGAGCGTGAGGCCAGCCACCGATATCGCCGATGACGCGCCGAAGAGCGCGCACAGCACGAAGCCCGCTCCGGCAATGAGCGCGGGCAGCGCGACGTGCCAGCGCCGCTCGCGTGTGCGGTCGGCGTGCTTGCCGGTGAGGATCACCGCGATGAGGGCGACGGAGTAGGGAATCATCGTCAAAAGGCCGATGATGAACGCGTCTTCTATACCCGTCGAACGCAGGATGGTCGGCTGCCAGAAGCCGATTGCGTACGAACCCATGACAATGCCGAAGAGAATCAGGCACATCAGGTACACGCGCGCCGACGTGAACACCGCGCGCACCGAGCCGTGCGTTTGCGTGGCGGTATCGGCGGCGATTTCATCGAGGATCACGCGCTTTTCGGGTTCGGAGAGCCAGGTGGCGTCGGAGACGCGGTCATCGAGATGCTTCAGGATCACGAAGCCGAGCACGATGGACGGCACCGCTTCGATGATGAAGAGCCATTGCCAGCCTTCGAAGCCACCCACGCCGCTCATCGAATGCATGATCCAGCCGGACGCCGGTCCGCCGATAAGCCCCGACACCGGATTGCCCGCCATCAGGAGCGCAATCATCTTGCCGCGCCGATGCGAGGGAAACCAGTAGGTCAGATACAGCACCATGCCCGGAAAGAAGCCCGCTTCCGCGACACCGAGCAGAAACCGCACGGCGTAGAACTGCATGGGCGTGGAGACCCAGGCAGTGGCCATCGATAACGCGGCCCAGGTAATCATGATCCGCGCGATCCAGCGCCGCGCGCCGATGCGATGCAGCAGAAGGTTGCTCGGTACCTCGAAAAAAAAGTAGCCAACGAAGAACAACCCCGCACCGAGGCCGTACACGGCTTCGCTCAGATGCAACGAGTTCAGCATCTGCAGCTTGGCGAAGCCGACGTTGACGCGATCCAGATAAGCGACCACGTAGCCGACGAACAAGAGCGGCATGAAGCGCAGCGCAACGCGGCGAAAGATGGAGTCGGCGTCGTCGGGTGCTATCGAGGCGGGAAGTGAAGGGCTGTCGTACAAGATTTGTCTCCGTTTTTATTCGTATGGTTGTACGGCGGTTCAGTGCGCGGGTTCGCGAACGCCGAGCTGATCGGCATGCGGAATGGAAAAGCCGATGGCGTCCAGCGCGTTTTCAAGCTGCACGCGTTGCGTGCCATCGAGCTCGACGAGCGGCGGGCGCAAATTCGCCCAGCCTTCATCGCCGGATTGCCATGCAATGGCCGCTTTCATCGCGGCGATCATTGGGAAGCGCTGGAACACCGCGCGCGTTTCGTCTAGGCGGCGTTGCTGTGCGGGCGCATCGACGGCGCGCCATTCGCGCGCGAGCTTGCCGATGGCCGCCGCATTCACGTTGCCCGTCGCGGTGATGCAACCCGCGCCGCCCGCTTGCAACGTGCGCAACAGGAACGTCTCGCTGCCCGCGAAGACTTCGAAGCCCGTGGACGCGAAAGCATCGATGACGGCCGACGTGTTGCTCCAGTCGCCCGAGCTGTCCTTGATGCCCGCAATGGTGCCCGGATACGCCTTCAGCAAGCGTTCGATGAGTGCAAGGCTCAACGGCACCTGCGCGACCGGCGGAATGTGATAGAGATAAATCTTCAGACGCGCATCGGCGACAGCGTCTATCACGGTGGCGTATGCGCGGAACAGTCCTTCGTCGCTTACGCCCTTGTAGTAGAACGGCGGCAGCATCAGCACGCCGCCACAGCCGTTCGCTACCGCATGACGCGTGAGTTCGATGGTGTCCGGCAACGCACACGCGCCGGTGCCAGGCATCATGCGTGCAGCGGGCAGGCCTGCGCCGATGAGCGCATCGAGCAGTCCGCGCTTCTCCGCGACGGACATGGAGTTGGCCTCGGAATTCGTGCCGAACACGGCCAGCCCGACATCGTCGTCGAGCAACGCGCGGCAGTGGCGAATCAGACGCTCGGCCGATGGCGCGCCGTTATCGTCGAATGGCGTGAGAACGGGCGACAGCGCGCCCTGAAAGGTCTTTGATGTAGTCATGGCAAGCGTCTCCGGTGTCGTTCGAGGGTCGCGCCAGTATCGCCGTGGGTTGGATATCGAAGAACAAGGGTGCGCTTGCTTCAAAGACAAAAATTTCTTGTGTCTTATGCGGACGTTTCCCGTGAACGCAAAAAAGGCCGCTCGAAAGCGGCCCTGGCGTGCTTCAGCATGACGCGTCTAGCTTCTTGGCGTCGTGCCGCGCTTCTCCGTCGCGCGCAAGAAATCGAAGTCGACGCCTTTATCCGCTTGCGTCACCGTATCGAGAAACAGCTTGCGGTATCCACGCTCCGCTGTCGGTATCGTCACGGGATGTCGGGCCGCACGCGCAGCGAGTTCCTCGTCGCTGATCAGCAGGCTGATCTCGCGCTTCGACACGGACAGGCGAATGCGGTCGCCCGTCTGCACGTGCGCAAGCGGCCCGCCGATCGCCGATTCGGGCGTCACGTGCAGCACGATCGTGCCGAACGCGGTGCCGCTCATGCGGCCATCGGAGATGCGCACCATGTCCTTGACGCCCGCCGTCGCGAGCTTGCGCGGGATCGGAATGTACCCGGCTTCCGGCATGCCGGGCGCGCCCTTCGGACCGATGTTCTTGAGCACCAGAATGTCATCGGCGTTGACGTCGAGATCGGCGGAATCGATGCGCGTGGCCAAGTCCGCGCCGTTCTCGAACACCACCGCGCGGCCCTCGTGCTCCATGAGTTCGGCGTTCGCCGCCGACTGCTTGATGATCGCGCCGCCCGGCGCGAGATTGCCTTCGAGGACGGCAATACCGCCTTGCGGATAGATCGGGTTGTCGAACGAGCGCACGACATCCTGCACGAAGGCCGGACCCGCCGCTTCGATCTCCTCGCCGAGCGTGCGGCCCGTGACGGTCAGCGCGTTCAGATTGAGAAGCGGCTTGAGTTCGCGCAGCAGCGTGGCCATGCCGCCCGCCTTATGAAAATCCTCCATGTAATGCGAGCCGGACGGCTTCAGATCGAGCAGCACGGGCGTCTCGCGGCCCATGCGGTCGAGCGCTTTCAGATCGACGTCGTAGCCCATGCGTCCGGCAATGGCGGTCAGATGCACGATGCCATTGGTCGAACCGCCGATAGCCAGCAGCACGCGCATGGCGTTCTCGAAGGCATCGGCGGTGAGAATCTTGTCGATGGTGAGGTCGTCCTTCGCCATCCGCACGGCTTGCGTGCCGGTCATTTCGGCGACGCGCATGCGGTCCGATGTCACCGCGGGCGGCGCGGCGCCGCCCGGAACGGTCATGCCGAGCGCTTCGGCAATACACGCCATGGTGCTTGCCGTGCCCATCACCGAACACGTGCCCACGCTCGCGACGAGCTGGTTGTTGACCGCCGCGATTTCCGTCTCGTCGATCTCCTCCGCGCGAAAACGTCCCCAATAGCGCCGGCAATCGGTGCATGCGCCCACGCGCTCGCCGCGATGCGCGCCCGTCAGCATGGAACCGGTGATGAGCTGGATCGCCGGGATATTCGCCGATGCCGCGCCCATCAGTTGCGCGGGCACGGTCTTGTCGCATCCACCGATCAGCACGACGGCGTCCATGGGCTGCGCGCGAATCATCTCCTCGGTGTCGATCGACATGAGGTTGCGCAGATACATGCTGGTCGGCTGCGAGAACGATTCGGCAATGGAGATGGTCGGGAAGTCCATTGGCAGGCCGCCCGCGAGCATGACGCCGCGCTTGACGGCCTCGATCAGCTGCGGCGCGTTGCCATGACACGGGTTATACGCGCTGCCTGTGTTCACGATGCCGATCACCGGCCGGTCGAGCGCGCTGTCCGTATAGCCCGCGCCCTTGATGAAAGCCTTGCGCAGAAAGAGCGAGAAGCCGCTGTCGCCATAGCTCGTCAGCGATTTGCGCAGGCCGCCGGGTTGCGGGTCTTGTTCAGCGCCGGACTTTTTCTTGAATGTGTCGCTCATGTTGCTGGCGTCTCCTGTAGGTGTGCCCGCATTATCGCGGCTGGCTTGCGTTGCCGCGACACGTTCGCGCTTGCTTCAAACCATAGAACTTCTTGCTTCCGGACGTGACTATTGCTTCGGTTTGCCCGACCCGTGCCGCGTCCGTTCGATAGAGTCCGCCGCGCCGAGAAACGCCTGCACGAGCCGGATGCGCGCGCATGAACGTCCCCATAACAAGCCGACGAGACGCTTGGGCGCCGCGTTGGGGAGCGCCCACTTGCGCACGGAAATGCCCGGATACTCGTGCGGCGCCCAGTCCGGCACGAGCGAGACGCCGAGCCCGCGATCGACCAGCGTGGCGATGGCCGCGAGGCCATCGAGTTCGCAGCGCTGATTCGGCTTGATGCCTTGCTGCCGTAAATACGCATCCGCGAGTTGGCCGCCGACCACGTTACGGTCGTAGCGAATGAAGGGTTCTGAAAGCAAGGTCGCGTGGACGTCGTTGACGTTCATCGCGGCGGGCGTCAGAAGCACGAGCGGCTCCGTGCGAAACGTATGCCAGTCGCAGCTTTTCGGGAGATTGAAAAGCGGTTGCGCGATCACGGCGGCATCGAGATCGCCTGCCGTCACCTTGCGATAAAGATCGAGCGACGTGCCCGGCTCCAGATAGAAGTCCATCTGCGGATGATGACCGAGCAGCACCGCGAGCGCGTCGGGAATGAGGCTGCCCATCATCGTCGCCATGCCGCCAAGACGCAGTTGACCGCCTAATTGATCCGTGTCCTCGATGTCCGAACGCAAGTCGCGAATGTCGTGCAGCACCGCTCGCGCCCGCGCGAGAATGCGCTCGCCGGCTTCCGTCGCGCCCACCGTGCGGCCCGAGCGACGCACGAGCGTGGCGCCGAGTTCGGCTTCGAGCATCTTGACGCGTTGCGCGACGGCGGCGGGCGTCAGATCGAGCCTGCGCGCGGCTTCCGCGATCGAACCCAGTTCGACGACGAACACGAAGCTCTGCAGATAGCGCGAGTCCATCGATAAAAAATTTTGGGTTTGAAGAAGCCAAAGGATACTTCTTCTGCGGCGCGCATGTCATCAGACTCGTTCTTGCGGTTCTTGACGACAATACAGGGAGACAGCCATGCCTATCATCGAATCCATCGCCGTATGCGCGGCCGCGGTGCCGCTCGATCGCGTCACGTCCTTTTCGACGCGCACGGTGTCCACGCGTCATTACGGCCTCGTCAAGGTGCGCTCGACCGATGGCGTCGAAGGCATCGGCTTTTGCTATATCGGCAGCGCGGCGGGCGAATTGCTGACCGTGGCGGTGGAGCAGTTGCTCGCGCCGGTGCTGATCGGCCGCGACTCGTACGCTGTGGAAGGACTCTGGCAGACGATGTATAACGAAGCGCTGTTGCAAGGACGCGCGGGCACCGTGATGCGTGCGCTGTCCATTCTCGATGTCGCGCTGTGGGATCTCAACGCGCGCACGCATGGCGTGGCCTTGCACAAGTATCTCGGCGCGAACGAGCTCGAAAGCGTGCCGGCCTACGCGAGCGGTGGCTACTATCTCGACGGCAAGACACCTGAAAAGCTCGGCGAGGAAATGGCCGGCTACGTGGAGATGGGTTTTCGGGCGGTGAAGATGAAAGGCGGGCGTTTGTCGCCGCAGGAAGAGGAGCGGCGCGTGAAGGCGGCACGCGAAGCCGTCGGGCCCGACGTCGAACTGATGATCGACATGAACAACGGCTGGACCGATCTCACGCAGGCCTTGCAGCATGTGCGCCGCATCGAGCAATACGATCCGTACTTCATCGAAGAGCCTTTTTCGCCAGACGATGTCGACAATCACGCGAGGCTTGCGAAGGCCACGCGCATTCCGGTGGCGACGGGCGAGATCGGCTATGGCCGCTGGTATCACAAGGAATTGCTCGACCAGGGCGCGGCCGCGATTCTGCAATCAGATGCGGCCGTGTGCGGCGGCATTACTGAATGGCGCAAGATCGCGGCGACGGCGGCAAGTCATGGTGTCGTGATGTGTCCGCACTGGTTCCACGACCTGCATGCGCCGCTCGTTGCTGCCACGCCGAACGCGCGCTACGTCGAATACTTCTGGGACGATCAGGTGCTCAACTTCCGCCGTCTGGTGGACCGCCAGTTGTCGCATGAGAACGGGCGCGTCAAGCTGCACGACGCGCCCGGCCTCGGCTTCTCCTTCGATGAATCGCAGGTGGCGAAGTACGGGCAGTGGAAGCGGATTTGAAGGCTTTTATTCGGTCCTGGTTGCGATGGCGTGCGCCCGTTTTATCGACGACTCATGAGGTTTAAAGATCGAACCCGAGTTGCGCTTTGCCGAGCGGCGTCAGGTCTTGCATCGTGGCGCGTCCGACGAAGTCGACCTCGAAGTGATCGGCGGGAAAGTCGGGCGGGCTTCTGCCTTCGAGGAAAGCGGGCAACTGGCGTTTGAGATATTCGTCGTTCTTGGCGCACGCAGGCGCCGAAGCGATATACATCACGTTGCTGTAGCCCGCGCCGCGATGCGCGTCTTCCACGGCGTGGATCACGTCGCTATGCCAGAAGACGGTGTCGCCCGCCTGCATGTGCGGGATCGAAGACAACGCTTCGAAAAGCGGTGCATGAAATTCGGGCTTGATGGAAAGCGCGCGGCCGGGCATGGCGCCGCACAGGTCGTCGTCGGCGACATCGTCCTGAAGGGCGCGCAACAGGATATACGCCATCGAGTTCGCAATCGGCACGAGCTGCAACGTGCCGTCGCCCGGACCTTGCGGCGTGAGCGCGGTCCAGCCTTGAAACGTGCGGAACATGGAGCACACCGCGGGCGACGCGATCTCCTCGACATCCGGCCGGAACGCGGCGTCGAATGGGTCATATTGACGCCAGTTGCCGTCGAACACATGCCGGTACACCTTGCGGAAATTTGCTTCGATCCACCGTTCGACCGAGCCGCCGTCGCAATGCGCGGACAGACCCAACGACTCGGAGCCGGGCGGACGTCGACGCATGCGGTCGGCATACACCGGCACGCGCTCGGGATCGAAATGAACGCGGCCTTCGCTCTCGACGCGCCACAAGCGGTTGAGGAACACGCGCGCCGCAGTCAACAAAGGCGCCTGCCGTGCCAGCACCTGCGGCTTCGACCAGTACACGCCGTAAATCTGCGGCTTGCTCGAGGCGAGCTGGCCGAAGTATTTGTCCTCGGCGCGGTTCTGCAGTCGCGTATCGAGGTCGTTGCGCTCGACATACTCCGCGATATCGCGGTCCCATTGTTCGACGATCGATGCTTCGAACACATTGCGGATCACGCACGCACCACGCGACTTGATGAGCGCGATCTGCTCTGCGCTCACACGCTGCTGCGCGATCTCGGAGAACTGGATTTCAGGGATGACGTTCTCGCCGCGATTGCGTCGCTCGGCGATCTCGCTGGCCTCGGCGTGGATTGCTTCTTCCACTTCGGCGAAGACTTCGCGATAGCTCGGCAGCCGCTCGCGAAGCGCTCGTTTGGCCTGCCGGATGGTTGCAGGCAAATCGTCGATTTCAAGTGCCATGGTTGTCTCCGTACGGGTTTTGCGATACTGGCAGAATAGGCCGATGACGCCTGCAGAAGTGATACCATCCGGACAACTTCTTCGCGTCTTCTGCCATGAAACCCGCATACGAACACGTCGAATTCGGTGATGAATGTTCGGTGAGGGTTTACCACCGGCGTCTGCCGCGCATTCCTTTCGAATGGCACCATCATCCCGAATACGAGTTGACGCTCACGCTCAACAGCCACGGCAAGCGTTATATCGGCGATTCGATCGAGGGTTACGCCGACGCGGATCTGGTGCTCGTGCCACCGAATCTCCCGCATACGTGGGCGTCGAACCGTTCGATCGATTCGAGCGTGCCTCAGGTCGCCATCGTGATCTGGTTCAGTGGCGAATGGGCGCGGCGGCTCGCGGATGTCTGCCCCGAATACACACCCTTGCGCGACCTCTTGCGCCGAGCCGCCTGCGGACTGGCGTTCGGTGAGGAAGTCGGCGCCGCGATGCGCACGCAACTCGACAAGCTGCTTTGCAACGCGCCCCGCGAACGCCTGGGCGCCGCGCTGAACGTGCTTTGCTCGCTGGCGGAAGCGCCTGGTCGACCGCTTGCATCGCCTGCTGCGTTCAGTGAGCGTACGGACGGTCCTTCGGGTCACGAACCGGAACGCATCAACCGCGTACTCTCGATGATCGACTCGCGCTTTGCCGAACCGCTGCGTCTTTCCGAGCTTTGCGAGGCGGCCAACGTGTCGGAACGTTCGCTTGCGCGCTACTTCGAGCAGCACATGGGCGAGAGCGTGGGACGATACATCGCGCGGGTCAGAATCGGACATGCCTGCCGCATGCTCGCGCATACGTCCGCGCCGGTGTCCGTCGTCGCGGCGCGCTCCGGGTTTCCGAATGTCGCCAACTTCAACCGGCAATTCAAGGCGATGAAGGACCTCACGCCCGTCGCTTATCGAAGACAATTCGCAGCCGGTGATGTTGCCGAGGCGCACGCCGGGCCGGGTATCACCGAGCGCTCGCCTTCGTTGCAGCGCAATCCGCGCTTGCCGAAGTCGATTGCGTGACGGCGTCATGCGTCACGGTCACGCATGACGCCACTTAAGTTAGCATTGACCCTTCCGCTTTTCCAACCTTCCTTGGAGATGGCTCATGCAATGGCCTGAACCGTGCTCATTCGATGTGAACCTGAATACCGGGCTGATGGAAGGCACGGGCACACGCTACCAGAAGCGCCTCGACGATCTCGCCGGCTTGTACGCCGATGCAGCCGCCTTCGACGCGCTGGCTTCCGCTCGCGGCAAGGATGTCGTGTACGACGTGACCGATCATCGCCCAAGCGATCAGCCGGGCGACCTCATCACCGGCGTCACGCGCATGTCGCCAGGGAAGGTCGGCCGCGAATACTTCATGACGCGCGGGCATATTCACGCGAACATCGACCGGCCGGAGTTGTATTTCGGTCTGAAGGGCGACGGGCTCATGTCGATGGAGTCGCCGGACGGAGAGACACGCATCGTCGAAATACACGCGCATACTGTGTGCTACGTGCCGCCGCGCTGGATTCATCGTTCCGTCAACACGGGCGCGGAAGACTTCGTGATGCTGTTCTGCTACCCGGCGGATTCGGGGCAGGACTACGCGATCATCGAACAAGCGGGCGGCATGCGCTTGCGTATCGTAGATGACGGTCAGGGCGGCTGGCGCAGCGAAGCGAATCCTGCGTATCGCGAGCGTTCGCAGGCCGACGTGGAAGCGCTGATCGCGCGCGGCGCGCGTGCCGAAGGAGCGGCGCGATGAGTTACCAAGCCGCGCAACGGCCGACGTTTTACTTCATCGGCGTGACGACCGCGCAAAGTTCGATCATGCGCGTGTTTCCCGCATGGGCAAGACATCTCGGGCTCGGCAATGTCGAGATGAAGGGTATCGATTTCGAGCCGCATTCGCCGGCGAATGCGTATCGCGAAGCCGTCGAGTTCTTGCGCGACGATCCCTTGTCGGTTGGCGCACTCGTCACCACGCACAAGATCGACTTGTACGCTGCATGCCGCGATCTCTTCGACGAGATCGATCCTCACGCGCTCATGATGAGCGAAACGAGTTGCCTCTCCAAGCGCGACGGCAAGTTCGTCTGTCACGCCAAGGACCCGATCACTTCCGGCTTCGCGCTCGATGGCTTCCTGCCCGAACAGCATTTCGCAACGACGGGCGCGGAAGCGTTCTCGATGGGCGCGGGCGGCTCGACCATTGCGATGACATGGCATCTGATGCAACCAGGCCGTGGCGCGAATCGGCCGTCGAAGGTGATCGTATCGGACCGTTCCGCGGCGCGGCTCGAGGAGATCGAGCGGATTCATCGAGAGGTCGGCGCTGGCGTTGCATGCGAGTACGTGCTCGTGCAGGACGCAAAGGACAATGACGCGGTGCTCGCGCGATTGTCTTCGGGCGCGTTGGTGATCAATGCGACGGGACTTGGCAAGGACGCGCCAGGTTCGCCGCTCAGCGACGCAGCCGTGTTCCCGGAACGCGCCGTGGTTTGGGAGCTGAATTATCGGGGCGATCTGGTCTTTCTCGAACAGGCGCGTGCGCAGGCGCTTCAAAAGCAATTGCAGATAGAAGACGGGTGGACTTACTTCATCTACGGCTGGACGCGCGTGATGGCCGAAGTGTTCCATGTCGAGATTCCGTCGCGTGGACCCGCGTTCGATGAGCTATGCCGGATCGCGGCGGAAGCGGGCAAGCCGGCGCCTGCGCGCCCGGTTGCGTGATGAGCGTATCTACGCGGGACATCGAAAATTGCGCGCTGGATTTGCTTGGCGGACGTGCCGCGACTTCTTCCATTTGTCCATCGGATGTGGCACGCAATCTAGTGAGCGACGAAGATGGATGGCGCGCGCTGATGCCTTTGGTCAGGGACGTAGCCGCGCAAATGGCGCGTGAAGGCAAAGTGCTGATCACACAAGGGGACGTGACGCTGGACCCCGATGCAATGAGTCATGGGCCCATTCGCTTGCGGCGCGGGCCGGCTTTTCCGGCATCGGCATAAAGAGCGTAAGCGGTCCGCGTCATCGTCGAGCCGACACGGACCCGCTCATGCACGTTAAGAAGCCATCCCCATGGCCGGATCGGAAACGAGGTCCTTGCCATTCTCCACACGTCCCGCGAAGCGTCGCTTGAACGCGTTCAGACCGCTGCACGTGACCATGAAGTCGTACCAGTTGCCGCTATCGGCAATTGGCCAGGCCACTTCGACGACCGAGTTCGCAGCCACCGTCGTGACCCACGGACCATTCGTGAGATAGGCCAGCGCTGCCGTCGTGAACGTGCACGACTGATTGCCGCGGTTGTAGAGCTTCACGCTGACGAGCGACGTATCGCACGGCTGATAGCAAACCTGAATCTCGGCATTCGCGGATGCGCTCACTTCCTTCAGATTGCCCGCAAACTCGCGGTGGTAACCATTGGGTCCAAGCACCCACAGATCGTATCGTCCTGCATCGCTGGCAGGCACGGTCCACGTTCCCGTCAGCGACTTGCCCGCCTCGACGACGAAGCGGCGCGGCACGAGTTCGAGATGGTTTCTGTCGTACACATGAAACACCGCGCCCGCGTGGTTCGTGCTGCCATTCGCGAATTCGAGCGCGACCGTGCTTGCGTTGGCGTTCACATGCGCGGTCGTGTGCAGCTCGTAAGGCAAGGCGCGCGACGGACGTGTACCGGTAGCCTGCGCGGGCAACGGCGAACTCGCCGTCACGGACTGCGCCTGGATCGCGGATGCCGCCGCCTGCGACTTGGCGAGCGCATCGGCCGAGTCCTTCGTCGTGCGCCCGGAGAGCGTCGGCAGCGTGGCATCGTTCGGATTAACGAAGTTGAAGCACGAGGTCAGGTCGCCGCAAATCGCACGCCGATAGCTGCTGATCTGCGGTTCGGTCACGCCGAAGCGCTTTTCGAGGAACATGAGCGTCGAGGTGTGATCGAAGACCTGCGAATTCACAAAGCCGCCACGGCTCCACGGCGAGATCACCCACATCGGCACGCGCGGGCCGGGGCCGTATGGTCGTCCGTCGGTCTTCGGCTGATTGCTCGTTGCCGGCGCGAAGTTGTGATATTCCACCGCCATATCGGTGTCGGACAAGGTGCTCGCACCCGCGAGCGTGCCATCGCTTGCGTGCGACGGCGCGCTCGGCGGCGGAAGGTGATCGAAGAAGCCATCGTTCTCGTCGTAATTGACGAGCAGCACGGTCTTGCTCCACACATCCGGGTTCGCGGTCAGCGCATCGAGCACTTCCTGCACGTACCAGCCGCCTTGCGTGGGACTCGACGGACCGGGATGCTCGCTATATACGGACGGCGGGATGATCCACGATACGGCAGGCAGCGTGCCCTTCTGGATGTCGTCGCGAAACGTTTCGAGAAAGCCTTGTGGCATGGTGTTGCCGAAGCCTTTCGCGAGCGGACTCAGGGCGTCGTCGATCGATGAATCGTAGAACGCGCCCGCCGCCGTCACGGGTTGCGTGATGTCCGTGTTCGCCACGTACACCGGTCGCCGTGCGGCGGGCATCTGCTCGATTGCGGTGCGCCAGTGGCGAAAGCTCATCATCTCGTTGCAGCCGAAATTGTCGATGAGACTTTGATACACCTTCCAGCTCACGCCCGCGTTTTGCAGACGGTCCGCATAGGTCGTCCAGGTCCAGCCGGTTGACGACGAGCCAATGTCATTGCCGCCATTGAACTCGTTGTTCAATGCGGCCACCTTGACCGGCGCGTTGGTCGACGGACTCAAACCGTTGGGACCGTTCGTGCCGGTCCAGTAGAAGAGACGGTTTGCAATCGTGCCGGTGTGCATGCCGCAGTGATACGAATCGCACAGCGTGAAGGCGTCCGCGAGCGCGCGATGAAAGGGCACTTCGACCGTTTCGTAATACCCCATCGACAAGGGCTTCTTCGCTGTCGGCCATGCCGCCATGCGGCCGTTGTCCCATGCGGCCTGCGAGTCGGACCACGTATGCGGTGTGCTGCCCGCGCGCAGTGCGTTGCCTTTCGACTCGTCGAGATGATAGGGAATCAGCGTGCTCGTCGAGCCGGAACTCGTGTAGTTCTGATAGAAGACGTTTGCGCCGTTGGGCGAGGGAATGGCAAAGCGGTCGCCATAACCGCGCACGCCCTTGAAGGTGCCGAAATAGCTGTCGAACGAACGGTTTTCCAGCATCAGCAACACGACGTGCTGAACGTCCCTGATCGTGCCCGTGACGTTGTTCGCGTCGATGGCGAGCGCGCGCCGAATAGCAGGCGGGAACGTGGAAAGCACGGCGGCGGAAGCGGCGGTGCCAAGCGACGTCTTGATGAAACTTCGTTTAGATGGACTGAATGTCATGCCATTGATGAATTTTTGATGTGGGAATGCGACTCAGGGAGCCGGCGCGCAGTGGCTGATCTTGCAGGACGACGCGTTGGTCGAGGCGGGCGTTGCCGACTTGTCGTCTCCTCCGCAAGCGGCGAGCGTAAGCGCGATGCAAATCAGCGCGCTTGCCAGCGACGGTCTGCCGAGCGCAGTCAGGTGGGGCATGGTTGTCGTCATCAGAAAAAGAACGAGTGAGAAACTGGATGGAATTTCCGGCCGGACATTCCATGTTCGTAAGCAGGCGCCTAATTTCTGACGGAAATGTAAAGGTAATTTTTGGCAGAAATATGAAGGTTCAAGAAAGTCGTTCGAAATTCGGTAGGCTTGATGCCTTTCGGACGGCGGGCGCCAGGCTCGCTGCTTGCGCTGCACGCCAGGTTCATCGCGCTTCGACTTCACTCGTACTCAAGGAAACTGACTCATGCTGAAAATCCATCACCTCGGGCACTCGCAATCCGAGCGTATCGTCTGGCTGTGCGAGGAGCTCGATGTTCCATACGAGCTCGTCAAGTACACGCGCGATGCACGCACCATGCTGTCACCGCCCGAACTCGTCGCGTTGCATCCGCTGGGCGCGGCGCCGCTCATCGAAGTCGATGGCATGTTGCTCGCCGAGTCCGCGGCTATCGTCGAGTTCATTCTCGCGCGCCATGGCGACGGCAGATTGCAGCACGCGCCGGATCATCCCGACTTCGCGTCCTATCTCTACTGGTTTCACTTCGCGAACGGCAACCTGCAGCCGGTCATGGGACGCTCGATGATGATCGGCCGCGCCGGTTTGCCGCCGGATCATCCGGTGCAAACCGCCGTGCAGGGACGGCTCGATAAAGTGCTGGCGCTCATCGAAGATCGGCTGGGACAGGCGGACTATCTCGCGGGTAGCGACTTCACGGCCGCCGACATCATGAGCGTATTTTCGTTGACTACCATGCGTATTTTTCAGCCGCTGGACCTTTCGCCGTATTCCAACATACGGGCATATCTGCAGCGAATCGGCGAACGCCCGGCGTATCGGCGAGCGATGAAGAAGGGCGATCCCGACCTGACGCCGATGCTTACCTAGGGACATCGATGAAGCGCCGGGCGCACGCCGGTTCCGGCGTTGTCGTTCCTCGTTGCGCGGTCTCGCCCAAAGCCCGCTACGCCGAAAATCCAGTAGTAGATCGCATTTTGGCGCAGTAACGTCGATGCACGGAGCGACCCTCTGTCGAACGCAGCTCAACGTTACCGAGGACAACGATATGGTTTCCAGAAGCGACGGCCGCCTCGCCGGCAAGGTGGCGATCATCAGCGGCGGCGCGGGTGGATGCGGCGCGGCGGCATCGGAACTGTTCGCGCAACAGGGCGCGAAGGTCGCCATCATCGACCGGGACGTGGATGCCGCCATTGCGCTCGCCTCCCGGCTCAACGAAGCGGGATTCGAAGCGCTAGGTCTGGGTGCGGACGTCTCCCGTCAATCCGATGTCCAGAAAGCCGTCGCAGCCGCGAAAGAGCAATATGGCAACGCGGACATCCTCTTCAATCACGCCGGCACGCTGATCGTCAAACCGTTCCTCGAAATAGAGGAATCGGAATGGGACTGGCTGATGGGCGTGAACGTCAAAAGCATGTTCCTCATGACACAAGCGGTCCTGCCGCAGATGCTCGAAAAGGGCAAGGGCAGCATCGTGTGCACCTCGTCGATCTCGGCAGTCTACGCCACGCCCGGCGAAGTGCTCTACGACGCGACCAAGGGCGCATGCCACATGTTCGCCCGCGCGATAGCCGTCGAATACCGCGATCGGGGCATTCGCTGCAACGCCGTGGCGCCTGGATTCATTCGCACGCCGCACGGCATGCGCGAGCTTCGCGACCTGCAGGCAATGGGTGTCGATGCCACTGAAGCCGCCATCGCGCTTCAGCAGGGCAGGCTGTGCGAGCCGTCCGAAGTCGCTGCTGCGGCGCTCTTTCTGGCATCCGACGAAGCGAGCTTCGTCAACGGAACGCATCTCTTCGTGGATAACGGCTTCTCCGCCGTGTAAAGAATCCGGTAGCGCTTCGAAATTTGGCTACTTACCGTGCCTGTTGCGCGTCGCGCGTCGCGCGTCAGCGTGACAGGCAATACGGACGTCGAATTCTGGTTCCTTCCCGGCAGGCATTCGTGACGGAGTGAATATGAACGCAAAGCACCAGTCTGAAGCAAGCAGCGACAGCGACGTGAGCCTGTTGCACAAGATGGGTTATGCGCAAGAGTTGTCCCGGCGCATGAACGGCTTCTCGAACTTCGCGGTCTCGTTCTCGATCATCTGCATCCTCTCGGGCGGTATCACCGCATTCCAGCTGGCGCTTTCGGCGACGGGCGGCGCGTCCGTCGGGCTCGGGTGGCCGCTTGGCGCGTTGTTCGCGTTGATCGTCGCGGTGTCGATGGCGCAGATCGCGTCCGCGTTTCCCACAGCGGGCGGGCTGTATCACTGGGGCTCGATCCTCGGCGGCAAGCAGTTGGGATGGCTCACGGCATGGCTCAACCTGATTGGTCTGATCTTCGTCATCAGCGCGATCAACTTCGGCACCTACGATCCGTTCTTCAAGACGCTGATCGCGCCGATGTTCGGCGTTGCGCCCGAAAACCTGACGTGGTGGCACCAGACCGCGTTCCTCGCGATCATCACGTTGTCGCAGGCGCTGCTCAATGCACGCGGGATCAAGATCGCCAGCAAGATCACCGATCTCTCGGGCTATCTTATCTTCGTCGTCACCATCGTTCTGGTCGTGGCGCTGCTCTATTACTCGTCCGTGCCGCTCGATCTGCATCGGCTCGTCACGTTCACCAACTTCACGGGCGTCGATGGCGGCGCGTGGCCGAAGCAATCGACGCCGCTCGCGTTTCTCGCGGGCTTGCTGCTCGTGACGTACACCATCACCGGCTTCGACGCTTCCGCGCACACGTCCGAGGAAACGCACGATGCCGCGCGCAACGTGCCGAAAGGGATCATCGGCTCGGTGTTCTGGTCGGCGGTCTTTGGCTACGTCATGGTCTGCACCTTCGTGCTCGTCATGCCGGATCTCACGGCGGGCATGAAACAGGGCACCGGTTTCTTCGAAGCCATTCTCGCGCCGATTCCGACGACGTTGCGCGTGTGTCTCGAACTCGCGATGTTCTTCATCAACTATGTCTGCGGGCTTGCGGCCATCATGTCCACCTCGCGCATGATGTACGCGTTCGCGCGAGATGGCGGGCTGCCCGGCTCGAAGTTTTTGCGTCACGTGAGCCCGAAGCATCGCACGCCGGGCGCGGCGATCTGGACTTGCGCCATACTCGCCATTCTCATCACGCTGTATGGCGATGCCTTCTCCGTGCTCAGCGCCGGCAGCGCGGTCTTCCTATACATTTCCTACGCGATGCCGATTGCGCTCGGCATGTTCGCCGAAGGCCATGGCTGGACAGAGAAGGGACCGTTCCAGCTCGGCCTCTGGTCCAAGCCGCTCGCGTTGCTGGCGACGGTCGGCGCGTGCGTGCTCGCGTATGTCGGCATTCAGCCGCCGAACGAAAAAGTGCTGTACGTGCTCGTTGGATTCGTGATCGCGTTGCTCGTCATCTGGTACGGCTTCGGGGTGCGCAAGACCTTTGCGGGTCCGCCGTCGATGAAGTCGGATGCGGATATGGCGCGCATCGGCAAGCTCGAAGCCGACGTCGATCAGGCAGTGCGATAGTGCTGCATGCCCGTCATGTCCCGCTTCATGCGCTGCCTCGCTCGACAATGGTAAAGCCCAGGTCGATACGCGGATTCGCGGGGCGCTTGCCTTCGAGATAATCGAGCAGCATGTCGCCCGCCAGCTTGCCGATTTCAAGCGATGGAACGCGGATCGTCGTGATGCCCGGATGCGTCGCCGCCGCGATGGGCAAGTCCACGAAGCCCATGATGGCGACGTCTTCCGGCACGCGTATGCCGCGCCGCTGACACTCGAACAGCACGCCAGCGGCGAGCATGTCGCTGGAACAGAACACGGCGTCTAGGTCCGGGCGGCGTTCGAGCAGCCTGTCGAAGATCTCGGGCGCGTCGTTGATGCCCATTGGCCGGTCGAGCGTGATGGCCTCGATCTTGTGAAGCCCCGACTGTTTCGCGCCCGCCCGAAAGCCTTGCAAGCGGCCGGTCGAACGGACATCCATGCTGCCGAGAAAACCGAGATTGCGTCGTCCCTTGCTTGCGAGATAGCGCGCCACTGCAGCACCGGCATCGCGATGCGAGAAACCGATACGCATGTCGATCTGATCGTTGGACGTGTCCCATGCCTCGATCACCGGAACGCCGCAACGGCGAATGCGCTTGTCCACTTCCGCCGGCGTCGATGTGCGTATGAGCATGATGCCGTCGACGCGTCGCCCGACGAAGGCATCGATGAGCCGCATTTCCTCGGCTGCGTCGTAACGGCATTGACCGAGCAGCAACTGATAGCCCTTGTCGGCCAGCGCTTGCGACAGCCCGCTGATGGTGTCCGAAAAGAACGCGTTCTCGATAGTCGGAATGACCGCGCCGATGATCTTCGACCGGTTCGACGCCAGGCTTCCTGCATTCAGGTTCTGCACGTAACCGAGTCTTTCGATGGCGGCCTGCACCGCCGCCAGCGATTCGGGCGATACGAGCTCGGGCTGATTCAACGCGCGCGAAACGGTCATGCGCCCGACCTTCGCCTCGCGAGCGACGTCTTCCATGGTGGGCCGGGGCAAGGTGGGTTCGGACGCGGTGGCGCTTGTTTTCATGGTGCTTCGTTTCGTTTCGTTGGTGATCTGTGTTTCGTGCGCGAAGGGTCGATCAGGGAAGACCGCTGCTTGACACTCCGACGGTTCCACTTTACCTTGAATGGGAGCGCGCACATAGCTGGTTACGAACCGAGCATGATGCAGTGCAATGACGTTGCCAAAGCGCCGCGTCGGCGCTCGCGAATGGGAGCGCTCCCAAAAGGCAGGTCCGTTCTTTCAGGAGATGAAAGTGCTTACGAACGAGCAAGTAGAGCAATACGCCAAGGAAGGATACGTAGTCGTCACCAACGTTTTCAGCGATGACCTCGTGGAGCGCATGCGCCGCGTCACGGATGAACTCGTCGAGCAGTCTCGCGCGCTCACGGCATCGAACGATGTATTCGATCTCGCGCCCTCGCATACAGCGCAAAAGCCGCGCGTGCGGCGCATCAAGGACCCGATCAAGGTCGATCCGGTGTTCATGGAAGCGCTCAAGCATCCCAAGCTGATCGCCGCGCTGACGAGTCTTCTAGGGCCGAATCTGCGCGTGCGCAACACCAAGCTGAACCTGAAGGAAGCGCATGTCGGCGACCCGGTTGAATGGCATCAGGACTGGGCGTTTTACCCGCACACGAATCAGGACGTGCTCGCTGTCGGCGTGATGCTCGACGATTGCGAACTGGAAAACGGCCCGCTGCTGATCATTCCGGATAGCCACCAGAGCGAGATTCATAGTCATCACACGGACGGCTATTTTTGCGGCGCGATGGACCCGACGACATCCAATGTCGACTTCAGCAAGGCGGTGCCGTGCACGGGCAAGGCGGGATCGTTCTCGATTCATCATGCGCGCGCAATTCACGGTTCCGCGGAAAACACGTCGAACCGGCCGCGCCGCTTGTTGCTGTATGAGATTGCCGCCGTCGATGCCTGGCCGCTTATCGGCGGTCCCACGCAGGACAAGAGTCTCGCGGAGTTCAACGAGCGGATCATCGCGGGCGAGCCGACTATCGTGCCGCGCATGGAGAACGTTCCGGTCATCCTGCCGCTGCCGCCCGCGCCGAAGCAAGGCTCGATCTACGAGAACCAGACATCGCTCAAGAATCGCTTTTTCGCCACGACAGCAGAGGCGATGTAGCGCGGCGTCGGAAAGGAAACCGCATGCAGCAACTCAAGGTGTATCAGTCGCTATGGGCCATGGAACGACGCCGCCCGGACGGACATGAGTGGCCGCTCGACGAGCAGTTACGCATGATCCGCGATGCCGGCTTCGACGGCGTGGGCGTGCGCTTCTTCGACTACGCGTATGCGAGCCGCGTCACGCACACGCTGAAGGAATACGGCATGACGTGGCAGGCGCAGTGTTATCCGCAAACCGTGGATGACCTGAAGCCGATCATCGAGCACGTGCAGGCGCTCGGTGCCGATCACATCAATCTTCAGCCGGACGTGCGGCCGTACTCGATCGAGGAGTGCATTCCGCTTATCGAAGGATGGCGCCGGCTTGCGCACGATGCGGGCATCGCGGTTCATATCGAAACGCATCGCGACCGCATGACGACGGATCTGCTATTCACGCTGCGTCTGCTCGATTGCTTTCCTGACCTGCGTCTGACCGGCGACATCTCGCATTACCTCGTGGGCCGGGAGTTCGCGTGGCCGGTATCGGATGACAACCATCGGCTCATGCATCGCATTCTGGACAACTGCTGGGGCTTTCATGGACGCGTGGCAAGCCGCGAGCAGATACAGGTGCAGATCAGCTTTGCGCATCACAAGGAATGGCTCGATCTTTTCCTCGGCTGGTGGAAATACGGTTTTCGCAGCTGGCGAAAGCGTGCGGAAAGCGATGCCGTGCTCACGTTTCTCTGCGAACTCGGCCCGAAGGAGTATGCGATGACCGATAGAAATGGCTACGAGTTATCGGATCGTTGGGAAGAAGCGCAATTGCTCAAGGGCCTGGTCGCGGACATGTGGACACGGCTCGAAAGAGAGGAAGCAACGCCGGTATAAGCAAAAGTTTGAACGAAAGAAAGCGATGAAGTGCGTCATGCCCGAACGCATCGAGGACAGCAGAGAAACCCGCCCCAATCACAAGCAGCCGAAGAAGTCTCGAAGACACGAGACGAAGGAGACAAGCGATGAAGGATGCAGCCCTCGAGAGAGCCGAGTCATCGGGTTCAGCTCGCTGGATCAGGATCACGCTCGTGATCTTTCTCATGTACACCATTTCTTATTTCGACCGGACCAACATCGGCCTCGCGCTGCCGTTGATCCGGCGCGATCTCGGCATGGATGCGACCCACGCCGGACTTGTCGGCGGCATCTTTTTCTGGGGCTACGTCATCACTTTTCTGGCGGGCGGATGGCTCGTGTCGCGCTTCGGCGCACGCAAGGTCGTGCTCGTGTGTCTCATCTGCTGGGGCGCGGCGGCGATGGCCACCGGGCTCGTGCGCACGATGAACGAGTTGATGGCGGTGCGGCTCGTGCTCGGTGTGGCGGAAGGGCCGGTGTGGGCGTCCGCTTCGAGTCTCACGGCGTCGTGGTTCACGCGCCGCGAACGGGGCAAGGCTTTCGGCTTCTGGACTGTCAGTTCGCCGCTCGGCGCGCTGCTTGCCGGACCGATCTCGGGCTTTCTGCTCGCGCATCACGACTGGCGCGCGATGATGATCATCGAAGGCTTGCCCGCGTGGATTTGGGCAGTGGTCTGGTGGTCGAGCATTCCGAAGAACATCACGGCCGCCAAGTGGCTCACCAACGAGCAAAAGGCCGGACTTTCGCGCGTGCTCGCCGACGAGCAGGCCGAATTCGTGGATGTCTCATCGCAATCGGGCATCCGTCGTGTCCTGGGGCTGAAGGCGACGTGGTTCCTCGGATTCGGCTTCGCGATGATCAACCTCGTGGTCTATGGCTTCATGCTGTGGCTGCCGAGTTCGATTGCCGCGGCGGCGCCGAACCTGGGGTCGGTGGAAGTCGGCTTGCTTTCGGCGTGCCCGTGGGCGGCGTGCATCGTCGGCATTCTGGTGGCGACGCGCAGTTCGGATGCACGTCAGGAGCGGCGGCTGCATGCGGGCGTGCCGATCATCCTTGCGAGTGTGTTGTTGCTCGCGGCGGCCAACGTGCCGGCGACATCGCTCGTGTTGCGAATGTCGTTGTTCACCGCCATGGGCTTCTTCCTCGAAATGTTCCTTCCGCTCATCTTCACGTACGTGACCGAGCTTTTGTCGGCCGCCGATGCGATCGTCGCGACTGCCGTCATCGGTGCGTTCGGCAATCTCGTCGGGGGTTTCGTCGGGCCCACGCTCGTCGGAATGCTCGCGGGGAAGGGCAGTGACTTTCAGTATCCGTTCTCGGTCCTGGCGTGTTTCGGGGCGCTCGGCGGCGTGCTGATACTATGCGCGCGGCCGCATCGAGAGGTCGCCGCGGAGGTGCTTGCTACAAGATAAAGAGTTGGGTGATGCACGTTCATGCACGTTTACATTCTTGTTCGTGCACGTTATGCTGCGCGCATGAACCCCGATCTCCCACTCGCCCGTCGCGACGAACTGGCCAGCCGTCTGTCTTCTGGCCAGTCGCTTGTCGCCGCAAATCTCGCCGTCGAATTCGCCGTATCGGAAGACGCCATCCGCCGCGATCTTCGGGCGCTGGCGTCCGAAGGCAAATGCCGTCGCGTCTACGGCGGCGCGCTGCCGGTTTTGCCGGCCGCGCTTCCCATGGCGGCGCGCATCGACATGGACGCCGACCGCAAGCGCATCCTCGCGCAAACGGCCGCGTCCCTCATTCAGCCGGGCCAGTTCCTGTTCCTCGACAGCGGCAGCACCAACCTCGCGCTCGCGAACATCCTGCCTGCGGATTTCGAGCTCACGGTGGTCACGAACTCCGTCGATATCGCTGCTGCGGTGTTGCGACGAACGGACCTGCAACTCGTCATGACCGGCGGCTTGGTCGATCAACACGTAGGCGGCAGCGTCGATCCCACTTCGGTGGAGTTCGTCAGGCGCATGAGCTTCGATATGTGCTTCATCGGCGCGTGCGCGGTATCGACGTCACGCGGCATCGGCGCATTCGGCTTAAGCGACGCTGCGTTCAAACGCGCGGTCGTCGCTGCAAGCGCGCAGAAGGTCGTGCTCGCCACGACCGCGAAACTTCATGCGCGCGCGCCTTATAGCGTGGCGAACATGAAGGAAATCGACTTCCTTATCGTCGAGGAAGATGCACCGGGTGATGTGCTCGCGGCGCTGTCGAAGTCCGGCCCGACGGTGATGACCGCGGTGGAAAAATCATGAGCGAGGCCAATCTGGGGGTATCGTCCAATCGCTTCGGGACGCGTCTTGCCACACGTCTTGCGTTTCTCGTGGCCGGCTTCAGCATTGCGTCGTGGGCGCCTCTCGTGCCGTTCACGAAGAGCAGGCTCGGTGTCGACGACATCACGCTCGGCCTGCTGCTTTTGTGCATCGGCTTAGGCTCGGTCCTGGCGATGCTTCTCGCGGGCATGCTCACCGCGCGCTACGGCAGCAAGCCGGTGATCGTGGCGGGAGGCGTGGGTCTCGTCCTGACCTTGCCGTTTCTCACGGTCGTCAATACGCCGGCTGAATTAGGCATAGCGCTTTTTTTGTTCGGTGCATCGCTAGGCTCGCTCGAAGTGGCAATGAACGTTCATGCCGTCGAAGTCGAACGTGACGCGGGACGGCCGCTCATGTCGGGGTTCCATGCCCTGTTCAGCGTAGGTGGGTTCGCCGGATCGAGTCTCATGACGTTCCTGCTGTCGATGCATGTCGGCACGCTGCCGGGCACCCTCCTTTGCTCGGCACTCGTGCTCGGAACGTTGGTCCTCGCAACGCCCAGACTTCTGCCTTATGCAAAGAGCGAAGGCGGGCCTATCTTTGCCGTGCCGCGCGGCATCGTGCTGTTGCTCGCCATTCTCGCTGCCATCACGTTCCTCGCCGAAGGCGCGGTGCTCGACTGGAGCGCGCTGCTCGTCTCGGACACGGGTCTCGTCGGCAAGAACGAAGCGGGGCTCGGATACGTCCTCTTTTCGATGGCAATGACAGGCGGGCGTTTATGCGGCGATGCCGTCATCAAGCGGCTCGGCGAGCGCGCGGTCATGTTCTGGGGCGGCGTGCTGACCATCGTCGGGTTCGTGCTTCTGCTCACGGTTCCCATCGCCTTCGTTGCGCTGGGCGGCTTCGTGCTGGTGGGGCTTGGAGCATCGAACACGGTGCCGATTCTTTATCGTCGAAGCGGAACGCAGCGGCTCATGCCACCCGCGCTTGCGGTAGCCGCGGTGACGATAGTGGGTTACGCCGGGATTCTGTCAGGGCCTGCGGGAATCGGCTTCATAGCGGGACAAGTGGGCCTTCCCGGCGCCTTCTGGGTCGTCGTCGTTTTGCTGTGTCTCGTGCCGTTATGCGCGCGGACCGTGACGGCCAAGCAAAGCGACGCTCGATGAAGATGCAGCCAGCTATCGTGGCTGCATCCCGACGAGCGCTCGAACCAATCAGAACCGATGCCGCAGCCCAACCGTTCCGACCACCTGGTTGGCCGTGGACGAAGCGCCGCCCGAGGTATTGATGAAGGCCACGTATTGCGCGCCGATTGCGTGCTGATACATCGCTTCGGCGTACACGTCCGTGCGCTTGGAGAACGAGTAGATGGCTTGCAGATTGACCTGGTTGTATTTCGGATCGTCGCCGAAAGTGCGGCTGTTGGCGGCGTGGCCGTCGGTATAAGTATCGGCTATACCGAGACTGATCGCGGGCGTCAGCGCATACTTCGCGTTCACTTCGTAGTTATAGAAGCTCATCGCGCCGTTCACCGAGTTGAACGATGTCGTGCCTTGATAGACGCTGCGCGTGAACACGAAGCCGATGAGCGCCGGACCGTACGCATAGTTCGCGCCGGCGCCGAGCACCCATTCGCGCGATGCGCCGACCACGAAGCCGCCGGTGCCATTGGCGGTCGATTCGGCGACATCGATGGCACCGGCCGTGTTCGCGCCGTTCGAGCCATTGATCTGCAGATAGCCGACCGCGACGTTGAACGGTCCGTAGCTGTAACTGCCGCCCGCGCTGTAGGCGCGGTTCATCGAAAAGTCCGTGCTGTTGGAGAACGCGTACAGTGCTCCGAACTTGAGTCCGGCGTACGAACTGCTCATGTACTTGACCGCGTTGCTCATGCGGACCGAGTGATTGAGGTTGTCGTTATCGAACGGATGGGCGAAGCCCGTGTCGCCGAACGAGCCTGCGGTTGCGGACAGCGGCGCGACGAAATCGACGAGCGAATCGTACTGGCGTCCCAGCGTCAGCGCGCCATAGTCGCTCGATGCAAGGCCCACATATGCCTGACGGCCGAACTCGCGTCCGTTCTGGCCCAGGCGGCCGGTCTGCAGGTTGAAGCCGTTCTCGAGCACGAAGATGGCCTTCAATCCGCCGCCGAGATCTTCCGAGCCACGCAGTCCCCAGCGGCTGCCGTTGATATTGCCGCTCGTGGCCTGCCAAAGCGAGCCTTGCGAGCCCCCTTTGGCGACGTTATTCGTGTACATCAGGCCGGCATCGATCAAGCCGTACAGCGTGACCGAGCTCTGCGCCCGTGCGTTAGCGCCGATCAACAGCAATGGCAGCATCCATGCGATTCGCGTTTTTTTCATGCCTGAACTCCGGACGAGTTGACGGGGACTCTGTCGAGAGGTTAGCGACCGAATCGTCAAATGCAAAATAGCCGCTTGAACACATGATGAAGATGTTGCGATATCGCCGATTCGGCTCGCTGTCGAGCGCGCTGTCGTAATGACGAAATATTGGCGGACTATCGTTTTCGCGCGTATTGGGCAAACGCGGGTTCAAGCGCATTTACCGCATTCATCAGATGTTCGGATTGGCGAAGCCGTAGCAGAGCGCCCCGAAAAGAAGGATTGTCACCGGCAAATCGACAAGCCTCATCAGCGCGATACGCTCGAGCATGTGCGCAGCTTCAATGCCCAATCATCTTGCCGAAGTCATTGTCGAGCCGCGCCAGCGAACTCGCGATATGCGCGCGATTGCTCTTGATCCACTTGTCCTGCTCGGCGATACGCGCATTCGCATCTTTCAGCATGCGCGTCATTTCCGAAGGCTGCGGGCCGCCCACGGTCGCGCGATCGTTCACGATCGCCACCGGGTCCAGCGTCGAGCGGAACTCGGCTTCGCTCATCGGAAAGTCGCCGGCGTAGGGCGTGCCTTCGACCGTTTGCCTGTAGATGCGCTGCGCGTCGGCGTACGGAAAGTCGAGCGGCTTGATGTCCTTCTGCCGCGCATATTCCACCACGTTCGACGCAAAATGATGGCCGACCCGGAACGGCAGTTTGTACTTGCGCATGAGGACATCGGCGACTTCCTGCGATGCCGTCCAGTCGCTATTGAGCTCTTCAAGTGCGCGGTTCGGGTTGATGACGAGCGAGTTCAGCACCTCGTCGAAGCCCTTGAGCGCTGCAATGCCGCTTTCGATCATCTCGTTGTTGGCCTTCACGTCCTTCGGATCGCTCATGCCCGGCGGCAGGTTATGCGCTTGCATCACGACGCCTTCCGCCTGCGAGATTGCCGTCGATGCGTCCGAGCGCGTGCGAATCAAAAGCCCCGGGTTACGCTTTTGCGGCATGGCGCTCGATACGTACGTATTGGCGCCGCCTTCCTGCAAGAGAATCCAAGGGCGCGACTCGGCGTATTGCGTCATCACGTCCTGAATGAAGGCGCCGGTATGCAGCGCCACGCTCGTGACGACCGCACCAGCCTCCACGGGTTCATCGACGGAAGAAATCTGCGACGCGTCGTACGCGTTGTCGACGAGCGCATTGAAGCCGAGATACTGCGCCATGCGCTCGCGATCCAGCGGCCAACTCGTACCGTTCAGCACTGTCGTTCCCATCGACGAACGGTCCACGCGCTTGTATGTCTCGCGAATTCGCTGCGCATCGCGGTCGAGGCCGGCGGCGAAGCCTAGCAAGTAATGGCCATAGCTGTTGGGCTGCGCGGCCACGCCGTTCGTGTAGTTCGGCACGACCACGCTCTTGTATTTGTCGGCGAGGCGCACGATGGTGGCGGTCGTGGTGTTGAGCTGATCGGCGAGATTGAGCAGGTCGTCGCGCAGGATCGCGGAACGGTAAGTCGCGTGCATGTCCTGACTGGAGCGTCCGGCGTGCAGTAGCGTGATGTCTTCGCCCGCGGCCTTGATCAGAAGCGGCTCGAAGGTAATGACGGTTCGCGGTCGCTTCGCGCCGGGCTGGTCGCCGTCGGCGATGACCTTGGCGACGCCAGCGGCCAGGCGCGGCGCCATCGATTTGTCGAGCAAGCCTTCGCTCGTGTTGATGACGACGGTCGCCTTGTTGATCTCGCCGAGCCAGAAGAATTCATCGTGAGGTGGAACCTGCTGCGCAAACGCCGGCAACACGGCAAACATGGCAAACACGACAGCAGCAATCGATGCGCGTCCAAGCAATCTCATGGTAGGAATTCGCGGATTGGAAAGTCGCGATTATAGGAGCGCAACCGCTTTGTTTGCTGGGCGCCCGGCCTGGACGGATTTGTTCCGCCTTCCCCGAGCGCCCAATTCACGCGTCACACCAATCCGTCAGTCAACTGCATCGACTTCGCCAGCGCGAGCGCCGTGTCGCCGTCGATAACGAGCCCCTTGACGATGCCACTGCGCAACAACGCAATCGTCGCGCGTACTTTTTCCAAACCGCCCGTCAGAAGCACGACATTGCGACCGCGTAATTCGTCCGTGGCGATGGCGACCGTCCGTTCGCTGAGCGGATGCTTGATCTCGCGGCCGTCGATATCGAACAGCTTGCCGAGCGAATCGCAGACGGCGCCGCTTTCCTGGATATTGCGCAGCTCGTCCGCCGTCATGATGTCCTGTGTCCGCAGCACCGATGTTTCCTCGAGTTCGCCCACGCTGATGAGATAAAGATCGGCATTCTGCGCGAGATGCATTGCGTCCTGCACGATGCGCTGCTCGAAAAAGACCTTCCGGTCCGCTACCGAATTGGCGATGAACGGAACGGGCAAAAAGTGCACCTCGCCGCCGGTCCGCGCCGCGAAGAACTGCACGACTTCGAACGGGTTCGATGTCGAGTTCCGCTTGAGCGACCCGAGCAGCGAGACGAATCGCGCCTGCGGATTGCGCACGCCCGCAAGCTGCGTCGCCACTTGTTCTATCGTGCGTCCCCAGCTCACGCCCACGGTAATGGGCCCGTCCAGCAGCTTGCCCTTCAGAAAGCTCGCGCCCGCCGCGCCGACCGCGCGCCGGCTGATGGCCGCGCGAATGCGATCCGCTTTGGGATCGGCGGGCCCGTCGGCGAATCCCAAGGCTGGCGTGGCAATGCAGAAGTCGAGGCCGAAGCAACGCGCAATGGCCTGTTCGACTTCGATATCGCGCGCGGATTCGTGGTTGATCGTCACGTTGATGAGCCCGCGATCGCGCGCCTCGGACAGCAGGCGATTCACGCGGCTGCGATGCAGACCGAGCCGCGAGGCCGTCTGCTCCTGATTCAAACCACCGACGTAATACAGCCACGCAGCGCGGACGATCAGCGCGTCGTCGGACTCGTGCGCAAGGTTCAGCTCCAGCATTTAGGTGTTTCCCCTCTGTTTATGCACACCATCTTGACAAAGCCCACCCCGAAAATCAAACTCATCACAAATGTCGCGCATGACGACAAATGTGCAAAACGATAGTTGGAGAGACGGAGACAGCATGAGCCACGTAATCGGCGTCGATGGTGGAACGGAAAGCATTCGTGCACGCGTGTTCGATTTGACCGGCTCCTGTCTTGGATCGGCCGCGCAGCCGTACGCCACGCAGTTTTCGGCGGGCGCGCGCGCCGAGCAGAATCCGGAAGACTGGTGGAATGCCATGGGCACGGCGGTTCGGCAGGCCGTAAAGGAAGCGGGTATCGCGCCCGCCGACATCGATGCCATGGCGCTAGCCACCACGAGTTGCAGCGTCGTCGCGCTCGACGCGCAAGGGGCGGCGCTGCGTCCGGCCATCATCTGGATGGATGTACGCGCCGAAGCCGAAGCCGCCGACGTGCTCGCCACCGGCGATCCGGCGCTCGTCGTCAACGGCGCGGGCGAAGGTCCGGTATCGGCGGAATGGATGATCCCGAAAGCATTGTGGATCGCGCGTCACGAGCCCGAGATCTACGAGCGTGCGGCGACCATCTGCGAGTATCAGGACTTCATGAACTTGCGGCTCACGGGCCGGCGTTGCGCGAGCCTCGATAACGCGTCGATCCGCTGGCATTACTCGACCGAGCGCGGAGGTTACGCGAAGAGTCTGCTCGCGGCGCTGAAGCTCGATTCGCTGCTCGACAAGTGGCCCGACGCCGTTATCGCGCCAGGCGAAGTGGTCGGCACGTTGAGCGCGCGTGCCGCCGAACATTTGCAGTTGCCGCAGGGCGTCAAGGTCGTGCAAGGCGGCGCGGATGCGCTCATCGGCATGATCGGAATCGGTGTTGCGAAGCCGGGACAAGTGGCGCTCATCACCGGGTCGTCGCATCTGATGTTCGGCGTCTCCGACCGCTCGGCCGCCGCCAAGGGCCTGTGGGGCACGTATGCCGATGCCGTCTATCCCGGCCGGCACATCATCGAAGGCGGACAGACATCGACGGGCTCCATCGTCAACTGGTTGCGGCGGCTCGCGGGCGGCAATCTCGATCTCAAGGCGCTCAACGACGAAGCCCGCGAGATCGCGCCGGGCTGCGACGGTCTGCTCGCGCTAGATCATTTTCAGGGCAACCGCACACCTCATGTCGATGCGCTCTCGCGCGGCGCCTTCGTCGGACTGACGCTCGCGCACGGCATGCCGCATCTGTTTCGCGCGACCATCGAAGGCATCTGCTTCGGCTCGCGCCTGATCTTCGAGCGCATGGCGCAGGCGGGCTTTCCCGCGAGTGAAATCACCATCGGCGGTGGCGTGGTCGCGTCCGACCTGTGGCTGCAACTCCATGCCGATATCGCGGGCTTGCCGGTGAGCGTGCCCAAGGCGAGCGAAGCGCCGTCGCTCGGCGCGGCCATTCTTGCCGCGACGGGCGTCGGCCATTTCGGCTCCATCGACGAAGGTATTTCGGCCATGGTGAAAGCGGGTCGCCGCATTGAACCGAGAGCAGCGGAAGCCGCCCGCTACGACGAGATTTACGAACGGTATCAGAAGCTTTATCCGGCCCTGCGCGGCTTTAGCGAGCGACCTTCCGCGTAAGCGAGGCCTGCCGAAGCCCGCACGCCGAGATACCGGTCCGCGCATTCATCGAGAACCCTCCAATCAGAGTCGAAACCATGCTTTCGCAATCCAAGCCTCCATTGCTAGACCTTTATCGCACGATGCGCCGCATCAGAACCTTCGAGGAACATGTCGCCGAGCTGTATGCGCGCGAGCTGTCGGCGGGGTCGATGCTGCATCTGTCCATCGGCGAAGAGGGCGCGGCGGCGGGTGTCGTCGGCGCGTTGCAGCCGCAGGACAGCTTCACGACGCACCATCGCGGCCACGGCATCTTTCTCGCGCGCGGCGCCGAGCCCAACCGGATGATGGCGGAAATCGGCGGCAAGGCTTCCGGGTACTGCCGTGGAAAGGGCGGCTCGATGCATATCGCCGACATGGCGTTGGGTCACCTCGGCGCGAATGCGATCGTCGGCGGCGGCATCTCGCATGTGGTCGGCGCGGGCCTGAGCTACAAGCTCCTGAAGAAAGATGCGATATCGGTGGCGTTCTTCGGCGATGGCGCCATGCAGCAAGGCATTCTCTACGAGAGCATGAACATGGCGGCGCTGTGGGACCTGCCGGTGCTTTTCGTGTGCATCAACAATCAATATGGCATGGGCACGCGGATCGACAAGGCGACACGCTCCACCGCCTTCGACAAGCGCGCCGAGGCGTTCGGCCTGCGCACCGGCATGGTGGATGGCGAGGATGTCGAAGCCGTGCTCGACGTGGCGGAAGACCTGGTCTCGGGCGCGCGCGCTGGCAAGCCCGGCTTCATGGCGATCTCGTGCTTCCGCTTCTTCGGTCATGGCCGCATGGACAAGAGTCCGTACCGCACGCCCGATGAAGAAGAAGTGGGACGCAAGCGCGACCCGATCGTCCGTGCGCGCGGCACGCTGATCGAGCGCCACGCGGTGACCGCCGCCGAGATCGACGCACTCGATGCCGAGATCAGCCGCGAGATGAGCGACGCGATCGACTTCACCGCGAACTCCGCCGCGCCCGCGCTCGACACCATGTTCGAGGATGTCTACGGCGTCGGCGAGCCGCAACCGGAATCCGTTCGCTCGCGTCTGGAACGCGTGCTGGCAAGGAGCTGATATGTCCAGTCTGACCAGAATCACTTACCGCGACGCGCTGCGCCAGGCGTTGCGCGACGCCATGCAGGCCGATGACACCGTCGTCGTGATCGGCGAGGAAGTCGGCGTGTACGGCGGCGCGTATGGCGTCACGAAAGACCTCATCAAGGAATTCGGCGCCGCGCGTTTGATCGATACGCCGATCAGCGAGCCCGCCATCGTCGGTGCGGCGGTCGGCGCGGCGATGACCGGCCTGCGACCGGTCGCGGAACTGATGTACGTGGACTTTCTCGGCATGACGATGGATCAGGTCGGCAATCAGGCCGCGAAAATCCGCTATATGTTCGGCGGACAGATCGGTGTGCCGATGGTCTTGCGCACGCAAGGCGGCACGGGCCGGTCGGCAGGCGCGCAGCATTCGCAGAGTCTCGAAGCGCTCGCCATGCACACGCCCGGCTTGCGCCTTGCCATGCCCGCCACGGCTTCCGATGCCTACCATCTGCTGCGTCACAGCCTGACCTTGCCGGACCCCGTCGTGTTCATCGAGCACAAGGCGCTCTATGCACGCAAGGAAGACGCGGACCTGACCACGCCCATCGCGCCATGGGGCAAGGCAGCGGTGCGGCGCAACGGCAAGGACGTCACGCTCGTCACGTATTCGCGCATGGTGTATGTCGCGCTCGAAGCCGCCGAGGCGCTGGCGCGCAATGGCGTCGATGTCGAAGTGATCGACTTGCGCACGCTCAATCCGCTCGATATGGAAACCGTGGTGGCGTCGGTGAATCGCACGGGGCGCGCGGTCGTCGTCACCGAGTCGGCTTCGACGTGCGGCGTCGCCTCCGAGATCGCGGCGCGTATCTCGGAGGAGTGCTTCGACTTCCTCGAGGATCCGGTGCTCAGGCTCGCGGGCGAAGACGTGCCGATCTCGGTGTCGCCCGCGCTCGAAAGCGCGAGTATTCCGACGGCGCAGCTCATCGTCGACATAATCTCGAACATGGTGCCGGCATGAGCAAGTCCCTGTTGCTGCCGCGCCTGGGCGAAACGATGGAGCAGGGGCGCGTGGTCGAGTGGTTCAAGAAGCCGGGCGAGTCTTTCACGCGCGGCGAGACGCTCGTCGAAATCGAAACGGACAAGACGGTCGTGGAGATGCCCGCGCTCGCCGATGGCGTGTTGCGCAAGATCGTCGCCGAAGTGGGCGAGGACGTCGATGTCGGCGGCATGCTCGGCGAATACGACGTGATCGGCGAAGAGAGCAGCGCCGTGCCCGAGGAGGCCGCCGCCGCCGCGCCTGCCGTTGCCGTTGCCACTGCGCCTGAAATGCGTTCGCAGGCAGCGAGCACCCGCCAGGACGTCACGACCGGCTTGCGCGCCACGCCTGCCGCACGACGCGTGGCGCGGCAAGGCGGTATCGCGCTCGACGACATCGCCGGAACGGGACGACGCGGGCGCATAGAACGCCACGATGTCGAAGCGCGCGTGAACGGCACGGGCTACGTCGGCGATGCAAATCAGGCGCGCGAAGTCTCGGCAGAAGGCGTGCTCTATCGCAATCTGCCGCGCGGTCGCGTGGCGTATCGCGAATGGCGCGCGCCGAACGCGAGCGGCGCCCCGCTCGTGCTGCTGCACGGTTTCTCCGGCGACGCGCAAGTATGGTCCGCGCTCGCAAGCCAGTTGCAGCGGCGTGGCAAGCACGTCATCGCACCGGACTTGCCTTCTCACGGCGCCACCGATTTCGACAGCGCCGACGTGGATGGCATGGCTGCCGCGATCGTCGCGCTGATCGAGGACTTGGGGCTCGGCGGCATCGAACTCGCCGGGCATTCGCTGGGCGCGGCGGTCGCCACGAAAGTCGCAACGGCGCTCAAGTCGAAAGTGCGGCGCCTGACCTTGATCGCGCCCGCCGGATTCGGCACGGAGATCGACGACGACTTCATCGACGGCATGGCGCACGTGCAAAAAGGCGGCGGGCTCATGCATCTGCTGCGCCGCTCCGCGCTCAATCCGCCGCTTCTGTCCGCGCAACAACTCGATCAGATGGCGGGCGCCATCAGCAAGCGCGGCGCGCTGGCGGCGCTCGCGGGCAATCTCGTCAGCAGCGGGCGTCAGCAGATCGATATCCGCTCCGAACTGTCCGCGCTCGACGCGCCTTCCCGCGTGATCTGGGGGCTCGACGATCAGATCATCCCATGGCAGCACGCGAGCCGCGCAGGGCCGGACATTCCCGTGCACTTCATCCCCCAGGCGGGTCACATGCCGCATTGGGATCAACCGCAGAAGGTGGCGGCGCTCTTCATATAACACGCAGTCGAATAGAACAGGAGACAAACATGGAAGACAGCAACAGCCAGGAACCGGAGTTCTCGCGCCGCCGTCTGCTCGGCATGGCGGCCGCCGTCGGCGGTACGCAGTTCGCCCAGATGCTGTTCGGGGCGACGAGCGCCCAGGCGCAAACGCCGGCATCGTCGCCGCAAGGCGGCAAGCCGCTGAAGATCGCGGTGGTGGCGCAGCAGATGTCCGCGCAATCCGACCAGCGCTCGTGGAACGGCCTGCAGCAGTGGCTCAAGAAGTCGGGTCTCGACAAGACCTGGCAGATCAAGCAGACCGATGCAAAGGGCGATCCGGGTCAGCTCGTGAGCCAGATCGAGGATGCGATCACCGCGAAGTCCGATGCCATTCTCGTGCTGTACGGCACGTTGACCGCGGCGAAGAGCGCGCTCGATCACCTCACGGCATCGAAGATTCCGTTCTTCAGTCTGGACTCGGGATGGCAGGCGCCCGCCATTGCGGACATCACCAGCAACAACTACGCAATGAGCGCGCAGACCTCGCAGTTCATGATCGATACGTTATTGGCCCAGGGCAAGACCAAGGCCAACATGTGCGCGATCATCGCGAACTTTCACCACGGTACGCGCAAGCGCGGCAAGGTGATGAAGACGGCCCTCACGGAAAACGAATGGATTTCGCTCAAGAACGAACGCGTGATCCAGTATTCCGGTTTCTACGAGGCGACGCAGAACACCGTCAACGACTGGCTCACGACCTACGGCAAGGATCTCGACGTGATCTGGTGCCCGTGGGACGAACCGGCCATGGCGGCGGCAGAAGTCGTCATGTCGCGCGGCATGCAGGACAAGATCATGGTGATCGGCCACGACGGGCATCCGACGGCACTCGACCGCATGCGCAAGCCGAACTATCCGTTGATCTGCACGACGGCGCAGGCCTTCGAAGTCTGGGGCGCCTACACCGGCTGGCTCATCAACGAGATCGTGGCGAAGGGTGGCGACGCGAAGAAGCTCGTGCCGGTTCCAACCGTTGAATTCCCCGCGCCTCTCTTGGTGCGCGGTGTGAATATTCCCGGGCCGAACGAGCCGACCTATAACGCGAAAGATCTCTACTACATCTATCGCGACCGCGCCGTGGCCGGCATGTGATGGGCGGCGGGCCGGCCGCGCGTATCCACGCCGGCCCGCCGTGTCAGGAGACAGACACATGAATGACAATCTGGCGAAGGGAACCCCTCGCCTGAGCGCCCGTGGCGTGGAAAAGAGCTTCCACGGCAACCCGGCGCTGCGCGGCGTCGATCTCGACTTGTGGGGCGGCGAAATGCTCGCGCTCGTCGGCGCGAACGGCGCGGGCAAATCCACGCTGGTCAAGATCATTTGCGGCGCGCAGCAAGCCGATGCAGGCACGCTCTCTATCGACGGCAAGCCGGTCTCGATGAAGAGCGTCGGCGACGCGCTCGCCTCGGGCATCGCGGTGGCGCATCAGCAGATCGCGGTCATCTCGACGCTGACCGCCGCCGAGAACATCATGCTCGGACGCGAACCGTTGAGCGGCGGCCTGATCCGCTCGCGCGCCTTGCGAGTCGAAGCGAGCCGCTTTGCGCAGCGCTTTGGCATCGATATCGATCTCGACCGGGAATGCGGCGATCTCACGCTCGGCGAGAACAAGATTCTCGACATCCTGAAGGCGCTGGTGAGCGAGCCCGCCATTCTGATTCTCGATGAACCGACCGCCTCGCTCACGCTCAACGAAAGCCGCAAGCTCTTCAGCTTTCTGCGCGATCTCAAGTCGCACGGCTTGTCGATTCTTTTCATCTCGCATCACCTGAACGAGATTTTCGAGCAGTGCGATCGCGTGGCCGTGCTCAAGGACGGCGCAAAAGTGCACGATGGCCTCGTCGCCGAAACGACGCTGCAGGAAGTGGTGCATCTGATGGTCGGCCGCAGGATCGAGGATCAGAACTGGTCGTCTTCCGCGTCTCGCGACACTGTCACGACGCGCATTCAAGACGCGCGCATCGGCAATCTCGATGTGCCCGATCTCGTCGTGCATGCGGGCGAGATCGTCGGCATTGCAGGCGTGATGGGCGGCGGGCAGACCGGCGTGCTGGAAGCGCTCGCGGGATCGATGAGCGCGAAGGTCACGGGCGAATGCATCGTCAATGGCAAACGCGGATTGCCGCGCGATGTCGCCGATGCAATCGGCCGTGGCGTGTACCTGGTCGCCGATGAGCGCTTGCGCAAGGCGCTCTTTCCGGGATTGACCGTCGAAGAGAATCTGATGACCGGCACGCTCGAACAAACGAGCCGCGGCGGCTTCATGCAGCACACGCTCATGCGCGGGCTCGCGCACGACACCGTGAAGCAACTGGGTATCAAGTGCAGCGGCATCGGGCAGGACGTGCTTCAGCTATCCGGCGGCAATCAGCAGAAGGTCGCGTTCGGCCGCTGGCTGATTCGCATGGGCCGAAGTCACGCGGCGAAGCATCCGCTGCTGCTGCTCGACAATCCGACCGAAGGCGTGGATGTCGGCAGCAAGGCGGAAATCTATGCGCTGATTCACGAACTGGTCAAGGCGGGCGCGAGCGTGCTGATTGCGAGCGCCGAGTTCGAGGAAATGCTCAAGCTATGCGACCGCATTTACTGCATCGCCGATGGCGTGGTGGGCGAATGTCTCGACCGCACCGAATTTTCCGAAGCAAGACTCTTGCTCGAGGTGAACTGAAATGAAAGGACAGACCTTGGCCGCCAAAAGATCCGAAGACCCCGCCGCTCACGCGCCACGCAGCTTCGACTTCAGTCATCTCGCGAGCCGCTGGGGCACGGTCGCGGCGGCGGTGATCATTTTCATCGCGTTCGCGCTCGGCACCGACCGCTTCGTGTCGATCGACAACATCAGCAATGTGCTCGTGCAGATCTCCGTGCTGATGGTCATCTCGTCGGGCCTGACCGTGGCAGTGGCGAGCGGCGAATTCGACTTGTCTATCGGTCAGGCAGCGAGTCTCGCGGGCGTACTCGTCGCCGGCATGCTCGTGCTGGCGCACTTGCCAGTGCCGCTTGCCATTGCAGTGGCAATCGTTTCGGGCGTCGTGATCGGGCTCGTCAACGGCCTGCTCGTGACCATGCTGCGCATTCCCTCGCTGATCGCGACGCTCGCGATGGGACCCATCGCGCTCGGCGTCAATTACGCGTACACCGGCGGCGATTCGATCTATGCGCAGATGCCCGACAGCTTCTACGCCATTGCCAAGGGCACGGTGTTCGGCGTGATCCCGATGCCTATCGTCATTGCGCTCGTTACCGTGTTCGTCTTTTACGTGCTGCTCAATCGAACGCGGCTCGGGCGCAGCGTCATCGCGACGGGCGCGAACATTCAGGCGGCGCGTCTGTCGGGCATCAAGGTGAACCGCGCGCGTGTCACGGCGCTCGTGCTGTCGGCGGCGGGCGCGGCGCTCGGCGGCGTGATGCTGACCGCGCGACTCGGCACGGGTCAATCCGGTGCGGGCGATGCTTACCTCATGGACAGCCTCACCGCCGTGTTCCTCGGCATGACCGCATTCAAGCCGGGGCGCGCGACCATTCAGGGCACGCTGGTCGGCGTCGTCATCATCGGCATGCTGGATAACGGCCTGAATCTGATCGGCGCGCCGTTCTATTTGCAGAACATCGTGCGCGGCATCGTGATGATCGCGGCTGTCGGGCTGGCGGTCTTACGCGGCGAGATTCGCTTCTTCCGCTAATCGCCTCACGTGCACGAATACATCACGAAACAAGGAGTCGGACATCATCATGAGCAAAGCATCGAATGGACGGGTGGCGCTGGTGACGGGCGCGAGCAGGGGCATTGGCCGGGCGCTCGCGTTGGGACTAGCCGACGATGGCTTCGATGTCGTCGTCAACGATATCGAACGGCAGCGCGATGCGCTCGAAGGCGTGGCAAAAGAGATTCGCGGCAAGTCGCGGCGCGCGTTCGCGCTCTATGCCGATGTCAGCGACAAACAGCAGGTAACGGACATGATCGCGGCGGCCATCGCTCAGGCGGGTCAGGTCGACGCCGTCGTCAATAACGCGGGCATTCTGATCGCACGGTCGGTGGATGAACTCGCCGAGCACGAATGGGACGCGGTGCTCGACGTCAACGCGAAAGGCACGTTCCTCGTGACGCAAGCCTTGTTGCCGCACATGAAGGCGCGCGGGTACGGACGCATCGTGAATATCGCGTCGATTGGCGGCAAGCATGGCGCGCCGCTGCAAGCGCATTACTCGGCATCGAAGGCGGCGGTCATGGGCTTCACGCGCGTGCTCGCGCAGGAGATCGGCCCGTTCGGCATCACGGCCAACGCGGTGTGTCCGGGCATTATCGTGACGGACATGGGGCGCACGAATCTCGAGGACCCTGCAATCGCGAAGCAGTGGGTCGACAAGACCGCGCTCGCGCGGCTCGGACAACCCGAAGACGTGGCCGGGCCGGTGTGCTTCTTTGCCTCCGATGCCTCCGCTTTCGTGACCGGACAATCGCTCAACGTGTGCGGCGGGATCGTGCTGAGTTGACTCGTTTCTCAAGGCAGATTCCATGTATCTCGACAAATTCAGACTCGATGGCAAGCGCGCGGTCGTAACGGGCGCGGCGCGCGGCATCGGCCAGGCGACAGCCGAAGCGCTGGCCGAAGCAGGCGCCGAAGTCGTGCTCACCGATCTCGATCCCGCCGCGCTCGCTGCCGCCGTCGATGCTTTAAACACGAAGGGCTTCGCGGCTCACGGCGTGCCCTTCGACGTGACCGATCCGGCCGCGCCGCAACGCATTCACGATGACATTGCCGCGCGTATCGGCGCGATCGACATTCTCGTCAACAACGCGGGCATCGCCATCTCAAACGAGCCGGCGGAGACGATGTCGGATGAGGTGTGGAACAAGGTCCTCGACGTGAATCTGAATGGCTTGTTTCGCTGTTGCCGCGCGTTCGGTAGATCGATGCTCGAACGCGGCAGCGGGGCAATCGTGAACGTCGGTTCGATGGCGGGGTTCATTGCGACGCGACCGCAGGAGCAGGCGAACTACAACGCGTCGAAGGCGGCCGTGCATCATCTGACGCGCTCGCTTGCGGTGGAATGGGCATCGCGCGGTGTGCGGGTCAACGCGGTTGCGCCGACGTATATCGATACCGATCTCGTCAGGAAGGTATCGATGGACCCGAACTTGCGACAGTATTGGGTAGGCGGCACACCGATGGGCCGCCTCGGACGCGTGGACGAAATCGCGTCCGTCATTTTGTTCCTTGCCAGCGACGCCGCAAGTTTGATGACTGGGTCCATCGTCGTGGCGGACGGCGGTTATCTTTGCTGGTGAGATGCGGTCGCTGTCTTCAGGTAACGCTCTGGCGCATCAAGCCTTGGCGGATGCGCGCGTCGTGGATTTTCAAGGTCAATCCTGCGCCGCGAACTGCATCATGCGCTGCCTCAAGTCTTCCGGCAGCGCGACCGAAGTCTGATCGTCGAACGAAAACAGCACGACGGTCTGCTCGATTTTCGCGCGCAACTCATCTTCGACAGCAGCTTCAAGACTGAGTTTGATCGAACTTCTGCCCAGATCGCGGACCTTCAGGGAGCAACGAAGCGTCTGTCCATGCTTGCTCGGCGCGACGAAATCCGCCTGAATATGCACCGTGGGAATGCCGAGTCTTTGCGTGCCGATGAAATGTGCGTAATCCACGCCCAGTCCGTCATTGAACCAGTCTTCGAGCACCTCATGGAACAGGACGAAGTATTGCGGATAGAACACGATGCCGGCAGGATCGCAGTGCTGAAACCGCACGAGCTTGTCGCAATGAAAGATCCTGTCTGTCGTCATGTCGCGGCTCCGGTCGAAAGTAGATGTCGGCGACATCATCACATGAGAGAAAAACTGGAGCTATCCTTGGCAATGCGGATGGCTTCATCGAACGATGCAGCCGTCGCCACGTGCCGATGGTTCACACTCACGAGCCAGCCCTCCGAGGCAAGGCACCAGCGAATCTTTCCGCTGTCCATCAGCGCCGAAAACCAGCGCCATAGGGAAGCGTCGTCCGCATTGGCGCACGCGGCCGCCAGCGCGCGCGTTTCGCGAAGTTGCTGAACGTCGATCATCGACGTCGCTTTCTTGGTCATGGTCGTGCTAGCGGTTGGCATGAGACAGCACCTCGTCGATCACAAGCTGGTTGCCGAGCGAATTCTCGAGCGTAAATGCAAGCGGTTCGCCCGGCCGAAGCACCGCCGCGCCGAAGTTTTCGACCATCGACTGATATTGATCGACATCGCCGAACTCGACGGTCTCCGCTTTGCCCGTTCCATCCAGACGGATATGAACCTTCGCGTCGCCGTACACGCCGGGGTTGAACGGCGCATCGAGCGAGAGCCAGCCTTTCGATCCATGAAAGATCATATGCTGGCGGCGCGCGAGTTGAGTGCCGCAGTAAAAGTGTAGATCGAAGCCAGCAAACGTGAGGTCGCAGACCGCGAGCTTGTCGGTGCCGTAACGCGGATCGATGGTGATGTCCGCGCCGATCGCAAGCGGCTCGAGACCAGTCACCATGCGCGTGGTGACGACCGGATAGACGCCGATATCACGCACACCGCCGCCGCCCAATGCGAGATCGTTTTTGAGTGCATGGGGATCGTCGTTGAAATACGTGAAGGAGCCTTCCACGAGCCGCAGTTCACCAAGTGTCCCGCGCGCGATGCACTCCTGCACGAACGCCCATTGCGGATGGTGCGCCACCATGAACGCCTCGCCACAGACGAGACCCGTCGAATCGCGCAGCGCGATCAACTCCCGAACTTGCGAAGCCGTCATGGCGATGGGCTTTTCGCACAGCACATGCTTGCCGGCGAGAAGCGCTTTTTTGCACCATTCGAAGTGACTCGCCGTTGGCAGCGGAATGTAGATGGCATCGACCTGATCGCTGGCGAGAACTTCGTCGTAACTTGCATATGCGTGTGCGATGTCGTGTCGTGCAGCGAAAGCGGCCGCGCGCTCGCGATCGCGTGCCGCCACGCACACCACGCGGCCATTGGACGACCGCTGAATGGCGGGCACCACGAACTTGTCGGCGATTTTCGCGGCGCCGAGCACGCCCCAACGAACTGTCTCTTGCATGATGATTGTCCCTTGCAGTCAGCACACTGTTTGCAAGCGATCCGCGCAGATGCGCAGCACTTCGTCCGGATCGCGCCGCCACCAGTTTTCTTTCGAGAAAATCTCGACTTCGACGAGTCCGTCATATCCGGCTTGCTCGACGTTACTGCGCACGGCCGCCAGGTCGATGCCGCCATCGCCCATCATGCCGCGATCGAGCAACAGATCGCGTGTCTCGCGCAACCAGTCGCATACATGAAACGCGAGCAGGCGATCGTCTTGTCCCGCCCGCCCGATCGATGCCTGAAGCGCCGGGTCCCACCAACAATGATAGACATCGACGGCAACGCCGAGAAAGCCGCCATGTCCGGGATCGACCTGCGCGCAGATATCGAGCGCCTGCGCGAGCGTGTTGAGCACGGCGCGATCCGCCGCGTACATCGGATGAAGCGGTTCGAGCGCGAGCGGCACGCCGCACTCGCGCGCCGTATCCAGCAATTCGGCGATGCCTTCGATCACCTGCGCGCGTGCGCCATTCAGATCGCGACTGCCCTCGGGCAAACCACCGACGACCATCACGAAGCAGCGTGCGCCGAGTGTCGCGGCATCGCGCAGGGCTGCCTTGTTCGATTCGATGTTCGCCTTGAATTGCGCGCGATTCGCCGCCGGCACATATGTCGAACGGCAATAGCCCGTGACGCTCAACCCGAGCGCCCTGATCTGCCGCGCGATGTCGGCGACGTTCGCGTTCTCCACCTCGTGACGCCACGGCGCGATGCCGCCAAATCCCGCTGCGGCGATGCGGTCGATCGTGACGCTCAACGCCTCGCGATGGCCAAGCGTCGCCGTGTTGATCGAGCACAGATCGAGTCTTCCCTGCAGGTTTCTCATGTTGATCCCCGTGTGATGTCGAAGGCGATCCGCCGCGATTACTCGGCGCAGCCGAGCGCTGCCATGACTTTCCGCACTCGGCCGATGGCGTCGTCGGGATTGCGCAGCAGGCCGGCCTGATCGGCGAGACGAAAGACCTCGGCGAGATAGGCGGGCGGACGCATGCCGTGGTGGCCGCCAAGCAGGAAGAAGTGGTCCTGAAAGCCGTTTAGATACGCAAGGAATACGACGCCCGTCTTGTAATACTGCGTCGGCGCACGAAAGATATGGCGTGACAGCGGCACGGTCGGCGCGAGCAGCGTGTGGAATGTATGGAGGTCGTCGTTGGCGAGCGCGGCGAGCGCCTGCGAAGCGGCTGGGGCAATCGCATCGAAGATGCCGAGCAGCGCATGCGAGAAGCCTCGTTCATCGCCCGCAATCAGACTTGGATAATTGAAGTCGTCGCCGGTGTACATCTTCACCTTGGGCGGCAACTGACGCCGGAAGGAAATTTCCTTGGCGTCGTCGAGCAGGGAAATCTTGATGCCATCGACATGATCGACGCTGGCGCCGATCACATCGAGGCACACTTGCGCCGCGCGCTCATACGACGAATCGCCCCAGTAGCCGGCGAGTTCCGGATCGAACATCTCGCCGAGCCAGTGCAGAATCACGGGCTCGTTACACATGGCGAGCACTTCGCGATAGACGCGCCGATAGTCGTCGGTCGAGCGCGCGACTCGCGCGAGCGCGCGGCTTGCCATGAGGATGACGCGTCCGCCGACGCGCTGCACGGCTTCGAGTTGCTCGGCGTAGGCGCGAATGACCTGATCGCAGTTGGTGATCGAACCGGGTGAGACGTGATCGGTGCCGCAGCCCGATGCGATCGACGCGCCGGGAATATCGCGCGTGCCTTCCATGGTACGCGTGATGAGTTCGAGGGCGCTGTTCCACGTCAGACCCATGCCGCGTTGCGCGGTGTCCATTGCTTCGGCAATGCCGAGACCTTGCTTGATGAGATAGCGCCGATAGTCGAGCGTGCGTTCCCAGTCGATGGCGGGTGGCGCGTTCAGTTCACCCGCGCGCAGCGGATCGGCCACGACATGCGCCGCCGAATACGCGATGCGATTGAACGGCCGCGCGGGCGTACGCACATCGAGCGGTGTGCCTTGCAGACGGTAGCTTTCTATCGTGCCGAGCGAGGTCGGCAGCTTGAGCGTTGAGTTCATATGCGGTTCAGTATTTGTTGACGAGTAAGCCGCCATCGACACGGATGGCCTGTCCGACGCTGTACGGCAAGCCGCCGGTCGCGAGCGAGCGCACGGCCGTCGCCACTTCCCGCGGCGTGCCCCAGCGTTTGATGGCGGTGAGCCCTTGCTCCATTTGCGCGTCGTAGCGCGCGCGGGAAGGCGCTGTCATCTCGGTCTCGATCAGGCCGGGCTGCACTTCGTAGACGGCGATTCCGTGTTCGGCCAGGCGCAGGGAAAACAACGTCGTGGCCATCGACGATCCCGCCTTCGACACGCAATATTCGCCGCGCAAGGGAGACGCCGCGACGGCATTCGACGAGGTGATCGTGATGACGCTCGGATGCGCCGCCATGCTCTTGCGTATGCGAGACAGAAAGTGCCGCGCAAAAGCCTGCGTGAGAAAGAACGTGCCGCGTGTGTTGATGGCCATGCACCGGTCGAAGCTCTCGGGCGTTACATCGAGCAGATCGCCGCGCGACATGACCGACACGCCCGCGTTGTTCACGAGGCAATCTATAGGAGCGTCGAGCCGCGCTTCGATATCGTGCAGCGTGGCGTGATGCGAGGCGATATCCGCCAGATCGGATACGACGGCAATGGCACGCGCGCCGGTTTCTTCGACATCGGCGACGGCTCGATCGAGTTCGTCGGAAGCCACGGCGTCGGTCAGCGCGATATCGAAGCCCGCGCGGCCCAGTTCGACGGCAATCGCATGGCCGATGCCGCGCCGGCTGCCCGTGACGAGCGCAACAGGACGCGCGCTCATAACGATGCTCCGTTCGCAATCAGATCGCGCGCAATGATCGTGCGCTGAATCTGGTTCGTGCCTTCGTAGATCTGCGTGATCTTCGCGTCGCGATAAAGCCGCTCCACTTCGTAGCCGCGAATGTAGCCGCTGCCGCCGAATATCTGCACGGCGTTGGCGCTGTGCTTGACGGCCGTGTCGCCCGCGAAGCACTTGGCCATCGAGCAGGCGATGCTCGCGCGCTCGCCGGATTCGAGACGCGCGGCGGCATCGTGCACGAGCAGGCGCGCGGCCTGAATGTCCTTCGCCATGTCGGCGAGCATCCACTGAATGCCCTGGAATTCGGCGATATGCGTGCCGAACTGCTTGCGCGTCTGCGCGTATTCGAGCGCCGCTTCGAGACCCGCCTGCGCAATGCCGACCGCGAGCGCGGCGATGCCCACGCGGCCCTTGTCGAGTGCGCTCATCATCATGTGAAAGCCGCGTCCTTCTTGTCCGAGGAGCGCGTCTTCGGCAAGCTTCACGCGGTCGAAATGAAGCTCGCCCACCTGCGATGCGCGCTGTCCCATCTTGTGTTCCTTCGGCCCCTTCGATACGCCCGCCAAGTGGCAATCGACGATAAAGATGCTCATGCCGCGCTTGCCCGCAGCCGGGTCGGTACGCGCGAGCACGAAGGCAAGGTCGGCGACGGGCGCGTTATGAATCCACAGTTTCGCGCCGCTGAGTTCCCAGCCGTCGGCGGTGCGCGTGGCCGTGGTGCGGATGCCGGAAACGTCCGTTCCCGCGTCGGATTCGGTAATGCAGTAGGCCGGACGCAACTCGGCGCGCAGCAAAGACTCCAGGTACTTCGCACGTTGCGCGTCGCTGCCATGCGCGCTCAACAACGTGCCGACGAGTTCGAGCAGGCCGCATTGATCCGCCACCGACGCATAGCCGCGCGACAACTCTTCCATCACGAGCGCGTAAGCCGTGACGTCCATTCCCGCGCCGCCGAACTGCTCCGGCACGGTGATGCCGAAGAGTCCCAGTTCGCCCATCTGCTTGTAGATCTCCGCTGGAAAACGCTCTTCGCGATCCAGTTCCTCGGCCAGCGGCCGGATGACTTCCTGCGCAAACCGCCGCGTCGTGTCGCGAATTTGCTCGTGCGTTTCCGAGAGTCTCATGTTGTCTCCATGCATATCGTCAGATCAGATATTTGCGGCAGGACTTGCGTTGAAGGTTTACCCGCAGCCAGTCGAAATACCGCTTGAATTCAGAGGTTTCGTGTGCCAACATTCGCAGCAAGTAACCATCTGGTGGGTTATTTAAGACCAACGAATGGCCGCTGTCAATGGCTTTTGCGGCTGCTTCCCAAAGGAGCTTTCAGTGAACAAGTGGACGGATGCTGCCGCTGCGGTCGGGCAGATTTTCGATGGCGCGACCATCGCACTCGCGGGTTCCGGCGGCGGGCTGCTCGAAGCCGACGCCGTGCTTGCCCAACTCGAAAAGCGCTTTCTCGAGACGGGACATCCGCGCGATCTGACCATCGTCCACGCGCTCGGCATCGGTGACGCAAAGGGCAGCGGCCTCGGCCGATTTGCGCATGAGGGCATGGTCAAACGCGTGATCGGCGGACACTGGAGCTGGGCGCCCGCCATGCAGAAGCTCGCTCGCGACAACGCCTTCGAGGCCTACAGCTTTCCCGCCGGCGCCATCAGCACGTTGCTGCGCGAGATTGGCGCGGGGCGGCCCGGACTCGTCACGCATGTGGGACTGCGCACCTTCGTCGATCCGCGTATCGATGGCGGGAAGATCAACAAGCTCGCAAGCGAAGACCTCGTCGAGCTGATCGAACTCGATGGCCGCGAATACCTGCGCTACAAGCCGTTCAAGGTGGACTTCGCCATCGTGCGCGGTTCATCGGCGGATGAGAGCGGCAATGTCACGCTGCGCCGCGAACCGGCCGACCTCGATGTCTACGCCGCCGCGCTCGCCGCGCATAACAGCGACGGCCGCGTGATCGTGCAGGTGAAGGAGCGCGCCCCGGAAGGCTACGTGCCGGCGCGGCTCGTGCGCATTCCGGGCATTCTCGTCGACACGCTCGTGGAGACACCGGAGCAAGTGCAATGCGTGGTGTCGGACTACGACGCGGCCTTGAGCGGTGAAGCGCTGTGTACCATCGGCGAAGGCTTCTACGAAGTGCCGACGGGCATTCGCCGCATCATCGCGGCACGCGCGGCGCTCGAACTGCACGAAGGACAATCGGCCAACTTCGGCTTCGGCATTCCGGGCGGCATTCCCGCGCTGCTCGCGGAGCAAGGGCGTCTCGGCACGTTTTGGGGATCGGTCGAGCAGGGCATTCACAACGGCGCGATGCTCGACGGCCCCATGTTCGGCACCGCGCGCAATGCGCACGCCATTCTGTCGAGTGTCGATCAATTCGATTTCTACAGCGGCGGCGGCGTCGATGTCTCTTTTCTCGGCATGGGCGAAATGGATGGCGCAGGCAACATCAACGTGTCGAAGCTCGGGTCGACGGTCGTCGGGCCGGGCGGCTTCATCGACATCACGCAAGGCGCACGCAAGATCGTGTTTTGCGGGAGTTTCGAGGCGAAAGGGCTGGATGTCGAACAGGCGGGAACGCGCTTGAAGATCGTGTCGCCGGGCAGCGTGCCGAAGCTCGTCGAACGCGTGCAGCACATCACGTTCAGCGGCGAGCAAGCATTGCGCAGCGCGCAGGAAGTGCTTTACGTGACCGAGCGGGCGGTGTTCCGGCTGGAAGCCGAAGGCGTGCGGCTGATCGAGGTTGCGGACGGCGTGGATATAGAGCGCGACGTGCTGGCGCGCATGGCGTTTCGTCCGCTCGTCGATGCAGCGTTGCTCGCGCGTATGTCGGCGGCGCAAGAGAAGGTGGCGTGACATGGCAACGCCGCTGCCCAAGATGCTCGCCGTGCCGTTTTCAAGGCCGCACGAGCCTCAGGATGGTGTCGATATTGAAGTCGAGACGGCTCTTGAGTGCAGCCTTGTCCATGAAGTCGATGTCGAAGATCACGCCGCTCGTGAAGCGATTCGTGAGGTAGTAATAGCCGATGGCGGCCATGGTGATATGCAGTTGCCGCGCATCGACGCCACTACGAAACACGCCCGCCTCGACGCCGCGATCGAGGATACGTTGCAGCATCGAAATGAAGCCCTGGTGCAATTCCTTGAAGCGCTGCGACTTCTTGACGTGCCGCGCGCGATGCAGGTTCTCGCTGTTCACGAGCGTCATGAACTCGGGGTTCTTCAGGTAGTAGTTCCAGGTATGCGTGGTGAGCGCGACGATGGCTTCCTCGGGCGAGAGATGGTCGAGGTCGAGCTTGAGTTCGGCGGAGCGGATGTCGGCATACACGTCTTCGAGCACCGCGACGAACAACTCCTCCTTGCTGCCGAAGTAGTGATAGATCATCCGCTTGTTGGCCTTGGCGCGCGTGGCGATGGCTTCCACTCGTGCGCCCGCCATGCCGAGCTTGGCGAACTCTTTTTTCGCGGCATCGAGAATCCGGGCCTTCGTTACTTCGGGGTCCCGCTGTCTGGGTTGACGGGTGACGACGGCTTCGGCGGACTTGGATGCGCTTCTCGGCGTAGCGGGGGTGAGGGTCATGTGCGTGGTCGAAGGATGAGCGGTCGGGATGCCTGAAGGCACTCGGTATGTCAGCGACTATAAACCAAAAATCGGCTTGTACGGAAGTAACCGGATGGTGCAGAATGGGTTCCGTTGACGTGAGGCAGTGACCTTGTTCTCACGCTTGCAGCGAATGCCGGGCGCACCGCGGAAATGTTGAATGGAGACGGATATGAGTGATTTGAGCGAACTCGCAGCCTCGCTGCATCTTCCCGACGAGCCGCTGCGCACGCCGATGTTCATCGACGGAAAAAGTCATGCGGGCTCATCCGCTGAATGGGTGACGCGCAAGAGTCCGGGGCACGGCGTGGGCGTCACCGCGACGCTGCGTGCGTCATCCGGCGATCTCGATACAGCGGTTGCCGCTGCTCGGCGCGCTTTCGACGATGGCCGCTGGTCGCGCTTATCCGGCGAGCAACGCGCAACGGTCCTTTTGAAAGCCGCGCGCCTGATTCGCGACAACGTCGAGACGCTGGCGTATCTCGAAACGCTCGAAAGCGGTAAGCCTGTCGGCCAGTCGCGCGGCGAAGTCACGGCGGCTGCGGGCATCTGGGAATATGCGGCGGGCCTTGCACGCGTGGTCCATGGCGACTCGCACGACACGCTCGGGGCCGACATGTTCGGGCTGGTCATGCGTCAGCCGGTGGGAGTCGTCGGCATCGTCACGCCGTGGAATTTTCCGTTCTTCATTCTTTCGGAGCGTCTGCCCTTCGCGCTGGCTGCGGGATGCACGGTGATCGTCAAGCCGTCCGAACTGACATCGACCACGACGCTCAAGCTCGCCGCGTTGCTCACCGAAGCGGGTCTGCCGGACGGCGTGGTCAACGTCGTGACCGGTCTCGGTCCGGTGGTCGGGCAGGCGCTTGCCGAACACATGGACGTCGACATGATTTCGTTCACCGGTTCGACGCAAGTGGGCCGTTCGGTGCTCGCGGCGGCGGGCGGCAACATGAAGAAGGTCGGGCTTGAGCTCGGCGGCAAGAATCCGCATATCTTGTTCGCCGATGCCGATCTCGACGACGCCGCCGACGCCATCGCCTTCGGCATCGCGTTCAACGCAGGACAGTGCTGCGTGTCGGGCAGCCGGCTCGTGGTGCATCGCTCGGTCGAAGCGGAGCTCGTCGAACGTATCGGCGCGGTGCTTGCCAAGGTGCGCATGGGCGATCCGCTCGACGCGTCGAATCATGTCGGTGCAATCGTCGAGGCGCGGCAGTTCGACAAGATTCGCGGCTTTATCGATGCAGGCACGCACGACGGCGCGCAACTCGTTTGCGGCGGTAACGCCAGCAGCGATGGCGAGCGCTTCTTCATCCAGCCGACGGTGTTTCGCAACGTACAGCCGGGCAGTTCGCTCGCGCAGGACGAAATCTTCGGGCCGGTTCTTTCAGTGACGCCGTTCGACGGTTTCGAGGAGGCTATCCAACTCGCGAACGGCGTGCCGTACGGTCTCGCGGCGAGCATCTGGACGCGCGACCTGCAAGGCGCGTTCAAGAGTCTGCGCGATGTGCAAGCCGGACGCATCTGGGTCAATTGCACGATTACCGGCGGACCGGAAATGCCCATCGGCGGATTCAAGCAGTCGGGTATCGGCCGCGAGACGGGACGCTACGGCGTCGAGGAATACACGGAGATCAAGTCCGTGCATGTGCAGCTTGGCAATCGGCCGCGCTGGATCGCATAGCGCGAGTGGTTCACGAGAGCGGCCTTCGAGAGCCGCGCGGACGGCCACGCGCGACTCGTGGCGAACAAAGAATCGGAGACAGCAATGTATGACTTTGTGATCGTTGGCGGAGGCGCGGCGGGTTGTGCGCTCGCGGCGCGTCTGAGCGAAGACGCGAGCAGCCGTGTGCTGCTGCTCGAAGCCGGTCCCGCCGATACCGACCCGTACATCCATATGCCGGTCGGCTTCTTCAAGATGACGAGCGGCCCGCTGACCTGGGGCTATCGCACGGTCGCGGCGGCGGAAACGCAACGGCGGCAAATTCCGTTCGCGCAAGGCCGCGTGCTCGGCGGCGGCGGTTCCATCAACGCGATGGTCTACACGCGCGGCCAACCCGCCGACTACGACGCATGGGAACGCGAAGGCTGCACGGGCTGGGGTTTTCGCGATGGCGTCCTGCCTTACCTTCGGCGCATGGAAGACAACGAGCGCTTGTGCAACGAATATCACGGCGTGGGCGGGCCGCTCGGCGTGTCCGATCTCATCAGCGTCAACGAACTGACCAAGGCCTTCGTGCTGGCGGGTCAGGAAGCGGGCCTGCCGTATAACAGCGACTTCAACGGCGCTCAGCAGGAAGGCGTCGGCGTGTATCAGGTCACGCAGCGCGGCGGCAGGCGTTGCAGCGCGGCGGTCGGCTATCTGCAACAGGCGCGCTCGCGCGGCAACCTCACCGTGAAGACGAACTGTCTCGTGTCGCGCATCGTGATCGAAAACGGTCGCGCGGTGGGCGTCGAATATGCCGATCAGAACGCGCGCTCGAATGTGATCGTGGCGCGCGCCGAGCGCGAGGTGATCGTGACGGCGGGTGCAATCGGTTCGCCCAAGATCCTGATGCTCTCGGGCATCGGCCGCGCGGCGGATCTCGAACGCGTCGGCATCGAACCGCTGCATGCACTCGACGGCGTCGGCGCCAATCTGCAGGATCACTTCGACATCGACATCGTCTATGAGCTGAACGGTCCGTACAGTCTTGACAAGTATGCGAAGAAGCACATGATGCTGCTCGCCGGTCTCGAATACAAAATCTTCAACAAGGGACCGGTGACATCGAATATCGCGGAAGGCGGCGCCTTCTGGTATTCGGCCAGCGACGTGCCGACGCCCGACCTGCAGTTCCATTTTCTGCCGGGCGCGGGCGTGGAAGCGGGCGTGCCGCCGGTGCCGTCCGGTTCGGGCTGCACGCTGAACTCGTATTTCCTGCGTCCGAGAAGCCGTGGAAACGTCACGCTTCACAGCGCCGATCCCGCCGATGCACCGGTCATCGATCCTGCCTACATTCGCGATCCCCACGATCTCAAGGTGGCCGTGGAGGGCATTCGTCAGAGCCGCGAAATCATGAGTCAGAACGCGCTCGCCAAGTACATCAAGAGCGAGCACTTTCCGGGCGGCTCGGTACGCACGCAGGCCCAATACGAGGCGTACGCGAAGCAATACGGACGCACGGGCTATCACCCGGTCGGCACCTGCAAGATGGGTATCGACGAAATGTCCGTGGTCGATCCGCAGTTGCGCGTGCATGGCATCGAAGGGCTGCGCGTGGCGGATTCATCGGTGATGCCGCGTATCGTCAGTTCGAACACGAACGCGCCGACGCTGATGATCGCGGAGAAAGCCTCGGACCTGATTCGCGGACTCGTTGCGGCGAAGGCGCCCGCGACGGGCCAACTGGCGGCGCACGCGGGCCGCTCGCTGCACGACGTCACCGTGAGCGTGGCGTAGGCGCCTGAAGGGTTCGGCAGCATCGGATTCTTCGAGCCATAAATAACTATCCGTCTATTTATTCCATTCGTGGGAGACATCATGTCTGAACAACATCAACGCACGGCTTTCTCGCGCCGGGACTTCATGAGGCTGGGCGCCGGAGCCGCATTCGCGGTGGCGGGTGGCGGCTTGTCGAGCCTGTCGCTCGGCGCGGACAAGACGACGCTCGCCTGTTCGTTCCGCTCGCTCACCAATCCCTATCACGCGGCATTCAACAAGGGCGCGCAGGGCTTTGCCGCGAGCGCTGGCCTGCCTTATGTACCGCTGACGACCGAAGGCAGCTCCGAGAAAGGCATTGCCGACATTCGCGCGCTCCTGCAACGTACCAACGGCAATCTCGTCCTCAATGTCGATCCCAACGACTCCGCCGATGCCCGCGTGATCGTCGAAGCCTGCTCGAAGGCGGGCGCGTTCGTGACGACGATCTGGAACAAGCCGAAGGACTTGCATCCGTGGGACAACAACCCGAACTACGTGGCGCATCTTTCTTACGATGGCGTCGCGTACGGCGAGGAAGCGGCGACGCAACTTTTCAAGGCGATGGGCGGCAAGGGCGGCGTCGTTGCGCTCGGCGGCATCTTCAGCAATGTCCCGGCGATCGAGCGCAAGGCCGGTCTCGAAGCCGCGCTAAAGAAGTTCCCCGACATCCAGTTGCTCGACTTCCAGGTGGCCGACTGGAACTCGCAAAAGGCGTTTCCGATCATGCAGGCGTGGATGACGCGCTTCAACTCGAAGATCAAGGGCGTATGGGCCGCGAACGACGACATGGCGCTCGGCGCCATCGAAGCGTTGCGCGCCGAGGGGCTCGCGGGCCAGATGCCGGTGACGGGCATGGACGGCACGCCGCCCGGACTCGCCGCGATCAAGGCGGGCGAACTGATCGCGTCGGTGGACTGGGACCCGTATTGGCTTGGCGGCATCGGCTTGTCGATGGGCTTGCAGGCGAAGGACAAGAAGATCGACGTGGCCGCCTTGCCGAAGGACCGGCGAGAATCGTATTGCAAGGCCACGTTCGTGACGAAGGCGAACGTCCAGGACGTCATCAAGCGGGCGGCCGCGCCTGGCGGTGACTGGAACAACCTCTATGCCCGCGTGTCGGGTCCGGTGATTTATCGATGAACAAGTTGACCGTGGCGCCCACCCGGCAGGCCGTCCGCATAACAACAACCGGGACTCCATTGGTATCGAAGCAGGCTTTGCTGCGACGTTTCGCACCCGTTCTGGTGCTGGTGGCGCTCGGTCTTTGCATCGGCGCGCTGAACCACGATTTCTTCGATCCGATGAACCTGTCGCGAATCGCGGTGGGCGCGGCGATTCCGTTGACCATCGCCTTGGGCGCCGCGTTCGTGATTCAGCTCGGCAGCATCGACCTGTCGGCGGAAGGCATCGTCGCGGTCGCGGCGATTGCCGTGTCGATGCTGGTCGAGAACTCGTACAACGATAACCACTACGGGCTGTGGGTGCTCGCCGTGGCGATCGCGGCGGGCGCGCTGCTCGGCCTCGCCAATGGCGTGCTGCACGTGTTCCTGCGCATCCCTTCGTTCATCACGACGCTTGCCGTCGGCTTCGTGGCGACGGGAATCGGCACTGCGTGGCTGTCGGGAAACACCATCCGCGTGAGCGACCCGATGTTGCGCGCCATCTCCATCACGCGTTATTTCGGCTTGCCTTTGTCGGTGTGGATCGCGGTGCTGGTGCTGGGAATCGCGTGGTTCGTCTACAAGCACACGCTGCTCGGCCGGCATACGCTTGCCATCGGCGGAGGCGAGGACCTCGCGCGTCTGAGCGGCGTGCGGGTATCGCGCGTGCGCATTGCGGTCTTCGCGCTGGCCGGTGCGTTCTATGGCGTCGCGGGCATTCTGGCCGTCGCGCAATACGGTCAGGGCCACGCGCGTATCGCCGATGGTCAGTTGTTCGTGGCGATCACCGCAATCGTGGTCGGCGGCACGTCGCTCGCGGGCGGCAACGGCAGCCCGATGAACACGCTCGTCGGCACGCTCATCGTCATCGTGCTCGGCAATGGCATGGTGCTGCTCGGCGTTCCGCCTTACGTGCAGCAGGGCATTCAAGGCGTGCTGATCATCGCGGCGGTAACGCTCGCGCTGAATCGTTCGCGCCGGCGCATCGTCAAATGAGCGTGAGGAGATGAACATGCTGTCACTCAAGAATGTCACCAAGCGCTTTCCGGGCGTACTTGCGCTCGACGATGTGTCCATCGACGTGCGGCCCAACGAGATCGTCGGTCTGATCGGCGAGAACGGCGCGGGCAAGTCCACGTTGATGAAGCTCCTGACCGGCGCGTATCGTCAGGATGCGGGCGAGATCACGCTGAACGGCAAGCCGCTCGTGATTCGCAATCCGCGCGATGCGACCTCCAAGGGCATCGCCATGGTGTATCAGGAGCAGTCGATCCTGCCGAACCTGACGGTCGCGGAGAACCTGTTTCTCGGGCGCGAAGAACAGTTCGTGACCTTCGGCCGCATCAACTGGTCGAAGCTCAAGCGCGCGGCGCAGAAGGAACTGGCGACCGTGCGTCTGAATATCGATCCATTGACGCTCTGCGAAGACATGTCCTTCGGTCAGCGGCAGATGGTGGAACTCGCGCGCGCCTTGTCGCTGGCGAGTCGCACGGGCGGCACGCCGATCATCTTGCTCGATGAGCCGACCTCCGTGCTCGAAGCAGGCGAGATCGAGATTCTCTTCGGCCTCGTGCGCGAACTGAAGTCGCGCGCCTCGTTCGTGTTCGTCTCGCATAGGCTCGACGAGCTGTTGTCACTTTCCGATCGCGTGTATGTCATGAAAGACGGCAAGGTCGTGTCCGAGATGGCGTCGGGAACGGCGTCGGTGACGAAGCTGCATGAACTGATGGTGGGCCGTACGCTGCATGGCGAGTATTACCGCGAGAATCTGCAGAAGCCTTGCCGCGACGATGTAGCGCTTTCGGTGCGTCACGCGTCGCTCGGACATGTGCTCGATGACGTGTCCTTCGATGTCCGCTGCGGCGAAGTCTTCGGAGTCGCGGGCGTGGTCGGCTCGGGGCGCGAGGAACTGTGCCGCGTCATCGCGGGACTCGAAAAGCTCGATCGCGGCGAAGTGCTGGTGGGCAGCACGCATCTGAAGCCGCATGCGAATCATGCCGTTGCATTGGGCATTGGCTACGTGCCGCGCGAGCGCAAGGTCGAAGGTCTCGTCACGCAAATGAGCGTCGCGCAAAACCTGACCTTGCCGCGTCTCAATGCGGTGAGCCGTGGCGGCATCGTGAAGAAGGCGCGCGAGCGTGCGTTCGCCAACGAATGGATCGAACGTCTGCACATCAAGACGCCCGGCGCCGATGCGTCGTGCCGCAATCTCTCTGGCGGCAATCAGCAGAAAGTGGTGCTCGCGAAATGGCGCTTCGCGGGCAGCCGAATCCTCGTGCTCGATCATCCGACACGCGGTCTCGATGTCGGCGCGAAGGAAGAGGTTTATCAGCTGATCCGCGAACTGACGGCGGACGGCGTGGCGGTGGTGCTGACCGGCGACACGCTCGAAGAGATTCTTGGTCTCAGTCATCGCGTGATGGTGATGCGCGACGGCCGCGCCGAAAAAATCCTGCCGTGCGAAGTCGGGCGCAAGCCTTCGCAGGTCGAAATCGTCGAACACATGGTCTGAGGTCGATATGCCACAACTGAACGCTCCCCTTGCGGCGAAGCTGCGCGACAACGCGCCGTTTCTCGCACTCGTCGTGCTCTACGTGTTGATCGAGATTGCACAGCCGAGCTTTCTCGCGCCATCGACACAACTCGGTTTGCTTGCCGATAGCTCGACGCTTTTCATCATGGCGGCCGGCACGACATTCGTGGTTTTGCTCGGCAGCATCGACCTTTCGTTGCAGGCGGTGGCGTCGTTGTCAAGCGTGATCGTCGCGATGCTGCTGCCGCGTTACGGCGCGATGGCGGCGGTGATCGCGCTTGCGGCTTCGTTCGGCATCGGGCTTTTGAGCGGCGTCATTCAGACCGTGCTGCGCATTCCCTCGTTCATCGCGACGCTCGCGGTCGGCGGCATTGCATCGGCGGCGGCGTTGACGTTGTCGGGTACGCGTTCCATCGGCATCAGCGACGAGAGGCGCAATGCATCGCTTGGATGGACCACGGGTACGTCGTTCGGCGTGCCGCATGAAATCCTGCTTGGCGTGGCCGTGTTTTTGTTCTGCCTGTTCCTGCATCGCTCGACGGTGTTCGGCCGTCGCACCGATGCCATCGGCGCGGGCGAACCCGCCGCCATTGCCTCGGGCGTGCGCGTGTCGGTCACGAAGTGCCTCGTGTTCGGCACCTCGTCGTTCTTCGCGGGACTGGCGGGCGTCGTGATGGCAGGGCGTCTTGGAAGCGGTTCGCCCACGCTTGCCGATCAATTCCTTTTGCCGGCCATCGCGGCCGTGATCGTCGGCGGCACGGCGCTGACGGGCGGCGCGGGCGGCATTGGACGGACGCTCGTCGGTGCACTGCTGGTGTCGGTGGCGCGCGTGGGCATGACCTTCGTCGGCATCAGCGTATTCGCGCAGCAGATCGTGTTCGGTCTGATCCTGATCGTCGCCGTCACCGTGGCTTTCGATCGGTCGAAGGTGTTGATCATCAAGTGAGACTTGCATTCGTTGAAGGACGGTTAGCTCATGAAAATCCTCGTGGCAGTGAAGAGAGTAGTGGATTACAACGTGAAGGTGCGCGTCAAGTCCGACGGCAGCGGCGTCGAACTCGCCAACGTAAAGATGTCGATGAATCCCTTCGACGAGATCGCGATGGAAGAAGCCGTGCGCCTGCGCGAAGCAGGTGTGGCGACGGAAGTCGTCGCGGTATCGTGCGGCGTCGCGCAGTGCCAGGAGACTTTGCGTACCGCGCTGGCGATTGGCGCGGATCGCGGCATTCTCGTCGAGTCCGGCGATGAACTGCAACCGCTCGCCGTGGCGAAGATACTGAAGGCGCTCATCGACAGGGAACAGCCGCAGCTCGTGATTCTGGGCAAGCAGGCTATCGACGACGATTGCAATCAGACCGGCCAAATGCTCGCCGCGCTGGCTGCGTTGCCGCAAGCGACGTTTGCATCGAAGGTGGTGGTGACGGACGGCAAGGCGACGGTATCGCGCGAGATCGACGGCGGCGCCGAAACGTTGTCGTTGAAGCTGCCTGCGGTGGTGACGGCCGACTTGCGCCTGAACGAGCCGCGCTATGTCACGCTGCCCAATATCATGAAGGCAAAGAAAAAGCCTTTGGAGACTTTGAAGCCCGCTGATCTTGACGTTGACGTGACGCCGCGACTGAAGACGCTGAAAGTCGCGGAACCGCCGAAGCGTTCGGCGGGCGTGGTGGTGCCGGACGTGAAGACGCTGGTCGAGAAGTTGAAAAACGAAGCGAAGGTGATCTGATGACGATTCTGGTAATTGCGGAACACGACAACGCGTCCATCAAGGCCGCGACGTTGAACACGGTAGCGGCGGCGGCAAAAATCGGCGGCGCTATTCATGTGCTGGTCGCCGGTGCGAACGCGCAAGGCGTGGCCAATGCGGCAGCGAAGATCGCAGGCGTATCTAAAGTGCTGCTTGCAGATGCGCCTCAACTCGCCGAAGGTCTGGCCGAGAATGTCGAGGGCACGGTGCTGAATATCGCGAAGGACTATTCGCACATCCTCGCGCCCGCGACGGCCTATGGCAAGAACATCGCCCCGCGCATCGCAGCGCATCTGGACGTCGCGCAGATCAGCGACATCACCGCCGTCGACAGTGCCGATACCTTCGAGCGTCCAATCTATGCGGGCAACGCTATCGCGACGGTGCAATCGAGCGATCCGATCAAGGTCATCACGGTCCGTGCAACGGGCTTCGATCCGGTGGCTGCGGAAGGCGGCAGTGCATCGATCGAGAAGATCGAAGCGGCAGCCGACGCTGGCATCTCGTCATTCGTCAGCCGTGAAGTCACGAAGCTGGATCGGCCGGAACTGACTTCGGCTTCGATCATCGTTTCAGGTGGACGCGGCCTCGGCAATGGCGAGAACTACACGACGGTGCTCGAACCGCTCGCTGATAAACTCGGTGCTGCGCTGGGCGCATCGCGCGCGGCGGTCGATGCCGGTTACGTGCCGAACGACTATCAAGTGGGTCAGACGGGCAAGATCGTCGCGCCGCGGTTGTACGTGGCGGTCGGCATCTCGGGCGCGATTCAGCATCTGGCCGGGATGAAGGACAGCAAGGTCATCGTCGCCATCAACAAGGACCCGGAAGCGCCTATTTTCAGCGTCGCGGATTATGGTCTGGCTCAGGATCTTTTCGAAGCCGTTCCGGAGCTGACGACGATCGTGTGACACATCAACGCCCAAGGAAGGCTCGATGCGCAAAATTCGAATCGCGATGGTCGGCGCTGGATTGGCTGCAACGCCTCACGCGCTCGCATTGAATGAATTGCGTGAGGAAGTGGAGGTCGTGGCGGTCGTCGGCCGTTCGCCTGAACGAGTAGAACGGTTCGCCAGCGCGCACGGGTTTCCTGTCGGCGCGTCTGTCGATGCGATATTGAACGACGCGACCATCGACGCCATGCTCGTCCTCACCCCACCGAATACGCATCTCGAACTGGTCGAACAGGCCGCCGCAATGCGCAAGCACGTGATGCTAGAGAAACCGCTCGATGTGTCGATGTCGCGCGCCACGCGCATCGTCGATATCTGCCGTACTGCGGAATGCAAACTCGGCGTGGTGTTTCAAAATCGCTTTCGTCCCGTCGTGCAGCGGCTGGCGGAAGTGAAGGCGAGTGGCGCGCTTGGTTCGATTGCATGCGCGGGACTCGATCTGCGCTGGTGGCGGCCGCAATCCTATTACGACGAACCGGGCCGTGGCACTTATGCGCGCGATGGCGGTGGCGTGTTGTTGACGCAGGCAATTCATTCGCTCGACATTCTTCTGTGGCTGGCGGGCGATGTGTCCTCGGTCGCGGCGGCTACAGCGACCACCGCGTTGCACACGATGGAGTCCGAGGACTTTGCAAGCGCTTCGCTTACGTTCGCGAGCGGCGCCGTGGGTCATCTTCTTGCAACCACGGCGGCGTTTCCGGGCTTTCCGGAGCGCATTGAGTTAATCGGCGATAAAGGCACGGCAACGCTCGAAGGCGGGCACTTGCGCGTGTTTTTCCGCGATGGAAGCATCGACGAGTTCCGCGATCCTTCGTCGTCGGGCTTCGGTGCGAAGCCGATGGACTTCTCGCACGCCGCGCATCGTGCGTTGTTGAAGGACTTTTTCGATGCCGTGCGGGATGATCGCGCGCCGAGCGTCAGCGGCGATGATGCGCTTCGTGTGCAGCGGTTGATCGAGCGCGTCACGGCGGATGCGGGGAAGCGGTTATAAAGCGTATGAGCGCACCGCTTGCCGGAACAATATGAGCACGGGACAATGGCGCTTTTCCAGAAGAGCGGTTCGCGCCATCGAACACCCCGATCATGCCTACCATCAGCGCGCTATTCGTCTATCCAGTCAAGTCATGCGGCGCAATCGCACTCGATCGCGTGCAGCTCGCCGTTCACGGGTTTCCGTGGGATCGCCACTGGATGGTCATCGACGAAAACGGGCGCTTCGTCTCGCAACGCGAATTCCCGGCGATGGCGCGCATCATTCCAACGCTCACGGCAGATGCGCTCGTGCTGAATTCCCCCGATACTGCGGAACCGCTCGAAGTGCCGCTTGCGCGCGCGAAAGACCCGGCGCGCGTTGCCGTGAATGTCTGGCGCGATCACTTCGAGGCGTTAGACGAAGGCGTGAGCGCCGCGCGCTGGTTCTCCGCACGCCTCGGCGTTCCCGTGCGGCTCGTGCGCTTTGCCGACGACGTCACGCGCCTCGCGAGCAAGACGTGGACGCGCGATGCCGACGCACCCACGCAATTCGCCGATGGCTTTCCGCTGCTCGTCACCAACCACGCCTCGCTCGACGATCTCAACGCGCGTCTCGAAGCGAAGGGCGCGCCGCGCGTGCCGATGAATCGCTTCAGGCCCAATGTCGTCTTGAGCGGTCTCGACGCCTTCGAGGAAGACTTCATCGATACGATCTCGGTCGATGGCATCGTGTTGCGCATGGTGAAGCCGTGCGCGCGCTGTCCGATCACGACGGTCGATCAGACGCACGGCGTGCGCGACGCGCAATGGCCCAACGAACCGCTCGACGTGATGATGGGCTGGCGCGCTAATGCTCGTGTAGATGGCGGCCTCACGTTCGGGCAGAACGCGATTGCTCTTGACGGCGCGGGCCGTGAGTTGCGCGTTGGCGCGAGCGTCGACTATGAACTGAGTTTTTCCGACGACTTTTAAGGCGCGTCCCTCTTCCTCTTCAGCGCGGCATTGCGCGTGCTGGTTTTTGGCGGCGCGAAGGTGCGCGATGCATCGAGCAATGCTAGGGCCGTTTCCGCGCTCGCACTTGAGCGGCCTCTGAGTGAACTTGTTGTCCTGCGCTTGTCGTCGAGCAGCTACACCTAAAGTGATGCACGCGTCGCAATCGTCAACACGCTGCTTCGCGCGTGTCGTTAGAACGCGGTGGCCGTTGCATTGTCGCAGCGCGAGCCACCGTCGATCGACCCCCGGATGTCCCGCTGAACCCGTCTTCCGGGCGACGTGCATGGTTTGTCCGACGACGCGCTGACTGGCTGCGCCAGTTGCGGATTTGCGTTCATCTGCGAATTGCCGACGACACTCGAAAGGTACATGGCCGAGTCTTGTGGCGAAGCCGGATTTTCTGCGCGTGCCGTACAGGTCAGACAGGTCGTGAGTGCAGCCAGCAGGATGGAAAGTCGCATGACGGACCTCGAAGATGAACGTTGAGCGGCGTGACGTGTATTCCTGGCTTCTGCCGCGATTCAGCCAGATTGGTGCATTGCACAACGTCAGGTTTCTCTGGCCAAAAAGCGTTGTCAACCGGATAAATTTGCTGGCGGATTATCTTCGACGCGGTAGACGATTTATCGCTCGTGGTTTTCGAGGGAGCATGTCGTACCGTCGCTTTGATCGGACGCAAAAAAAGCCCGCTAACAAGCGGGCTAAAACTCTTCACCCAGAGGGCCGCAAGGAGATACGGTCCTCTCGTTGAGGCTCGGACGTTATCGGCAAGAATCAACGAGAGAAG